>NZ_JBIVMF010000106.1:0-1036 GCF_044752945.1 Streptomyces sp. NPDC088554 | reverse complement strand
GACCGTACGGCTTACCACTGCGCAGGCCCTCGTGCGGTTCCTCGCGAACCAGTACAGCGAGCGCGACGGGCAGGAGCAGCGTCTGATTCCTGGTGTGTGGGGGATTTTTGGGCATGGGAATGTGGCGGGTGTGGGTCAGGCGTTGTTGCAGGCGGCGCGGACTGGTGAGGCTGATCTGCCGTATTACCTGGCGCGTAATGAGCAGGGCATGGTTCATGCGGCGGTGGCGTTTGCGAAGATGCGGGATCGGTTGCAGGCGTTTGTGTGTACGGCGTCGACGGGTCCTGGTTCGACGAATATGATCACGGGTGCCGCGTTGGCGACGACGAATCGGTTGCCGGTGTTGTTGTTGCCCAGTGACATGTTTGCGACGCGTGTTGCTGATCCGGTGCTGCAGCAGTTGGAGGACGCGCGGGCGGGGGATGTGAGTGTCAATGATGCGTTCCGTCCGGTGTCGAAGTATTTCGACCGGGTGAGTCGTCCTGAGCAGTTGGTGTCGGCTGCGTTGGCGGCGATGCGGGTGTTGACGGATCCGGTGGAGACGGGTGCGGTGACGTTGTGTCTGCCGCAGGATGTGCAGGCGCAGGCGTATGACTGGCCGGTGGAGTTCTTCCGGCGTCGTGTCTGGCGTGTGGGGCGTCCGCTTCCCGAGCCGGATGCGTTGAGGCGGGCCGCTGATGTGGTGCGTGGGGCGCGCCGGCCGTTGATCGTGGCGGGTGGCGGGGTTGTGTATTCGGGTGCGGGTGAGGCGTTGCGGTCGTTTGCGGAGGCTACGGGGATTCCTGTGGCTGATACGCATGCGGGGAAGGGTGCGCTGGCCTGGGATCATCCTTGTGCGGTGGGTGGTGTCGGTTCGACGGGGACGTCGGCGGCGAATGCGCTGGCGGCTGAGGCGGATGTGGTTATCGGGGTGGGTACGCGGTACTCCGATTTCACCACTGCCAGTCATACTGTTTTTGCCTGTCCCGATGTCCGGTTCGTCAATCTCAATGTGGCGCGTCTGGATGCGGTGAAGCATTCGGCGGAGCCGGTGGTC
>NZ_JBIVMF010000105.1:0-1052 GCF_044752945.1 Streptomyces sp. NPDC088554 | reverse complement strand
TATGAGGATTGTTGCTGCTGATTGCAGTGGTGATCTGGTTGCTGTTGTCGACACTCTCGCCCTGCGCGTTCTCACCTCCGACGAGAACGACACCCGCAAAACCCAGGACGGGCTGCTGCATCTGGAGTGGACCGTGCTGGACGGCGACCCGGTCGACCTGGTCCGCTGGGCGGCGCTCGGTGCCGTGCCGGAACTGCCCGCGGCCTGGGTTCACGACAGCCTCGACGCCGTCGGTGAGCTGATCGTCTCAGGAGTCCCGGTCGACGGAGTCGTCGTATCGTTGGACGAGGCCCTGCCCCCGAACAATGCGGGCGACGAGCCGCTCACCGGCCAGGTCAGGACTGCCCTGCACCGGGCGCTCGACCTGGTGCGCCAGTGGTTGTCCGACGAGCGGTTCGCCGGGCTCCGGCTGGTCCTCATCACCCGGAACGCCGTGGCTGTCGAGCCGGGCGAGCCGGTCGCCGGGCTGGGTCGCGCGGGGGTCTGGGGCCTGATCGGCTCCGCCGCCGCAGAGAACCCCGGGCAACTGGCCGTGGTCGACCTGGACGGCGACCCTGCTTCCGATGCGGCACTGCTCACCGCCCTCGGCAGTGGCCTCGCCCGCACCGCTGTACGCGGCGGACGTCTTCTCATTCCGCGCCTCGCCCGAGAGAACGCCGGCGACACACTTGTCCCGCCGGGGCACCGCCCGGACTGGCGGCTTGCCGTCGACGTACGTGGTCGGGTCGACGGACTCCGCCTCATCGAGGCGCCGGACGCAGTGGCCTCGCTCGCCCCCGGCCAGGTGCGGATCGCAGTGCGTGCGGCGGGCCTCAACTTCCGTGACGTACTCGACACGTTGGGCATGTACCCAGGAGGTCTGGAGGTACTGGGCAGCGAGGTCGCGGGTGTCGTCCTCGACGTCGGACCGGACGTTACGGACCTGCAGGCCGGCGATCGTGTCATGGGCCTGGTCCTCGGTGGTTTTGGTCCGGTGGTGGTGGCTGATCGGTGGCGGGTGGTGCGGATGCCGTCTGGTTGGGCTTTTGCTCAGGCGGCGGGTGTTCCGGTTG
>NZ_JBIVMF010000104.1:0-1087 GCF_044752945.1 Streptomyces sp. NPDC088554 | reverse complement strand
TCCCGGCACGTCAGGTTCCCTTGCCTACGTATGCGTTTCAGCGTGAGCGGTATTGGCCTGTTCCGGGGGTTGGTGTGAGGGGTGTTGCTGCTGATTTCGGGTTGGCGGAGGCGGGGCATCCGTTGCTTGGGGCGGTGGTGGAGTCGGCGGATGGTGGTCGGGTTGTGCTGTCGGGGCGGCTGTCGGTTGCCGGGCAGGTGTGGTTGGCGGATCACGTGGTCCATGGGGCTGTGGTGTTCCCGGGGACGGGTTTTGTGGAGTTGGTGGTCCGGGCCGGGGAGCAGGTGGGATGCGGCTGTGTTGAGGAGCTGGTGATCGAGGCTCCGCTGGTGCTGCCCGAGGAGACGGGCGTGCGGCTCCAGGTTGTGGTGGAGAAGGCTGAGGGTGAGCGGTGGGATGTGCAGGTCTTTTCGCTGCGGGAGGACGCGGTGGCGGGCGGGTCATGGACTCGGCACGTCAGTGGTGTGCTGATGCCGGGTGGGTCGGTCGGAGCTGTGGTCGGATCTGATGGGTCCGGGTCCGGGTTTGGTGGGTTGGTGGATGTGTGGCCTCCGGTGGGTGCGGAGGTTGTGGGGATTGAGGGTTTTTATGGGCGGGCGGCTGAGGCTGGCTTGGTGTATGGGCCGGTGTTTCGTGGGCTGAGGGGTGTGTGGCGGCGTGGTGAGGAGGTTTTTGCCGAGGTTGAGTTGGGCTCGGTTGGTGTGAGTGGTGGTTTTGGTGTGCATCCGGCGTTGTTGGATGCGGCGTTGCATGCGGTTGGTGTGGGTGGGGTTGGTGGTGTTTCGGCGGGTGTGAGTGTGCTGCCGTTCTCGTGGTCGGGTGTGGTGGTGCGGGGTCTGGGCTCGGGTGTGTTGCGGGTTCGGTTGTGTGGGGTGGAGAGCGGCGACGGGGTGTCGTTGTGGGCGGTTGATGGTTCGGGTGTGCCGGTGGTGTCTGTGGAGCGTCTCGCGTTGCGTGCGGTGACCGCTGATCAGATCGGGTCGGCTGGCCGGTCGGTGCGTGACGAGGCGTTGTTCGGGGTGGAGTGGACGGCGGTGTCCGGGCTGTCGGCGGCGCCGGAGGCCGGCCGCTGGCTCGTCGTGGGAGA
>NZ_JBIVMF010000103.1:0-1141 GCF_044752945.1 Streptomyces sp. NPDC088554 | reverse complement strand
CGACGCGCTCCTCCTCCCCCAGGACACCACCACCGACACCCCGGACCACACCCCGGACCACGACGCGTACACCGACGTCTACCGCCACGCGGACAAGGGCGCCGCACCTCGTGCGTTCGTCAACAGTCCGAGCGGATCTCGGCGGCTCAGCAGGCTGCTGGGTGATCTGCGGGCGTATGTGGCCGAGCGGTTGCCCGAGTTCATGGTGCCTTCCGCTGTGGTGCTGCTGGACGCGTTGCCGCTGACGGTCAACGGCAAGCTGGACCGGCGCGCTCTGCCCGCGCCCGACTACGCCTCCACCGGCGGACGCGCCCCGCGCACCGCCCGCGAGGAGGTGCTCTGCTCCCTCTTCGCCGAAGTGCTCGGTGTGTCCTCCGTCAGCATCGACGACAGCTTCTTCGACCTCGGCGGCCACTCCCTGCTCGCCACCCGCCTCGTCAGCCGCATCCGCACCGTCCTCGGCGCCGAACTCTCCATCCGGGGGCTGTTCGAGACACCCAGCGTCGCCGGCCTGGTGGAGCAACTGGACGGTCGTACGGTCCGTACGCCTCTGACTCCCATGGTCCGGCCCGAGGCGATCCCCCTCTCCTTCGCGCAGCAACGCATGTGGTTCCTGAACAAGTTGGAGGGCCCCTCCGCCACGTACAACATCCCGCTGGCGCTTCGGCTGACGGGTGAGCTGGACCGGGCCGCGCTGGAGGCGGCGCTCGGTGACGTGGTCGCCCGGCACGAAAGCCTGCGCACCGTCTTCCCCGACATTGACGGCACGCCCTACCAGCACGTGCTGCCCGTGGACGGGACGACCCGGATCGATCTGCCGCTCACAGAGGTCGCGGTGGCGGACGTGGAGGACGCGCTGGCCGACGCCGCGCGCCATCCGTTCGACATGTCGGTCGAGCTCCCCATACGGGCCAAGCTGCTGCGTACCGGACCCGAAGAGTTCGTCCTCATGCTCGTGGTCCATCACGTTGCCGGTGACGGCTGGTCGCTGCGACCGCTGGCCACCGAACTGACCACGGCGTACGAAGCACGCTGCGCGGGCACCGCTCCCCAGTGGGAACCACTGCCGGTGCAGTACGCCGACTACACCCTCTGGCAACGAGAACTCCTCGGCAGCACCGACGACCCCGACAGCCTCCTC
>NZ_JBIVMF010000102.1:0-1181 GCF_044752945.1 Streptomyces sp. NPDC088554 | reverse complement strand
GCAGAGAAGGACTTACAACGACCATCAGCGGACATACCGCCCTGTCGCGAAAACTCGACAAAAATGCCCGGCGTCGACATAACGGTCACACCGCCGACGAGCGCCATGTCACACTCACCCGCTCGCAACTCCTGCGTCGCCAGGTGCAGGGCGACCAAAGAGGAGGAGCAGGCCGTGTCGACGGTGACCGCTGGGCCCTCGAAACCGAACGTGTACGACAGGCGGCCCGACATAACACTCGACGTGGTGCCGGTCAGCGCGTGCCCGTCATGCCCATCAGCCGACTCGTGCAGCCGAGGCCCGTAATCCTGCGCGAAGCCACCCACGAAAACGCCTGTACGACTGCCCCTCAGCTCCGCCGGATCGATGCCCGCCCGCTCGAAGGTCTCCCACGCCGCCTCCAACAACAACCTCTGCTGCGGGTCCATCGCCAACGCCTCACGCGGCGAAATCCCGAAGAAACCTGCGTCGAACTCGCCCGCTTCGTAAAGGAATCCACCAACTGTGGGAAAATCATTGGCAGTCGGTCCAGTATCCCAGCCCCGGTCGTCCGGGAACCGAGAAATGGCGTCCTGGCCGGAGCGGACCAGCTCCCACAGTTCCTCGGGGGAACGGACACCGCCCGGGAGGCGGCAGGCCATGCCTACGATGGCGATCGGTTCATCGGCGTGAACGGCACCGACCGGCAGGAACTCAGCCATGTCATCCTGCATCCCGAGCAGTTCGCCGCACAGCTGGGACGCGAGCACAACAGGCGTCGGGTAGTCGAAGGTGAGGGTCGCAGGCAGGTGGAGCCCCATCGCCTCACCCAGCCGGTTCCGCAGCTCCACCGAGGTGAGGGAGTCGAAGCCCAGTTCCTTGAACGACCTTTCCCCGTCGATTACTTCGACCTGGGAGTAGCCAAGGACAGCTGCGCTGTGCACCCGGATCATATCGAGGACGAGGAGGTTGCCTTCGGCTCGCGGCAGACCCTCCAGACGGTGCCGGACCGTCCCTGCGACGGCCGCACTGTCCTGGACCATCGCCCGCCTGCGGCGATGGCCACCGATCAGTTCACTGAGAAGACGTGGCACGCGGTGTGACCGTCGCAGCACCTTGTGATCCCAGCGGACCGGAACCAACAACGCCTCACCACTCCCCCACGCCGCGTCGAGGAGCTCCATCCCCTCATCACCAGCAAG
>NZ_JBIVMF010000101.1:0-1208 GCF_044752945.1 Streptomyces sp. NPDC088554 | reverse complement strand
GTGGCCCGCACCCCCGACACCGTGGCAGTCGTCGCGGGCGACGTGGAACTCTCCTACACAGAGCTGAACTCCCGCGCCAACCGCATCGCCCACTGGCTGATCACCCAGGGCGCCCAGCCCGAACAACGCATCGGCCTGATCCTGGAACGATCCGCGGACCTGCTCGCCGTCATGATCGGCATCGTCAAAGCCGGCTGCGCCTACGTACCCATCGACCCCAACTACCCCGAAGAGCGCATCGCCTGGATGCTCTCCAACGCCGGCGTCATCCACACCCTCACCACCACCGACCTCACCACCAAACTCCCCACCGACACCACCACACCCACCACACCCATCGACACCCCCGAAACCCAAGCCACGTGGCAGACGATGGCCGACACCGACCCCACCCAGCCGCTCCACCCCGAGCTGCCCATCTACGTGATGTACACCTCGGGCTCCTCCGGCGTACCCAAGGGCGTCGTCACCACCCAGGCAAACGTCGCAGCCATGGCCCTGGACCGACGATGGACAACAGGCGCACACCAACGCGTCCTCTTCCACACCTCCTACGGCTTCGACCCCTCCACCTACGAAGTATGGGCACCCCTCCTCTCCGGCGGACGCGTCATCACCGCCCCACCCGGACGACTCGACCCACAAACCCTCCACAAAATCATGACCGACCAACACGTCACCGGAACCTGGATGACAGCCGGCCTCTTCACCACCATGGCCGAACAATGCCCCGAAGCCTTCACCCACGTCCACGAAATCTGGACCGGCGGCGAAGCCGTCTCCCCCACAGCCGTACGCACCATCACACAAACCAACCCCAACACCACCGTCGTCGACGGCTACGGACCCACCGAAACCACCTCACTCTCCATCAGCCACCACATCCACCACCCCCAACAACTCGGCACCTCCGTACCCATCGGCCGCCCCATGGACGGCGAACGCGCCTACGTCCTCGACCAACTCCTCCAACTCACCACACCCGGCACACCCGGCGAGCTCTACCTCGCAGGCACCGGCATCGCACGCGGCTACCTCAACCGACCCGCACTCACCTCCGAACGCTTCACCGCCGACCCCTACGGACCACCCGGCACCCGCATGTACCGCACCGGCGACCTCGTACGCTGGAACCACAACGGAAACCTCGAATACCTCGGCCGCACCGACGACCAAATCAAAATCCGCGGCTACCGCATCGAACCCGG
>NZ_JBIVMF010000100.1:0-1231 GCF_044752945.1 Streptomyces sp. NPDC088554 | reverse complement strand
GGGTTGGGTTGGGGTTCCAGAGGGGTGTTGGGTGATGGGTGATCGAAGGTTTGTGCCCAAGGTTTATGGCGAGCCTCAGGGTGACGGTGACGGTGGTGTGGAAGGTGTGGATTTGCCTGGTGCGGCGCTGCGTTGGCCGCCGTGTCGGTGTGGCCGGCCGGTCTGCCCCGATTACCAGGCTCCCGGTGAGGGGCTGGATCGGGTTGTTGATGGGGGGCGTTCCCGGTGATGGGGCGGGAGGTGCCGGGGGCCCGTGCGGTGTCCAGTGCCGGTCCTCCGCTGGGTCTGGTCCCTTTTCCGGGGTGTGATGTGTGTGGGTGGTGGGACAAGCGTCGGGAGAACGCGGTGCGGGATATCGGGACGGTGAGCGTTCTCGACTGTGCGCGGCGGATCGCGGAGCATCCGCATCGCCGGGCCGGGGACCGGCGCGGGGTTACCGCCGTGTCCAGCCCCTCCGGCGACCTCCCGCCGGCGCGCCGGGAGATCACCCTGACCGTGGGCATGGCGGTCTGGGACCCGGACCGCGAGATGGCGGGCGTGGTCCACGCACTCTACGGAAACCTCGTCTGCCTCATCCGCCCCACCGGCCACACCTGGAACGCCCGCACGGTCAGGGTCCGGCAGGCCACAGACCGGGAACGGCGGCAGTTACGGGCACTGGCCGAGCTGCGCCGGAAGCGGCGGGGGAGCGGGCGGTAGTCGTGGCCGACTCCCGTGTCTACCTGGTGACGGTGACCGGTGAGGGCCCGGTCGACGGGGGGACGGTGTGGGTGGTGCTGGGTACCCGGCAGGCGGTCTCCCCGGAACGGGCGCTGCGCTGGCTCCGCGCGCAGGCCCGGCGTATCGCCGATGGGCTGGACCCCGACCCGTGCGCGGTATGGGTTCCGAGGGCGGCGCTCGTTCCCGTGAGAACCGGTGCGCCGGGTGGGCCGGGGGTGCTGGACGGGCCTGCCGCGTTGCGGTGGTGGACGGACGACCCCGGCGAACAGGAAACCGCCAGGAACCGCCTCGCCTCGGGCGCCCCGTACGCCTTCACCACCACGGACACCACCGGCCGCTACACCCTCACGGCGGTACCCATGCCCGTACCCCCGCCGAACCCGACCCCCGCGCCACGCCCCGGCTCCAACAGGCACCGCAAACCCCGGAGATGGGAGTGGCGGTGGGGCAACCCGTTCCGACGCCGGGCACCGGAACGGGCACGGGCCCGCGTACCGGCCACCGCCACCGC
>NZ_JBIVMF010000099.1:0-1232 GCF_044752945.1 Streptomyces sp. NPDC088554 | reverse complement strand
CTAGTGCCGCATCAGGCAACGTTTGCCCTGTTGTGGCGCGCCGTCCGGGTGTCGGCACGGACGGCACGGACCCGTCATGCTGGTCCCGTGGCAGAACGAGTACAGGTCCGGGAGATCGATGATGACGAGGGCCGGCGGCTGCTGCGGATCATCCGCAGGGGTACCGGATCGGTGGTGACCTGGCGCCGGGCCCAGATGGTGCTGCTGTCCGCGCAGGGCATGCCGGTGGCGAAGATTGCCGAGGTGTCGTTCACCAGCGACGACCGGGTCCGCGATGTGATCCACAACTTCAACACCGATGGCTTCGACTCGCTCTACCCGAAGTACAAGGGCGGCCGTCCGAAGACGTTCACGCTGCCCGAGCGCCGTGAGATCAAGAAGATCGCCAAGTCCCGGCCCACCGAGCACGGCCTGCCGTTCTCCACCTGGAGTCTGACCAAGCTGGCCGACTTCCTGGTTGCCGAGGGGGTGGTCGACGACATCAGCCACGAGGGCCTGCGCATCCTGCTCCGCGAGGAAGGCGTCTCCTTTCAACGCCTGAAGACCTGGAAGACCTCCCGCGATCCCGACTACGCCGCCAAGAAGGCCCGCGTCGAACACCTCTACGCGATCGCCGACGGCGAGGTCATACCCGAGGACGGCGAACCCGATGTCGTCTTCTGCATGGACGAGTTCGGTCCGCTCAACTTGATGCCCCACCCCGGCCGGCAGTGGGCCGAACGC
The DNA here is from genome assembly GCF_044752945.1 of Streptomyces sp. NPDC088554. NCBI lineage: Bacteria > Bacillati > Actinomycetota > Actinomycetes > Kitasatosporales > Streptomycetaceae > Streptomyces > Streptomyces sp. NPDC088554. Next base: position 509 of record NZ_JBIVMF010000099.1, on the reverse strand, counting down.
GGCGGCAGACACAAAGACCCAGCTCGCGAACCCCGCCGCAGACGCCGGGCCACCTACAACCGCTACGGCGGAGTACGCCATCTGTTCGCCGCCCTGGACCTGGCCAAGGACAAGCTCTACGGCCATATCAAGCCCGTCAAGAGGCGGACACAGTTCCTGGAGTTCTGCCGTTACCTTCGCACCCTCTACCCGCCGAACACCCGCATCGCGATCGTCTGCGACAACTTCTCCCCGCACCTGACCACGAAACGCTGCCAGCGGGTCGGCACCTGGGCCGCGGACAACAACGTCGAGATCGCCTACACCCCGACCAACAGCTCCTGGCTCAACCGCATCGAGGCCCAGTTCACCGCCCTGCGCTACTTCACCCTCGACGGCACCGACCACGCCACCCACAAAGAGCAGGGCAGCATGATCCGCCGCTACATCATCTGGCGAAACCGCCACGCCGACGACCGGCGCCTACGCGCGGTCATCGACAGGGCCAACGTTGCCTGATACGGCACTAG
>NZ_JBIVMF010000098.1:0-1242 GCF_044752945.1 Streptomyces sp. NPDC088554 | reverse complement strand
CGCTGGAACTGGACGACACCACGGTCACCGTCGCGGACATCGACTGGGCCCGGTTCGGCCAGACCTTCACCGTGACCCGGCCCAGCCCTCTCATCGGTGACCTGCCGGAGTTCGGGGGAACCTTCGACGTACAGTCCGAGCCCGAATCAGATGCAGACGCACCGGAGTTGGCCCGGCGCCTCGGCGGACTGGCCGAGGCCGAGCGGCGCCGTGAACTCGTTCTGCTGATACGGACGCACGCTGCCACCGTGCTGGGACACACCGACGCCCAGGCGGTCGAGCCTGGGAAGCCGTTCAGCGAGGCGGGGTTCGACTCGCTGATGGCGGTGGAGTTCCGTAACCGCCTCACCGAGGCGACGGGCATGCCCCTGCCGACCACCCTGGTCTTCGACCACCCCACACCACTGGCGCTCGCCGATCATCTCCTGGCGGAACTGCTCGGGCTGACCGTTATGGATGCCCCAGCATCGCTGGCCCTCGCCTCGGACGAGCCGATCGCCATCGTCGGCATGGCCTGCCGCTATCCGGGCGGGATCCACTCGCCCGAGGATCTGTGGCAGCTTGTCACCTCAGGCTCGGACGCCATCGCGGACTTCCCCGACGACCGTGGCTGGGACATCGATGCCCTATACCACCCTGATCCCGAGCACCCCGGCACCACTCATGTGCGTTCCGGTGGGTTCCTCCCCGACGCGGGTGAGTTCGACGCCGAGTTCTTCGGTATTTCCCCACGTGAGGCGTTGGCGATGGACCCGCAGCAGCGGCTTCTCCTCGAAACGGCCTGGCAGACTTTCGAGCACGCGGGCCTCGACCCGCTGGCACTCAAGGGCAGCCGGACCGGTGTCTTCGTCGGCGCTTCCCACCAGGGGTACGAGGATTCCCTGATCGGTGGGCCGGACAACGCCGAGGGGCACCTGATGACCGGCAATCACAGCAGTGTGATGTCCGGGCGGCTCTCCTACACCTTCGGCTTCGAGGGCCCGGCCGTTACGATCGACACCGCCTGTTCCTCCTCCCTGGCCGCCCTGCACCTTGCTGTCCAGGCGATCCGCCAGGGTGAATGCGGAATGGCGCTGGCAGGCGGTGTGACGGTCATGCCCAACTTGACGGCGTTCGTCGAGTTCTCCCGCCAGCAGGGCCTGGCCATTGACGGTCGTTGTAAGGCGTTCTCCGCTGATGCGGATGGTACGGGTTGGTCCGAGGGCGTGGGTCTGCTGCTTGTGGAACGGCTTTCCGATGCGG
>NZ_JBIVMF010000097.1:0-1261 GCF_044752945.1 Streptomyces sp. NPDC088554 | reverse complement strand
CCCGTTACCGAGAGATCGGTACGGCGGGTTCGGCGAGCGGTCCGGGGAAACGGACCGGGAGCAATCCCGGCACCGCGCCCCGGGCCGACTCAACAAGCGGATTCGGCGGAGACCGGCCCTGCGGAGGAGTGTGGTGAAGGTGCGGGTGAGGTTGGTCGGGTCGATCGGTCGGCCTTGCGCGGTGGTGAACGTGCCCGTCGTGCAGCCAAGGGGAGCCCGCAGTTTCCTGCTCTTGCTGCTGTTCCTGATGGAGCTTCAGGGACTGGACGCAGCGGTTGGGGAGGGCGATGCGGCGTTCGGAGGCCCGGGTCTTGGTGGGCAGCGTGGTGAGCCCGCCTGTGCTGGTGCGCTGCAAGGTTCGGCGGATTGCGGCGGTGCCCGCGTCGAGGTCGAGGTCTTCCCAGCGCAGGCCGAGGAGTTCACCCTTGCGGAGCCCGGTGCGCAGGGCGAGTTCGAACAGCGCACTCAGCCGGTGCCCGACCGTGGCGGCGAGGAAGTCGCACGCTTCCTCGGCTGTGAGGGGTTCGAAGCGGCGGGGGCGGGGTGTGCCGGTGCGGACGTTGCGGGCGACGTTGCGCGGGATTTCTTCCTCCCGGACAGCGTGCTCCAGGGCGGACTTGAGCACGGAGTGGATGTAGGCGAGGGTCAGCGGGGAGAGCCGCTTGCCGCAGCACGTGCCGATCGCACAGCAGCGGGGCTTGTCGCGGGCGGTGTCGAGGCCGCGTGCGCAGCACTGGCAGGTGGTGCGGAGCTGGTTGAGCCAGGTGCGGACGTCCTTGGCGGTGAGCTTGGCGAGCTTCTTCCGCCCCAGGCCGGGGATGAGGTAGAGCCGGGTGACAGCGGTGTAGCGGGTGTGGGTGTTCTCGCGGAGGTGGTGGACGGCGACGGTCTCCAGCCAGTAGGTCAGGTACGCGGATACGCTGCCTTGTGCGGAGGGGACGGGGAGGCCGCGGTTGCTGGCGGCGATCTTCTCGGTGAGCTTGGCCAGGGCGTCCTTGCGAGTAGTGCCGTAGACGCGGACGCGGCGGCGGGTGTTGCCGGGGGCGAGTACGTATCCGGCGGCTTCCCAGCGTCCGTCCCGGTGCTGGTAGATGGTCCCGTCGCCGTTCGCACGGGTAGCGGGAGCGGCGGGACGAAGCGGGGCGGGGCGGTGCGGCATCAGGCGGCCTACCTTTCAGATCACGGGTTGCCCGCAGCCATTCGTAGGGTTGTGGCACCCAGGGGGGTGGGGTGTGGCTCTCAGGCTGGCTGCCGTTCGTGG
>NZ_JBIVMF010000096.1:0-1487 GCF_044752945.1 Streptomyces sp. NPDC088554 | reverse complement strand
GGCCGCTGGCCTCCGGGCCCGGTATGACTTTTGCCCCCTGTCGAAGGCATGACCTGGGGGGTGGTGTCGCCGGGCCCGGGAGGTGCCGTCGGAGACGCTGATGAGAGGTCCGGCCACCGCCCGGTCCGGCGCAACGCCGGACGGTTCGCGGGCGGCAGGTCTGCATAACGTGGATGCGCGCGTACGACACCGCTGCCGAGGCCGGCACGCTCAACACCCCTGGAAGGGTGCGATGTTCGACACCGAAGACGTAGGCGTGTTCCTCGGCCTGGACGTCGGCAAGAGTGCTCATCACGGTCATGGGCTCACGCCGGCCGGGAAGAAGGTTTTCGACAAGCAGCTGCCCAACAGCGAGCCGAGGCTGCGGGCCGTCCTCGACAAGCTGACCGCGAAGTTCGGCACTGTGCTGGTGATCGTGGACCAGCCCGCCTCCATCGGCGCCCTCCCGCTCACCGTCGCCCGGGACGCGGGCTGCAAGGTCGCCTACCTGCCCGGCCTGGCCATGCGGCGGATCGCCGACCTCTACCCGGGTGAGGCGAAGACGGACGCGAAGGATGCCGCTGTGATCGCGGACGCGGCCCGCACCATGCCGCACACCCTGCGCTCGCTGGAGCTCACCGACGAGATCACCGCCGAGCTGACCGTCCTGGTGGGCTTCGACCAGGACCTCGCGGCCGAGGCCACCCGCACCTCCAACCGGATACGCGGCCTGCTCACGCAGTTCCACCCGTCGCTGGAGCGCGTCCTCGGCCCCCGCCTCGACCACCAGGCCGTCACCTGGCTGCTGGAGCGCCACGGCTCCCCGGCCGCACTGCGCAAGGCCGGCCGCCGCAGACTCGTCGAGCTCATCCGGCCCAAGGCGCCGCGCATGGCCGCACGGCTGATCGACGATGTCTTCGACGCGCTCGACGAACAGACCGTCGTCGTGCCCGGCACCGGCACCCTCGACATCGTCGTGCCCTCCCTGGCCGCCTCGCTCGCCGCCGTCCACACCCAGCGACGGGCGATGGAAGCCCAGATCAACGCCCTGCTGGAGGCCCACCCTCTTTCCCCGGTCCTGACGTCGATGCCCGGCGTCGGCGTCAGGACCGCCGCCGTCCTGCTGGTCACCGTCGGCGACGGCACCGGCTTCCCCACCGCAGCCCACCTCGCCTCCTACGCCGGCCTCGCCCCCACCACGAAGCAGTCCGGCACCTCGATCCACGGCGAACATGCCCCACGAGGCGGAAACCGGCAGCTCAAACGCGCCATGTTCCTCTCCGCCTTCGCCTGCATGAACGCCGACCCCGTCTCCCGCGCCTACTACGACAAGCAACGCGCCCGCGGCAAAACCCACACCCAAGCCCTCCTCCGCCTCGCCCGTCAACGCATCAGCGTCCTGTTCGCCATGCTCCGCGACGGCACCTTCTACGAACCCCGCACGCCCACGGACGTCAAGCTCGCCACATAACCCCAGCAGGCCCGAACCACCCCAAACCCAACCTGGG
>NZ_JBIVMF010000095.1:0-1531 GCF_044752945.1 Streptomyces sp. NPDC088554 | reverse complement strand
CAAGGCCGTGAAGTTATGGCTCTGGCTGCGTTGTCCAGAGGGCCTTGAGGTGCGGTTTCGGCGGACATGAGGAGCGGAGCCCCGGTAGAACTGGCAGTCGACCAAGACAAGCCGTTCACAAGACCGGAGGCTCCGCTGTCCGAACAGTGTGCCATCACGCGTACCGTCACGGTGGCCGGAGACCGGTTTGCGCCTGGTCATCTGGGCGAACTCACGCAGCTGGTGCCCTTCGAGATGGTCGATGCGGCACTGAGCGCGACCAGAGCCGTGCAGTCGCGGCTGCGGGATCTGCCCTCCCGGGTCGTGGTGTACCTGCTCCTGGCCGGGTGCCTGTTCCCGGAGACGGGATACTCCGGCGTGTGGCGCAAGCTCACCGGGGCGCTGGCCGGCCTGCCGGTGGTCTCGCCGACGGCGAGTGCGCTGGCCCAGGCCCGCCGCCGCGTCGGCAGCAAACCGCTGCGGTGGCTGTTCGACCTGCTGCGGGGCCCGGCCGCGACCGGGCACGGGCCGGGGACCCGCTGGCACGGCCTGCTGGTGGTCGCGCTGGACGGCACCGTCCTGACGGTCCCCGACACCCCCGCGGTCCTGACCAGGTTCACCAAGCAGGCCGGCAACCACGGCGGGACCGGATACCCGCAGGTCCGTCTGCTCGCCCTGGTCGCCTGTGGCACCCGCACCCTCATCGACGCGGTCTTCGGCCCCACCACCTCGGGCGAGACCACCTACGCCCCGCGCCTGCTGCCCAGCCTGCGCACGGGGATGATCCTGCTCGCCGACCGCAACTTCGGCGCCCAAAAACTGGTGGCCGACATCGCGGCCACCGGAGCCGAGGTCCTGGTCAGGCTCAAGAACGGCCGCCGCATGCCCGTCCTGGCCCGCTACCCGGACGGCTCTTACCTCTCCGTCCTGGGCAGCCTGCACGTCCGCGTCATCGACTGCGAGATCACCATCACCACCACCGCCGGGACGCACACCGGCCTCTACCGGCTGGCCACCACCCTGCTCGACCACCACCGCCACCCGGCAGCCGCACTGACCACGCTGTATCACCAGCGCTGGGAGATCGAAACGGCCTACCTGGAACTGAAGTCGACCATCCTCGGTGGCCGCGTCCTGCGGGCCCGCACTCCCGACGGCATCGACCAGGAGATCTACGCCCTGCTGGTCGTCTACCAGCTGCTGCGGACTGCCATGGCGGACGCCACCAGCACCCGATACGGCACCGATCCCGACCGCGCCAGCCTCTCCATCGCCTGGCAGACCGCCCGCGACCTGGTCATCCAGGCCGCGGGCGTCATCGCCGACACGGTCATCGACCTCGTCGGCACCATCGGCCGACACGTCCTGGCCGCCCTGCTGCCTGCACGGCGACTACGCGCCAGCCCCCGCATCATCAAACGCGCCATCTCCAAGTACCAGGCCCGCGGCCCCCGCATCGACCGGACCAGCTACAAAGCCACCACCCGCATCGAAATCCTCGCGCCCGCAGGCCCTTGACAACCCAACCCAACCCGCAAACTTCACGGCCTTG
>NZ_JBIVMF010000094.1:0-1664 GCF_044752945.1 Streptomyces sp. NPDC088554 | reverse complement strand
CGGCTGAGTGGTCTTGGCGAGAGCGAGGTACGTGGTGTGCTGACGGATCTGGTCCGTTCGCATGCAGCGACCGTCCTCGGCCACACCACCCCCGACGCAGTCCGTCCTGACCAGGTGTTCAAGGAGCTGGGCTTTGATTCGCTGGCGGCGGTGGATCTCCGTAACCGGCTCAACACCGCCACCGAACTCCGGCTCCCGCCCACCCTCGTCTTCGACTACCCCACCCCCAACTCCCTTGCCGCTTACCTGTACTCCGAACTGATCGGCGCGGGACCGGCGCCGCAGCTCCAGACCGCCCTCGTCGCGCTGAGCGACGAACCGGTGGCGATCGTCGGGATGGCTTGCCGCTTCCCGGGCGGTGTCGGATCCCCGGAGGAACTGTGGGATCTGGTGGCCTCCGGCGGTGACGGGGTCGTCGACTTCCCGACCGACCGGGGCTGGGACCTCGACGGGCTGTACGACCCGGACCCGGAGCGTAGCGGTACTACCTACACCCGGCAGGGTGGCTTCCTTATCGACGCCGGCGGCTTCGACGCGGGCTTCTTCGGGATCTCGCCGCGCGAGGCCACGGCCATGGACCCGCAGCAGCGGCTGCTTCTGGAGACCTGCTGGGAGGCGCTGGAGAGCGCCGGGATCGATCCGGCCTCGCTGCATGGCAGCCGTACAGGCGTCTTCGCCGGTGCCTGGCACCAGGGCTACAACGCTGTCGAGCAGTCACCGGAGCTGGAAGGCTATGCCCTGACGGGCAGTGTCACCTCGGTTGTCTCCGGCCGCGTCGCGTACACGCTGGGCCTGGAGGGTCCCGCGGTGACGGTGGACACGGCGTGTTCGTCGTCCCTGGTCGCGCTGCACCTCGCCGTACAGGCGATACGAGCCGGGGAATGCGACCTGGCGCTGACCGGTGGGGTCACGGTGATGGCCACGCCGGGCGGGATCACCGGCTTCTCCAGGCAGCACGGGCTGTCGGTGGACGGCCGCTGCAAGGCGTTCTCCGCCGACTCCGACGGTTTCGGCCTGGCCGAGGGCGTGGGTGTGCTGTTGGTGGAGCCGCTGTCGCTGGCGAGGGAGCGCGGCCATGAGGTGCTGGCGGTGGTGCGGGGCAGTGCGGTCAACCAGGACGGTGCGAGCAACGGGCTCACCGCTCCGAACGGTCCCTCGCAGCAGCGGGTGATCCGGCAGGCGCTGGCCTCTGCCGGACTGTCCGCCGCCGAGGTGGATGTGGTGGAGGCACACGGTACGGGTACTCCGCTCGGGGACCCGATCGAGGCTCAGGCGCTGCTGGCCACGTACGGCAAGGAGAGGTCCGAAGACCAACCGCTCTGGCTCGGCTCGGTGAAGTCGAACATCGGACACACACAGGCGGCTGCCGGTGTGGCGGGCGTCATCAAGATGATCCAGGCCATGCGGCACGAGACGCTGCCCGCCACACTGCATGCTGCTGAGCCGACGGATCAGGTCGACTGGTCCAGTGGTGCGGTGGAGCTGCTGACCGAGGCCCGCGACTGGCCGCAGAGCGACCACCCCCGCCGGGCGGGCGTGTCGTCGTTCGGGATCAGTGGGACCAATGCCCACGTGATCCTGGAGCAGGTTCCGGTTCCGGTTCCTGAACCCGAGCCTGTGGCGGGGGTGGTGGGTGCTGTGTCGTGGGTGGTGTCGGCCAAGTC
>NZ_JBIVMF010000093.1:0-1683 GCF_044752945.1 Streptomyces sp. NPDC088554 | reverse complement strand
AGCCTCGATCCACCGGTCGGTTCTGAAGCCGGTTTTTGAGGCTCGCTGGGCCGGGCGTGGGATTGCCGACTGGATGCAGGCATGGGGTATTTGCCGGTCTGCCCGGCTTTTCCACGATTTCAGCTCTGGTTGGGCCCAGTTGGGCGGGGTGGACAGGGAGGTCAGGCTGGTTCGGGCGGTGCGTGGACGGTGTCGAACAGGTGTGTCCAGGCGTGCTGCCAGGGGCATCGCCGGGGCAGGTGCAGGGTGATGCGTCGGGCGGAACGCGCGATCCGGGCGGGGACGTTGACCAGGTGGGCGCGGAGGGTGGCGGTGGTGGCCTTGGCATGGAAGGCCGAGGTCAGGGCGCCGGCGGCCCGTAGCAGGTTGTAGGCCATGGCCCACAGGGTGAGCCAGGCGGAGTTGGCGTGGAAGTGGCCGGAGGGCAGGTGGGCGAAGGCTGCGGCTTTGCTGTCCGCGATGACCTGCTCGATGACCGCGTGGTGGCGGTGTTCGCGTTCGGCCTGGAGTGTGGGGGCGGGGTTGTCGGTGAAGAAGGGGTGGTAGCGCCAGACGGGGAACAGTGCGCCCTGCTCGCCGATGGTGGCTGGTCTGGCCAGGTCGCGGACCCGGCGCACGATGAGGCGGGCGGTGACCCGCTCGGTCTTCTTGCGGCTGGCGAACGCGGTGTAGGCGGGGATCTCGGCGACCTCGGCGTCCGGGATGAGCTCGCCGGTGTCCGGATCGGGGATCCCGGTCGGGTAGCTGATCTGCTGCCATGCAGTGTCCGGAATGGCGAGGACGGCGCGTTTGATGGAGGGGTTCATGCCGGTGGTGATCGAGAAGTGGGCATCCGCCCGGCGGCAGGCGGCGATGACTCCGGCGTTGTAGAACTGGGAGTCCGCGCGCAGGATGCGCAGGCCGGTGCTGCCTGCCTCGACGGCAGTGGCCAGGGCCTCACTGACGAACTTCGGGGCGCCGCGGGAGTCGGCTGCCTTGCCGCGGCGCATCCGCACGGCGGCGATCACCGGCCGCGAGTGGGGGGTGCAGAGGGTGGCGAGCAGGGGGTGCAGGGTGCGGATGCCCTTGAACCGGCCGTACTCGGCGCCCTGCTTGGCCCGGCCGTAGACGCGTTTGTGGGTGGAGTCGACGTCGATGAACGCCTTCTCGCCGGAGCCGGGCAGCAGCGGGGTGTACGCGGCCAGCGCGCCCAGGAACCTGCGGTGCACGGCGTGGAGTTGCAGAGCGTGGCCGTGGGTGAACGCGCGCAGGAACGTCCCCAGCGTGGACGGGGCGCGGACGCCGCCGAACACGGCAGGCATCGCACCATGACGCAGCACGTCCAGGTCGTCGATGCTGTCCGCGCCCGCGACCATGCCGCCCACGACGCTGGTGACCTTTGCGTCCGCCGCCGCACCCGCGCCGTTCTTCGTCCCGGTCAGCTTCACCTTCTCGGCGACCAGCCGCGACAGCCCGCACCGCTCGGCCAGCCGCATCACCGGGACCAGCCCGGCCTGCGCGATCAGATTCGGATCATCGAACGCAGCGGAGACCGCCGCCGGCGTATGGGAAACTTGCATCTCGGAAGTGCCTTGCTGATCGTGCGTGCCGGAAGCCTGAAGAACTCCCATCATCGCAGGTCACAAGGCACTTCCTCGTTCTCCTGAAAGTTATCCACAGGCATCACGTCGGTGGATCGAGGCT
>NZ_JBIVMF010000092.1:0-1956 GCF_044752945.1 Streptomyces sp. NPDC088554 | reverse complement strand
ACATACTCCCCCGCCAGAGAGTTCAACACCACATCCACCCGGGGGAAAACACCCGCAAAGTCCAAACTCCGGGAAGAAGCAATACGCTCGGGCGCAACACCCAGACCACGGACATAACCCTGCTTGGGAGCACTGGCCGTGGCATACACCTCGGCACCATACAGCCGAGCAAGCTGGACAGCAGCCATACCCACACCACCAGCAGCAGCATGGATCAACACCCGCTGACCCGCCGCCAGCCCACCCAACTCCCGCAGACCATACAAAGCCGTCAGAAAAGCAACCGGAACACCCGCCGCCTGAGCAAAAGCCCAACCAGACGGCATCCGCACCACCCGCCACCGATCAGCCACCACCACCGGACCAAAACCACCGGGCACCAGGCCCATAACACGATCGCCCACCGCGAGGCCGCTCACCTCTTCGCCGGTCTCCAGCACCTCGCCGGCTATCTCACTGCCCAGGAGGTCGAGCCCGCCGGGATACATGCCCAGGGCTCCGAGAACATCACGGAAGTTGAGGCCCGCCGCACGCACCGCGATCCGCACCTGCCCCGGCAGCAACACCGCCTCCGCATCTGCGGCAGGGGCTAGGCGCAGCCCGTCCAGGCTGCCCGTCTCACCAGTCTCCAGACGCCACGCATCCGTTGTGGTCGGAGGCAGCAGCAGAACGGCATCCTCACCAGCCCGCACCAGACGGGGAACAAACACCTGCCCACCACGCAACGCGAACTGCGGCTCGTCACCACCCAGAACCTCGACCAGCGACAACGCACGCCAGGACTCAGCTGAACCATCCACATCCACCAGCAGAAAACGCCCTGGATTCTCCGACTCCGCCGACTTCACCAAACCCCACACCGCAGCACCCGCCGCGTCCCTCAACACCTCCCCCACACCAACAGCAACCGCCCCGCACGTCACAACAACCAACCGAGAACCAACAAACCGATCCCCCGCCAACCACCCCCGCACCCAACCCAAAACACGCTCCAACGCCACACGCACACCGGCGCCGCCGTTCACGTCCTCGGTGGTGTCGATGACGGCAATGACCGTCGCAGATGTCTCGCCCGGGGCCGCATACAGGGCGGCGAAGTCCGGATATACCTCCGTGTCCGGGTCCAGGTACGCGCCGACCATCTCGCCGACGGTGCCGACGACTGCGTACCCAGCCGTGGGAGCGGCGGCCGGGATATCGAGGAGCTGGTTCCAGACCACCTCGTGGAGCCCGTCGCGAGTGGGGCGCGGAGCGCCGGTGACGGCCTGACGCAGGACGAGCGAGCCGACCGATGCCACGGTGCGGCCAGCGGGGTCTGTGACGGCGAAGGTGACCGTTTCCGGGCCGGTCCTGGCGAGCCGTACCCGTAGCGCGGAGGCACCGGAGGCGTGGAAGGACACGTCGGACCAGATGAACGGCAGCCGTACCCCGGTGGTGTCACCGCCCACGTCCATGACAAGGCCAACGGTCTGTAGGGCTACGTCGAGGAGGACCGGGTGGAGAGCGTACGCAGCCGCCTCTTCCCGTACCACATCGGGTAGTTGGACCTCGGCGAAGACCGTGTCGCCCTCACGCCAAGCGGCCTTCAGCCCCTGGAAGGCGGGGCCGTAGCCATACCCGGCCTCAGCCAGGTCATCGTAGAAACCGTCCACGGGCAGGGTCTCGGCGGCCACCGGCGGCCAGGCCCTCGCCCAGTCAGTCTCCACAGCATCGACTGCACGCTCGGCCAGCAGGCCCTGGGCGTTCCGGGTCCAGGGAATGGTGGTGTCGGCGTCCTGCGGCCGGGAGTGGATGCTCACCGGGCGGCGGCCTTCGGTGTCCGGTGCACCGACCGTGACCTGGACCGTCACTGCGCTGCTCGGCGGAATCACCAGGGGCTGCATGAGGGAAAGCTCGTCCAGGCCCGCGCAGCCGGCCTCGTCACCGGCCCGGACCACCATCTCCACCAGCGCCGTA
>NZ_JBIVMF010000091.1:0-1957 GCF_044752945.1 Streptomyces sp. NPDC088554 | reverse complement strand
CGGAGCTGATCCGCACCCTGGTCCCGGCGTCGGCGGGTGTACGGCGCCGGACGGCAGCCGCCGCTGCCGATGCAGCCACCGGCGAACAGGAGCTGGCCGGGCATCTGGCCGGGTTGTCCGACGCGGCACGGGAGCGCGAGCTGTTGGCGCTGGTGCGCAGGCACGCAGCGGCAGTCCTCGGCCACGACGATACGGAGGAGGTGGGAGCCCAACAACCTTTCAAGAGCCTGGGTTTCGACTCCCTCATCGCGGTGGAACTCCGTAACCGTCTCGTCCAGGTGACCGGCCTGCGGCTGCCCGCGACCCTGGTCTTCGACCACGCGACCCCGGCCGCACTCGCAGGGCACCTCGCCGAACGTCTCCTCCCCACGGACTTCGCCGACCAGACGCAGCCCGCTGACCTCCCCATGCCGCACACGCACGACGGCGACAGGGCCGGTACCGACGAGCTGGTAGTGATTGTCGGCATGGGCTGCCGTTTCCCGGGTGGAGTCAACTCACCTCAAGATCTCTGGGAGTTGGTGTTCAGCGGTAGCGACGCGGTCGGCGGTCTGCCACTGGACCGAGGGTGGGACCCGACCACCCCGGGCACGGGTGCCGGAGGTGGATTCCTTTACGACGCCGCAGAATTCGATGCCAGCTTCTTCGGTATTTCGCCGCGTGAGGCGTTGGCGATGGACCCGCAGCAGCGGCTCCTCCTCGAAACGGCGTGGGAGACCTTCGAACGGGCGGGCATCGACCCGGCGGCGTTGCGCGGCAGCCGGACCGGCGTCTTCATCGGCACCAGCGGACAGGACTACCCCGTCGTGTTGGAGGGCGCACCGGAAGAGGTGGATGGTCACGTTGGTATTGGCAACGCGGCGAGTGTGATGTCGGGCCGGCTGTCGTACTCGTTCGGTTTCGAGGGCCCGGCGGTGACTGTCGACACGGCCTGCTCGTCGTCCCTGGTGGCGTTGCACTGGGCCGTCGAGGCGCTGCGCAAGGGCGAGTGCACACTCGCGCTCGCAGGCGGTGTGATGGTCATGGCGACCCCGGGTGTCTTCCAGGAGTTCTCACGTCAGGGGGGCCTTGCCTCGGACGGTCGCTGCAAGTCCTTCTCCGCCGACGCGGATGGTACGGGTTGGGGCGAGGGTATCGGCCTCCTCGCGGTCGAGCGGCTTGCTGACGCGGAGCGCAACGGCCACCAGATTCTCGCTGTTGTACGCGGCTCGGCCGTGAACCAGGACGGTGCTTCCAACGGCCTCACCGCCCCCAACGGCGCCGCCCAGCAGAAGGTCATCCATCAGGCGCTGGCTTCGGCCCGTCTCACCCCGGCTGACATCGACGCGGTGGAGGCACACGGCACGGGTACTCGCCTCGGCGACCCGATCGAGGCTCAGGCGATCGTCGAGACGTATGGCCGGGGACGCCCCGAGGATCGGCCGCTCTGGCTCGGCTCGGTGAAGTCCAACATCGGTCATACGCAGGCGGCGGCTGGTGTCGCGGGCGTCATCAAGATGGTGATGGCGCTACGGAACGGGGTTCTGCCCCAGACGCTCCACGTCACCGAACCGACCCCCGAGGTGGACTGGTCGGCAAGCAGCGTACGAATCCTGATGGAACGCCAGGACTGGCCGGAAGTAGATCGGCCTCGCCGGGCGGGCGTCTCCGCGTTCGGTATCAGTGGGACGAACGCGCATGTGGTTCTGGAGCAGGCGCTTTCCGGGCCGGTGGTCGAGTCTGTGGGTGTGGCGCCGGTTGTGGTGCCGTGGGTGGTGTCGGGTCGGGGTGTGGCGGGTCTGCGGGGGCAGGCGGAGCGGTTGCGTTCGTACGTCACGGAGCACCCTGAGCTGGACGTAGTGACTGTGGCACGCTCGCTCGTCGGTACGCGGTCGGTGCTGGAGCGGCGTGCGGTGGTGGTGGGCCGGGGTCGTGGTGAGCTTCTGTCGGGGTTGGCTGCGTTGGCGGTGGGTGAGCA
>NZ_JBIVMF010000090.1:0-2026 GCF_044752945.1 Streptomyces sp. NPDC088554 | reverse complement strand
TGACGGCGGTCTCCGTAAGCTCCCCGTGTGCGGCCAAATACCGCGCAATTTATGGCCACGGGTTTCCCCGCGTACGGCCAGATCTTCTCCCCGCTCGCCCCGAGTAGTACCGCTCGGCGAAGCTCGAGTGGGTGAAGAACAGCAGGGAGATCATGGAGATCCTTGAGGCATACGACCTCACAGGCAGTTACCGTGCCGCGGCCGAGCTGGCCGGGTGCGACCACCACACGGTGGCCCGGTATGTGAAGATGCGGGCCGCCGGCCAGCATCCTGACCAGCGCCGTCACCGGGCAAGAGCGATCGACGACTACCTGCCGAAGATCGAGGAACTGGTGGTCCGCTCACAGGGCCGCATCCGCGCGGACGTGGTCCACAAGCGGATTGCCGCGATGGGCTTCACCGGCGGTGAACGCACCACCCGCCGCACCGTCGCTGAGGCAAAATCCCAGTTCAGGGCCGGGCGGCGCCGAGTCTATCGGCCGTGGGTGACCGAGCCCGGGCTCTGGGTTCAGTACGACTTCGGTGACGGGCCGGTGATCAAAGGCCGCAAGACCACGCTGTTCTGCGCGTGGGTGGCCTGGTCCCGATTCCGGGTGGTGATTCCGATCTGGGACAAGACACTTCCGACGATCACTGCCTGTCTGGATGCCACGTTCCGCAGGATCGGCGGAGTCCCCGCCTACGTCCTCACGGACAACGAGAAAACGGTCACCATTGACCACGTCGCCGGGATTGCGGTCCGTAATCCCGAAATCGTCGAGGTCGCCCGGCACTACGGCACGACCATACGTACCTGTCTGCCGGCCGACCCGGAAACCAAGGGCGGCAGCGAATCCACGGTGAAGATCGCCAAAGCCGACCTGGTGCCCAGGGACGTGAATCTGCGCGAGCAGTACAAGACCTTCGGTGAGCTCGAGGCGGCCTGCCGGGTATTTTGCGACGACGTCAATTCCCGAACGCACAAGGCGACGCGGCGCAAGCCCATCGAGCGGCTCGCGGAGGAACGCCAGCGGTTGCATCCTCTGCCGCGTCGGCCGTTCACCGCGGCGTTCGGCACCACCCGCAGGGTGACCTGGGAGTCGACGATCTCGGTCGACGCGGTCCGCTATTCGGTCCCGCACGAGCTCATCGACACCCGGGTCTGGGCCCGATTCCACGGCGACGAGCTGATCGTTACCGCCGTCGAGGAGAACGGGGCAGCCCGCGAGGTCGCCCGCCATCACCGCGGCCAGCCCGGTTCACCCGTTCTGGACGACGCTCACTATCCGCCCCGCGAGGACAAGGAAGCCGACCGCACGCCGCGAGCCACCTCTGCGGAAGAGGCGGCATTCCTGCAGCTCGGACCCGGTGCGGCGTCCTGGCTGATCGAGGCCGGCGCCGCGGGGGTCCGCCGGATCAAGGCGAAGATGGCCGAGGCCATCGCCCTCTCCAAGCTCTACTCGGTCGCGGAAGTCGACCGCGCGCTCGGCACCGCGGCGGTCACCGCCCGCTTCGCCGAGAAGGACCTGTTGTCGATCCTCGACTACCAGGCCGTCCACGAGCACACCGAGCCGATCCGGCGGAGCGAGGACCACTCCCTGCAGCCCGGCACCTCCGCCTGGTCCTCCTTCGGTGCCGCCGCCACGACCACCGCGAACATCTCCGAGTACGACGAAAGCGACCAGCTCTGATGGCCACCCCTCTTCGCACCGTTCCAGGCTCAGGCGGCGACCCGCTCGCCGAATCCATTGAGCTGACCCGACGGCTGAAACTCCCGCACATCCGAAGGTCGCTCACCGACATCATTCCCACCGCAAAAGCCCAACGCTGGGACCCGGCCGAGGTCGTCCGCGTCCTACTCTCGGAAGAAGCCGCCGGACGTGACCGGGCCAACCTCCACACCCGCCGCAAGCGGGCTGGATTCCCCACCGGCAAGACCTTCGGGGACTGGCACGAGAACAAGTCGTCCATACCCAGGGCCACACAGGACGCGTTGCGAAGTCTCGAATGGGTCGGCCGCCGGGAGAATTTCTGTATTTGCGGCCCG
>NZ_JBIVMF010000089.1:0-2284 GCF_044752945.1 Streptomyces sp. NPDC088554 | reverse complement strand
GTGGCCATCACGGTGACACCGCCGGCCAGGGCCATGGAACACTCGCCCTGCCGCAGCGACTGGGCAGCCAGATGGAGTGTGACCAGGGACGAGGAGCAGGCCGTGTCCACGGTGACCGCCGGCCCTTCGAGGCCGAGGGTGTAGGCCACGCGCCCGGAGGCGATGCTGCCGGCGTTGCCGTTGCCGAGGTAGCCCTCGACTTCCTCGGGTGCTTGAAGGATCCGTGTGGCGTAGTCGTGGTACATGACTCCGGCGAAGACACCGGTGGCACTGCCCCGCAGCGTGGCCGGGTCGATCCCCGCCCGTTCCAGCGCCTCCCAGGAGGTCTCCAGCAACAACCGCTGCTGCGGGTCCATGGCAAGGGCCTCACGGGGTGAGATGCCGAAGAATCCGGCGTCGAAACGGTCCGCGTCGTAGAGGAACCCACCCTCGCGGGTCAGACTGGTACCGCCAGAGCACTGCGGATCGAACAACGCTTCCAGGTCCCAGCCCCGGTCCTGGGGGAAGCGGTCGATGGCGTCGGTTCCGTCCACGACCAGCTGCCACAGCTCCTCCGGCGAACGGACCCCGCCCGGGTAGCGGCACGCCATCCCCACGATCGCGATGGCCTCGTCACCCGCTGCCGCGGACATCACGACCGGCACGGCCGAACTCGCCTCCGGGCCTGCGGCGTTGGAGCGGATATGCGCGGCGAGAACGGCCGGTGTCGGATAGTCGAAGATCAGTGTCGCAGGCAACCGCATCCCTGTGGCGCCGTTCAGCCGGTTGCGCAGCTCCACCGCGGTCAGCGAGTCGAAGCCCAGCTCCCGGAACGCCTGTCCAGGCGGGACGGCACCGTCGTCGGCGTAACCGAGTACGGCGGCGGCCTCACCGCACACCAGCTCCAGCACCACACGCTCGGCCTCCGTCTGCGGCAACGCGGCGATCCGTTGTACGAAGGAGTGGGAGCCGTTCGGCCCGGCGGTCACCGCGCGGCGGGTGACCCTGCGCACCAGCCCCCGCAGCAAGGGCGGAACCGGCTGGTCCGACGCTCGCAGCACACCCAGGTCCAGCCGGACCGGCACCAGCCAGGGCCGGCCCGTGGCCAGCGCCGCGTCCAGCAGGGCGAGCCCCCGCTCCGAGGAGAGCGGCAGCACGCCCTGGCGCGCCATCCGGCCCAAGTCGGACTCCGCCAACTGTCCTGTCAGTCCGCTGCGTTCGGCCCACAGCCCCCAGGACAGGGACGTCGCCGGGAGCCCTTCACGGTGCCGATGGACGGCCAACGCATCCAGGAAAGCGTTGGCGGCGGCATAATTACCCTGGCCCGCCGCACCGAACACACCAGCCGCAGAAGAGAACAGTGCGAATACCGACAACTCCAGACCAGCAGTCAGCTCATGCAGCCACCACGCCCCATCCACCTTCGGCCGCAACACCCGCTCCAGCCGCCCCCCAGTCAACGACTCGACCACACCATCATCCAACACACCCGCCATATGAATCACACCCCCCACCGGATGCCCCACCGGAACATCAGCCAGCACCGACGCCACCGCCGCCCGGTCCCCCACATCACACAGAACCTGCCGCACCGACACACCCGACGCAGCCAACTCCCCCGCCAGATCATCAGCTCCACCACGACTGAGCAACACCACATGCCGCACACCCCACACAGCCACCGCATGCCGAACCACCAACCCGGCCAACACCCCCGAAGCACCCGTCACCAACAACGACCTCACCGGATCCCAACAGACACCACCATCGTCACCCTCAGCCACCGGTACCCGCGCCAGCCGTGGAACCAGCACCTGTCCGCCACGTACCATCACACACGGCTCATCTACAGGCAGCCCCGTAAGAACAGCCCCACCGTCATCCGTGTCCACAAGCACGAACTGCCCCGGATGCTCGGACTGCGCCGACCGCACCAGCCCCCACACCGCCGCACCCGCCAGATCCGAAACATCATCACCGACAGCCCCCCGCGTCACCACCACCAAACGCGACCCAGCCACCCGCTCCCCCGCCAACCACCCCTGAATCAAACCAAGAACACGCTCCACCGCCGCACACACACCCCGCGAACCCTGCCCAAACCCATCAAAACAGTGAACCTCCACTACCTCCTCACCCAACACACCCGACGACAACACCCCACCAAACGGCATCCACTCCACACCGAACAACGAATCACGCCCCACCCGACCAGCCGTACCAAACTGCCCCTCCACCACCGGCCGCGACACCAACGCATCCACCCGCGCCACCGGCACACCAGCCACATCCGCAACCAGCACAG
>NZ_JBIVMF010000088.1:0-2358 GCF_044752945.1 Streptomyces sp. NPDC088554 | reverse complement strand
CGGGCGCTGGAACTGGACGACACCACGGTCACCGTCGCGGACATCGACTGGGCCCGGTTCGGCCAGACCTTCACCGTGACCCGGCCCAGCCCTCTCATCAGTGACTTGTCCGGCAACGGGCGGTACGGAGAGATGGAGCAGGAACCCGTCTCCGGTGCGGTCTCGGATGAACTGGCCCAACAGCTGGCTGGGTTGGACCCGGACGAGAGGGAGAAAATCCTGGTCGCACTGGTCCGGACACACGCTGCTGCAGTCCTCGGCCACTCGGACACCGAGGCGATCGGCGCCGAACGTCCGTTCAGCGAGGCGGGCTTCGACTCACTGTTGGCGGTGGAGTTCCGGGACCGTCTGGCCGGGGCTACGGGGTTGAACCTCCCGGCCACCCTGGTCTTCGACCGGCCCACCCCGGTGGCGCTGGCACAGCGGCTTCTGGAGGAGCTGGGCGAGGGCGAGACGGCCGCGAACGCGCTGTCGCTCAATGCCGACATCGACCGGATGGCGTCGGCCGTCTCGGCGGTCGAACTGACCGACGCCGAACGCGGACACATGAAGGAAAGGCTGCGGGAACTCATCTCGGCGCTGGATGGCCGGGACCTGTCGACCGGCCGTGAAGGATTTACTGGCGATTTGGAAACGGCGTCCCCTGATGAATTGCTCGATTTCCTCGACGGGGAACTCGGGGAACTCTGAAATGGTTGGGTCCGGCAAGGGAATGGGCATTATGTCGAACGAAGAAAAGTATCTCGAATACCTCAAGCGGGCGGCTGCCGACCTCAGGGAAACCCGAGGCCAGCTCCGGGCGCTTGAGGGACGGGAACGCGAGCCCATCGCCATTGTCGGTATGGCCTGCCGCTTCCCGGGCGGGGTCCGCTCGCCGGAGGACCTGTGGCAGTTGGTCCTCTCGGGCGGGGACGGAATCGCCCCTTTCCCCGCGGACCGTGGCTGGGATCTCGATGCCTTGGCGGAGCCGGATGCGGCCCGTCCCACGGACAGCGCCACGCGATCCGGTGGATTCCTGTACGACGCGGGTGAGTTCGACGCGGAATTCTTCGGGATATCCCCTCGTGAAGCCTTTACCATGGACCCGCAGCAGCGCCTTCTGCTCGAAACGGCCTGGGAGGCGTTCGAGCGGGCGGGCATCGACCCCGCGAAACTGAAAGGCAGCCAGACCGGTGCGTTCGTCGGCACCAATGGGCAGGACTATCCGATCGCCCTGGAGCGGACCCCGGAGAAAGACGAAGGGCGCGTCGGCATAGGCAACGCGGCCAGTGTGCTGTCCGGCAGACTCTCCTACACCTTCGGTCTGGAAGGGCCGTCGGTGACGGTCGACACGGCCTGCTCCTCCTCCCTGGTCGCGCTTCACCTGGCGGCGGGCGCGCTGCGCAAGGGCGAGTGTTCGCTCGCGCTGGTCGGCGGTGTGGCCGTGATGTGCAGCCCCGGAACCTTCGTGGAGTTCTCCCGGCAGGGCGGCCTTGCCTCCGATGGCCGCTGCAAGTCCTTCTCCGCCGACGCCGACGGCACCGGCTGGGGCGAAGGCGTCGGCGTACTCCTGGTGGAGCGGCTCTCCGACGCGGAACGCAACGGTCACCACGTCCTCGCCGTCATCCGTGGCTCGGCGGTCAACCAGGACGGTGCCTCCAACGGCCTCACCGCACCCAACGGCCCTTCCCAGGAACGTGTCATCAGCCAGGCGCTCGCGGAGGCACGACTTTCCCCGGCAGACGTCGACGCGGTGGAAGCGCACGGTACGGGTACGAGGCTGGGCGACCCGATCGAGGCGCAGGCCCTGTTGGCGACGTACGGTCAACACCGCTCCGAGGACCGGCCCCTCTGGCTCGGCTCGCTGAAGTCCAACATCGGCCACACCCAGGCTGCTGCCGGTGTCGCGGGCGTTATCAAGACCGTGCTCGCCCTCCAGCACGCGGTCCTGCCCAGGACCCTGCACATCACCGAGCCCACCCCGCAGGTCGCCTGGTCCACTGGCGCGGTGGAACTGCTCACCGAACAACGCGCCTGGCCCGAGACCGGCCGCCCTCGCCGTGCGGGCATCTCCTCCTTCGGCATGAGCGGCACCAACGCGCATGTCATCGTTGAACAAGCGCCCCAGAACGTTGTTGAGCAGGCCTCCGGGAACGAGCAACCGGAGCCCACCGAGCCCACCCGAGGCGTGCTGGCTACAGCCGGTGTGGTGCCGTGGGTGGTGTCGGGTCGGGGTGTGGCGGGTTTGCGGGGGCAGGCGGAGCGGTTGCGTTCGTACGTCACCGAGCGTCCTGAGCTGGACGTAGTGACTGTGGGTCGTTCGTTGGTGGGTACGCGGTCGGTGCTGGAGCGGCGTGCGGTGGTGGTGGGCCGGGGTCG
>NZ_JBIVMF010000087.1:0-2395 GCF_044752945.1 Streptomyces sp. NPDC088554 | reverse complement strand
CGAACAGCATCCAGACCAGTCACCACACCGTCATCCAACACACCCGCCGCATGAAACACACCGGTCAGCGGATGCTCCGACGGAACACCATCGAGGAGCGCGGCCACCGCCGCACGATCCGCGACATCACAAGCAGCAACCCGCACCCGCGCACCCAGACCCTCCAGCTCCCGCACAAGAGTGTCGACACCCTCCGCCCCCACCCCCGCACGGGAGACGAGCAGCAGGTTTCGCACACCATGCACGGTGACCAGATGCCGGGCCAGCAAACCACCCAGCAAACCAGTACCACCCGTAACCAGAACCGTTCCACCAGCATCCAGAGAACGCGGCATCGTCAGAACGACCTTGCCGATATGCCGGGCCTGGGCGAGATGACGCAGGGCATCACGGCCCTGGCGGATGTCCCAGGCGGTGACCGGGAGCGGGGTCAGGGTCCCGGCCTCGAACATCTCCATCAGCTCCGCCAGCATGCCGGCGATCAGTTCGGGGCCCGCCTCCATGAGGTCGAACGCCTGGTAGAGCCGCAAGCGCGGGTGATCGTTGCGAACCTGGGCGGGGTCACGTTTGTCGGTCTTACCCATCTCCAGGAAACGGCCGTCCTCGGCCAGCAGTCCCAGCGAAGTATCGATGTACTCCCCCGCAAGGGAGTTCAGCACGACGTCCACCTGGGGGAAGACGCCCCCGAAGTCCAGGTTCCGGGAAGAAGCGATACAGTCGGGCGCCACACCCAGATCACGGACATACCCCTGCTTGGGAGCACTGGCGGTGGCATACACCTCCGCGCCGAAGTGATGCCGGGCAAGCTGGACGGCCGCCATGCCCACACCACCGGCTGCGGCATGGATCAGTACCCGCTCCCCGGGCTGGAGCCCGGCCAGCTCCCGCAGACCGTACAAAGCTGTCAGGAAAACCACCGGAACACCCGCGGCCTGGGCATAACTCCAGCCCGACGGCATCCGTGTCAGCATCCAGCACTCGGCGACAGCAACAGGACCAAAGCCACCATGCACCAGACCCATAACCTTGTCACCGACCGCGAGACCAGTGACATCAGGGGCAACCTCCAGGACCACACCCGCCGCCTCGCTGCCCATGACCTCCAAATGAGACACAACACCGAGGGCAAGAATGACATCACGGAAGTTGACGCCCGCCGCACGCACCGCGATCCGCACCTGACCGGAACCGAGCGGAGCACCTGACTCAGGAGCAGCACGCAGGGAAAGCCCGTCCAGACTGCCCTTGTCACCGATCTCCAGCCGCCAGGTCCCGGTCCCCGCAGCCGGGACCATTGTGGAAACACCCGGCCCGCCCCGGACCAGCCGGGGAAGGTACGCCTGCCCGCCACGCAGCGCGAGCTGCGGTTCCTCATCATCGGTGAGCGCAGCCAGCGCCTGCCAGGACACAGCCGAACCATCAGTATCGACAAGCAGGAACCGGCCGGGATTCTCCGACTGCGCCGACTTCACCAGCCCCCAGACAGCCGCACCCGCCAGACCGGTCAGGACCTCACCCGGACTCACCGCCACCGCACCCCGGGTGACAACAATCAAACGCGCACCCGCGAAACGGTCGTCGGCCAGCCAGCCCCGCACCCAGCCAAGCACCCGCTCGACCGTAGTGTGCACCTCGGCAGCAACACCGGTCCCGGCCTGGGCACCATCATCGGTGGTGACGACGGCGACAACCGTACGGAGTACAGCGTCAGGGCCGTCTGCCGCCATAACCCCGGCCAGCGTCACCGGGT
Organism: Streptomyces sp. NPDC088554; assembly: GCF_044752945.1. Lineage (NCBI taxonomy): Bacteria > Bacillati > Actinomycetota > Actinomycetes > Kitasatosporales > Streptomycetaceae > Streptomyces > Streptomyces sp. NPDC088554. The sequence goes on along the minus strand of NZ_JBIVMF010000087.1, from coordinate 645 downwards.
CCGGATACACCAGAGCATCCCCACCCGGGACAGTACCAAGCACCGCAGGAAGAACACCGGGATCGGCCACGAAAGCATACGCGGGTACATCCACAGCGAGATCGCCCACGAGTTCCGGGGCATGTTCCCAGGCAACCCGGAAAAGCCCGTCCTGCGTTTTGTGGGTGTCGTTCTCGTCGGAGGTGAGAACGCGCAGGGCGAGAGTGTCGACAACAGCAACCAGATCACCACTGCAATCAGCAGCAACAATCCTCATACCATCCACACCGGACCGGGTCAGCCGGACCCGCAACGCCGAAGCACCAGAAGCATCCACACCCACACCCGACCAGGCAAACGGCACCCGCAACCGGGCCCCACCCTCCTGCGGCAGAACAAAAACAGCACAATGCAAAGCAGCATCGAGAAGAGCCGGGTGGAGAGCGTAAGAAGCCGCCTCCTCCCGCACCGAATCGGGTAGTTGGACCTCGGCGAAGACCGTCTCGCCCTCACGCCAAACAGCCTTCAGACCCTGGAAAGCCGGACCATAGCCATACCCGGCCTCAGCCAAGTCATCGTAGAAACCGTCCACAGACAGAGCCTCGGCAGCCACCGGCGGCCAGACCCTCGCCCAGTCGGTGTCCACGGGAGCAGCCGCATCCTCGG
>NZ_JBIVMF010000086.1:0-2520 GCF_044752945.1 Streptomyces sp. NPDC088554 | reverse complement strand
ACTCCCGTTGATAGCAATGCATCAACGACACAGAACGCTCACGGTGACGCTCGTTGCAGACAGAGAATCGAGGGGCTCACGCCCCGCTGATAACGTCAGGGACGGGCAAGAGCCACTTCACCGAGGGCCTCGCCCAGGCCGCGATCGAGAAGGACATGCGGGTGTCCTGGTTCACCCTGGAAACGCTCAGCGCCGCGATCGGCAAGTCGAAGGTCGACGGTTCCACCGCACGGACCGTCGCCCGGATCTGATCGTCATTGATGACATTGGCCTGCTGCCCGTCGGTGAGACGCCGCCGAAGCGTTCTACCGGATCATCGACGCCGCCTACGAACGCCGGTCCATCGCCGTGACCAGCAACATCCACCCCTCGGGCTTCGACACGATCATGCCGAAGACCCTCGCGGGCGCGAGCACCGACCGCCTCATGCACCACGCTCACCTCGTGACCACCACCGGCGACTCACACCGCCTCGCCGAGGCCCTCGCCGGGAAGGGAGTGATCCCCTTGAACTGACCCCCACCCCCAGGAACACCACTGGCCACACGCCTGGGTTTCTGATGGCCACCAGCCTGGACACCCAACGGCCACCTACCTGGGTATCACCGTGGCCGTTGACACGGAGTTCAACCGACGACTGCCCCAGGAACGAGCGCTCCGGACCACGGCTCGGGCGTGGTTCCTCACCGAACTCAAGCGGACCGCCATGCGCATCGAAGCAGCCGGGCAGCAGGATCGCCCGGAGCCAGATCTGGGGTTTGCTGTTCGGCCGGAGAGCCGCTAGTTGACCTTCACCTTGGGGGAAGCCACAGCATCGGTGAGGCCGGGCGACGTGCTCGGCATGAGGAGGAGAGCGGGCATGGGGTTGCTGACCATCGGGACGTTCGCGAAGGCATCCCGGCTGTCACCGAAGGCGCTGCGTCTCTACGACGAGCTTGGACTGCTGCCCCCCGCTCGCGTCGACCCGGTGACCGGCTACCGCCTCTACGCACCGGAACAACTGGACCAGGCCCGGCTCGTCGCCTGGCTCCGGCGCCTGGGGATGCCCCTGGCTCGCATCCAGCACGTCAGCATGCTGGAATCAGCCGCGGCAGCCCAGGAGATCCGCGCATTCTGGGCCCAGGTCGAGGCCGACACCGCCGCGCGGCGGAACCTCGCTTCCTTCCTCATCGACCATCTGTCCTGGAAGGACCCCGCCATGTCTTCCACAACCAAGCCCCTGGGAATCCGTTACGCCTCCCTTTCCGACACGGGCCTTGTCCGCGAGAGCAATCAGGACACCGCCTACGCCGGGTCCCGCCTGCTCGCCGTCGCCGACGGTTTCGGCAGCACAGGAGCCCCAGCCAGCGCCGCCGCTGTCGACGCGCTCAAGCACCTCGAAACCGACAGCATCCCGGCAGGCGATCTCCTCAACCTCCTCGAAGACGCCATCGAACAGGCCAAACAGGCCGTCAACGGCATCGCCGGACCCGCCTCATCGCCCGAACAGGCCGGCACCACACTCACCGCAATGCTCTGGACCGGCTCACAGCTGGCCCTCGTCCACATCGGCGACTCCCGCGTCTACCTCCTGCGCGCCGGAGAGCTGTTCCAGATCACCCACGATCACACCATGGTGCAGTCGATGGTCGACGAAGGACGCCTCAGCCCGGAGGAGGCCGTATCCCACCCCCAGCGGTCCCTGTTGATTCGGGCCATGGGTCAAGGAGCCGATGGCACCCCCGACATGCGCCTGCACGACGCCCAGCGGGAAGACCGATATCTGCTCTGCTCCGACGGCCTGTCGACCGTCGTGCCGACCGAAGAGATCCACCGGGTGCTCTCCGAGATCAGTGAGCCCGAGCAGGCGGTCCGCGAACTCATCGCACTCGCCAACGGCTCCGGCGGCCCCGACAACGTCAGCTGCGTGGTCGCCGACGTCGTGGAGCTCCAGCAGTAGGAGCGAGCGGCATGCACTTCGAGTTGCACCAGATCCGCTCTCAGGAACTCATCCGTGAAGCCGACGAGTACCGACTCGCCCGACAAGCCAGGAGAGCCAAGCAGGCTCCCCGACCCATGGCAGCCAGCACCTCGCAACCGACGCCAAGGCGCCTGCTGAGCCTCCCTCGGCCGGGGTGCTGGAAGGTGCAGAAGCCTCCCTCGGCCGGGGTGCTGCGACGGGAGAGGTCGATTGCCAGGCCCTGGGCCTGTCGCGGGTGAGCGGAGCAGTATCCCCGGCCAGGAGTTCGCCGGGCTGTGCGGTGCCGGGCCCGGCGACCCAGACGTGCTGGAGCACGTTCTCCAGGTCGGTGCTGGTCAGGTGAACGTAGTGCTCCGCCATCCGGTCACTGACCTGTCCGAGATACCAGCGGATGTGGGTCATGAAGCTTCCCCTTGATCGTGGACACCTGGAGACTGGGACATGAGGTTCCAGAGGAAGTAGCAGCAGGTGGGAAGCAAGTACACGAGGCGGTACACCGCGGAGTTCAAACGGGACGCGATCGCGCTCGTCGACTCCGCAGGCCGGACGGTCACCGAGGT
>NZ_JBIVMF010000085.1:0-2545 GCF_044752945.1 Streptomyces sp. NPDC088554 | reverse complement strand
ACGTCCCGGCGTTGTCAGGGCTGCTCCCACCCTCCCCGGCACCACCCGGATCAGGCTGCCCCCAGCTCCACCGTCCCGCTGCGACGGGATCAGCGGTGAAGGTCTCTCACCTCCACTCGAACCACTGCGCCTCACGGCGCACCCACGACCTCCGCCACAGCGCGGCCGCCCGCATGGTCCGCGATCCACATCTGACGTTGACCGACGTGCAGTGGGTCCTGGGCCACACGCACCTGACCACCACCGAGATCTACCTCGACCCTCGGGAATTGCATCAGGCGGGCGAGAAATCGCAGGTCGCCAGCTCACAGCAAGGGCCTGACCGACTCCGAGACTACTACGACCTAGCCGCCTGAACAGGCAGTTTGCCACCGCGATCCCGTCTGATGCAATATCTGCCCTCCAGAAGGGATGGTCAGGAGTGGTGCATCAGCAGAAAGCGGCCCTCGCCGGCTCGGCTCGCATGGAGCTTGTCTCCGGGGTGGTCCAGCTGCGTCCGGAGGACGCGATGTTCGACGCGATGCTGCGGGGCTGGCGGGCTCAGCAGAAGTCGCGGGGGCTGAAGGACGAGACGATCGACCCGAGGGAACGGCTGATCCGCCGGTTCCTTGATTTTGCGAACGAGTACCCGTGGCAGTGGACGCCGGCCCACATGGACGAGTGGTCGGCCTCCCTGACGAGCGAGAAACACCTGGCGCCGTCCACGATCCGCAGCTACCAGGGCACGCTTCGACTGTTCACCGAACTCCTCATCGACGCCCGCTACGGCTGGGGCCCGGCATGCGAAGAAGCCTTTGGCGCTTATCCGGTGGCCATCGCTCACGAGTGGAACACCCTCCCTCACCTGCAGGTCTACGAGGGTGACCCGGAAGCGAGGCCGTTCACCCGAGAAGAACTGCAGCGGTTCCTCGACTACGCCGACGACCAGGTCGCACGCGCGGTGAAGTCCAAGCGCAAGGGAGCCCTCGCCGCCTACCGGGATGCCACCCTCTTCAAGGTCATCTACGGATGGGGGCTTCGCCGGACCGAGACGTCCAAGCTGGATGTGGTCGACTTCGGGCGGAACCGAAGGTCCGCCAGTTCGGCCGGTACGGCACACTCAACGTCCGCTATGGCAAGGCGAAGAAGGGGCAGCCGCCGCGGCGGCGGAACGTGCTGTCGGTGATGGACTGGGCTGTCGAAGCGGTCGCCGACTACGTCGAGAACGTCCGGCCGCGGTTCGGGTTCCCCGATCATCCGGCACTGTGGATCACCGAACGCGGGGGACGCCTGCAACCCAGTTCCATCAACGACCGGTTCGAGGCATACCGCGACGCCCTAAAGCTCCCGAAAGGTCTAGTTCCGCACTCAATCCGCCATTCATATGTCACATATTTGACCGAAGACGGAGTAGATAGGCGATTTATTCAACAGCAAGTCGGTCACGAGTGCGATAGCTCCACGGCCATCTACACGCACGTCAGCGACGACTTCATGAACACTGCCTTGAGCAAGGCCCTGGCCCCGGCGTTCGCCGGCGTCTGACGAGGAAGGACCCGATGATGGCCGCCAAGCTCGACTATCACTGGCACCTGCGCAAGGTCATGGCGGACCGCGGGATGTTCTCCACCACCGACCTCATCCCGCCGCTGAAGGAACGCGGCATCAGCCTGTCGTCGAGCCAGGTCTACCGGCTCGTCGTCGAGCGGCCCGAACGCCTCAGCCTGAAGATCCTCATGGCCCTGCTCGACATCCTCGACTGCACCATGGACGATCTCATCGAGCCCATCGCCGTGGCCGGCTCCGCGACGAAGCCGAAGAAGGCCGCCGCGGGCGGGGCTTCGGTCTCCGAAGGAGTCGGTGACCTGCGACCCCGGCGGGCCCGGATCAGCGGAGTTGACCGGTGACCGGTCTTGCCGAGGAGGTCATCGCGGATCCGGTCGGCCTGGTCGTGCGGCTGATCGGCAACGTCGAAAAGCACCTGCCCGCCGAGCACGTCCGCGACATCGTCCTCACCGTCGTACGCGCACGAGCCGGTCGCCGCAGCCTCGCCCAGGCCATGCACGACGACCCGTCGCTGCTGCGGACCGGACAGCCACCGGCGCCCTACTGCGTCGCAAAACTGCTGATGGCTCTACACGACGCCGGCGCCCAGGACGTCGCACTGCCCCGCTGCGGCGAGTGCGGACGCGCATGCCGCTACGTCGGCAGCAGCACCGGAGGACGGTGGGGATGCTCGCCCTGCTTCGACAAGCCAGCTGTCTGCACGGGCTGCCATGAACAACGACGCGTCGTCAGCCGGGACCGCCACGGCGAGCCCCGTTGTCAGAACTGCCCTGACACCGACGGCGATCCACTACGGGAACTCACCGAGCTGATCACGAATCTCGATCCCGCCCTCCACGCAGACGCGGTCCTGGCCGCGCTCGGCCGCGCCACCGTCCGGCCCGCCGGGCAGCGGCGCCTGGCCGGGTGTCGGCGTACACAGTTACGTCCCCACCTTCGTACGGATGAATGGGGACAGATGTTAATGCGGTGAACCGTGCGGTTCGGCACTCTGCTGCTG
>NZ_JBIVMF010000084.1:0-2722 GCF_044752945.1 Streptomyces sp. NPDC088554 | reverse complement strand
GCAAAGCCACCAACGACGCAGAACAAGCCGTGTCCACAGTCAGCGCAGGCCCCTCCAAACCAAAGGTGTACGCAAGCCGACCAGAAATCACACTGCCCGCGTTGCCGGTCATCAGGTACCCCTCGACCCCTTGCGGGGTCCCGCGGAGCCGTGTCGCGTAATCCTGGCCGTTGGTGCCGGTGAAGACGCCGGTCGCACTGCCGCGCAGGGACGTCGGGTCGATGCCCGCGCGTTCGAACGCCTCCCATGCCGTCTCCAACAGCAGCCGCTGCTGCGGGTCCATCGCCGATGCCTCACGAGGCGAAATCCCGAAGAATTGGGGGTCGAACTCGGCCGCGTCGTGCAGGAACGCACCATGACGGGTGTAGGTCTTACCCGGCTTCCCAGGATCCGCATCGAACAGAGCGTCGATATCCCAACCCCGGTCCGTCGGAAACGACGTAACCGCGTCCTGACCACGGAAAACCAGATCCCACAAGTCTTCGGGGCTCTGGATGCCGCCGGGGAAACGGCAGCTCATCCCGATGATCGCGACAGGCTCGTCCATCATGGTGGTCACGACCGGGCCGTCGGTCTCGGTCGAGGTGCCCAGCACCTGGGAACCGATGTATTCGGCCAGTGCCTCGGGGGTGGGGTGGTCGAAGACCAGCGTGGCCGACAGGGCCAGGCCGGTGGCCGCGTTGAGACGGTTGCGCAGCTCCACCGCGGTGAGCGAGTCGAAGCCGATCTCCTTGAACGCCCGAGCCGGATCGATCGTCCGCGCCGAGGCATGCCCCAGCACGGTTGCCACCTGGCCACGTACCAAGTCGAGCAAGGCCGTACGCCGGTCTGCCTCCGGCAGCCCCGTCAGGCGGCGCGCCCAGGCGGACTGCTCCCCTTCGGCCGGGCGGTCGACGCCGGCCCAGGGCTGTGCGTGAGCCTGTCGGGCTTCGGGGATACCTGTCAGCAGGGAACCACCCGGCCGTACGGCGGTGAAGGCCGGGGCGAAGCGCCGCCAGTCCACGTCGGCGACCATCACGGCGGGGCGGCCGGCGGTGACGGCACGGGCCATGGCCACGACGGCCGACTCAGGTGTCATGGCCGACCACCCGTCCCGGTCCAGCCGCCCGGCGGCCTCACGCTCGGCGGCCATGCCGCCCTCGGCCCACCGGCCCCACGCGAGCGAGACGGCGGGCAGCCCGAGGGCGTGCCGGTGCTCGGCCAACGCGTCCAAGTAGGCGTTGGCAGCGGCGTAGTTGGCCTGTCCGGCGCTGCCCAGCACACCGGAAGCCGACGAGAACAGCACGAAGGCGTCCAGCTCCACTTCGCGTGTGGCCAGGTCCAGGTAGTGGGCGGCCTGCGCCTTGGCAGCCAGTACCTCGGCACAACGCCCGACCGACAACGAGGCCAGCACACCGTCGTCGAGCACGCCCGCGGCATGGACCACCGCCGTCAGGTCACCCTCGTCGGCCAACCCGGCCACCAACGCGGTCACGGCCTCCTGGTCACGCAGGTCGCAGGCGACCAGCTCCACCTGCGCCCCCGAGGCGGCCAGTTCCTCCCGCAGCACCCGCGCCCCGGGGGCATCGGGGCCGCGGCGGCCGACCAGGACCAACCGTTCGGCTCCACGAGCGGCCAGCCAACGGGCCACATGCCCACCGACCGCACCCGTACCACCGGTCACCAGAACCGTGCCCGACGGCACCCACTCCCCCGGATCTCCGACCGGGGCGGCGGTGTCGCGGGTCAGGCGCGGGGCGAAGAGGCCGGCGGTGCGCAGAGCGATCTGGTCCTCGTGACCGGGGTCGCTGCTGGTGGCCAGGACACCGACCAGACGCCGTGCCGTGCGCGGGTCCACCTGCTGCGGCAGATCGACCAGGCCGCCCCAGCGGTCCGGGTGCTCCAACGCCACGGCCCGGCCCAGGCCCCACACCTGCGCCTGCTCCGCGCTGTCCACCCCGTCCGACCCGTCCGTGGCGACCGCGCCCCGGGTCAGGCACCACAACGGTGCGCCCAACTCCATGTCACCCAACGCCTGTACCAGCCCCAGAGTCAGGGCCAGCCCGCAGGGCACCGACGGATGGTGCCGGTCGTTGCCGTCGGCCAGCGCCAGCAGCGACACCACCCCACGTACCCGGCCGATGTCCGCGGTGCCGAGCTGCTCGGCGATCTGTCCCGTGATTCGCTCGGCGAGAACGGTACGTACCCGGTCGGCCTCCGGGTAGTCGAGCTCCACCCCGACCACCTCGGCGCCATGATCGGCCAGCGCGGCCGCGACGGTCCCTGCGGATTCCACCGCGTCACCGGCCCCCGCCGGAACCAGCAGCAGCCACACACCCGTCGCGGACACACGAGCGGGCTCCGACAGCGGCAGCCACGTCACGCGGTAGCGCCACGTGTCGACCACCGACATCTGCTTGGCCCGGCGGCGCCAGGACGACAGGGCAGGCAGCGCGTCCGCCAGCCGAGCCCGGCCGTTCATCCCCGGCCCAGCGTCCAGAGCGGAGAGGTCGCCCTGCTCCACCGCCTTCCAGAAAGCGGTGTCCACCTCGTCCCGACCCCCGCCCTCGCGCTGCCGGCCAACTGTCCCCGCCGACCCCTCCAGCCAGTAGCGGGAACGCTGGAAGGCATACGTCGGCAACTCCACCCGCCGCACAGACCCCCCCGCGAAGAACACCCCCCACTCCACCGGAAAACCACCCACGAACAACTCACCCAACGCCGACACCAACGCGACAGGCTC
>NZ_JBIVMF010000083.1:0-2776 GCF_044752945.1 Streptomyces sp. NPDC088554 | reverse complement strand
CCGCATCGGAAAGCCGTTCCACAAGCAGCAGACCCACGCCCTCGGACCAACCCGTACCATCCGCATCAGCGGAGAACGCCTTACAACGACCGTCAGCGGCCAGGCCGCCCTGGTAGGCGAATTCGACGAAACCGGTCGGGGTGGACATTACGGTCACACCACCAGCCAGGGCTAGGTCGCACTCCCCCGACCGCAGCGCCTGCACGGCAAGGTGCAGGGAGACCAGGGAGGAGGAACAGGCGGTGTCCACCGTCACCGCCGGGCCCTCCAGACCGAGCGCGTAGGAGAGACGGCCTGACATCACACTGCTGTGCGCACCGGTGACCAGATGTCCTTCCACGCCGTCCGCAACGGTGTCTATCAGTTGGTCGTAGCCGTAGAGCGCGGCACCGACGAAGACTCCGGTCGGACTGGCGCTCAGGGCAAGCGGGTCGAGGCCAGCGTGCTCGAAAGTCTCCCAGGCCGTTTCAAGGAGAAGCCGCTGCTGTGGATCCATCGCCAACGCCTCGCGCGGGGAAATCCCGAAGAACCCGGCATCGAACTCGCCAGCGTCGTACAGGAATCCACCCTTGTGGGCAAAGCTCACAGTTGAGTCGAACTCCCACCCTCGGTCCTCGGGGAAGTCGCCCACAACATCGGCACCGGCGCGAACCAGACTCCACAGCTCTTCCGGCGTGCGGACCGCGCCGGGGAAGCGGCATGCCATGCCTACGATGGCGATCGGTTCGTCGGTCGTCATCGGTCGGTTCACCGACTCCACCGTGCTCACCTGATCGTCCAACTGCATTACAGAGAAGAGACATTGGACAACCGCTGCCGGGGTGGGGTAATCGAAAACCAGAGTGGTCGGGAGGCTCGTACCCGTCGCCTCGGTGAGGCGGTTACGGAACTCCACCGCCATCAGCGAGTCGAAGCCTGCCTCCTTGAAGGGACGCCCACGTTCAACGGCAGCGGCGGAGCCGAGTCCGAGGACAACGGCCGTGTGCCGACAAACCAATTCGGTGAGGAGGTGGTTCTGTTCAGCGGCGGTACGGCCCGTGAGTCGACCCAGCAGCTCCGCTGCCGCGCCGTGAGCCGTGGCGCTCGGCGGGAGCGTCTCGGGCGCGGGCCCTGCCAGGGCTTCAATAAGAGGGCTGGGCCGGGTCACGGTGAAGGTCTGGCCGAACCGGGCCCAGTCGATGTCCGCGACGGTGACCGTGGTGTCGTCCAGTTCCAGCGCCCGCTGGAGGGCACCGATCGCCGGGACCGGCAGCATCGCGGTCACACCACGACGACGCAGCCCGTCTTCCCCGTCCGCCTCCTGCATGAGCATGCCCGCCTCGGCCCAGGGGCCCCAGGCGATGGCGGTGGCCGTCAGGCCCTGGGCGCGGCGGTGTTCGGCGAGGGCGTCGAGGAAGGCGTTGGCGGCGGCGTAACCGGCCTGGCCCGCACCTCCCCAGACACCCGCACCCGAGGAGAACAGTACGAACGCCGACAGGTCCAGCTCCGCTGTCAGCTCGTGCAGGTGCAGGGCCGCATCGGCCTTGGGCGCGAAGACCGCATCGATCCGCTCCGGGGTCAGCTCGTCGATCGACGCGTTGCCCAGGATGCCTGCTGTGTGGAAGACAGCCGTCAGGGGGTGCTCGGCGGGAATGCCGGCCAGGAGGCCCTCGAGGGCCTGCCGGTCCGCGACATCGCACGCCACGATCGTCGCCCTGGCACCCAGCTCCTCCAGCTCGGCGAGGAGTTCAACAGCGCCGGGAGCCTCCGGGCCGCTCCGGGATACCAGCAGCACATGCCCAGCGCCCTCGGCAGCAAGCCAACGCGCCACATGAGCACCGATACCACCCGTACCACCGGTGACCAGAACCGTCCCCTCGGCCCGCGGCCGCCACTGCCCAACCCGCCCACCGGCCGAAGCATGATCCATACGACGACCGAAGACACCCGCCGAACGAACCGCCACCTGATCCTCGCCCGTCGCACCGGAAAGCACCGCGACGACACGACCGGCAACCCTGGCATCCCACTGCTGCGGAATATCCAGCATGCCACCCCAGCGAGTGGGGTGTTCAAGAGCAGCGACCCGACCCCAGCCCCAGACCGCAGCAGCTGCCGGATCCACCGTGTCACCGGCCACCGCACCCACCGCGTCCCGGGTCAGCACCCACACCCGGCCACCATCAAAACCAGCCGACACCAGACCCCGGAACACAGCTGTCACCTCGGCGATGTCCCCGGGCAGGCAGACCACACCCGACACACCATCCATGGACAACACCCCGTCCACGACGTCCTGGACACCAGCCACGACCGTACGGGCGCCATGCGCCTCCAGCGCCCCGGACAACCCGGCAGGCATCCCGTCACCGACCAGCAACCACGTACCCGTCAGAGCAGGCACGGACACAGCCGACCCGGCCAGCGGCTTCCACACCACCCGATAACGCCAGCCATCCGCCACAGCACCCTCACACTGACGACGACGCCAGTCCGCCAGCACCGGCAGAACCGAACCCCACGCACCACCATCCCCACCACCGGCGAACTCGGACCAGTCCGCACGCTCCACCGCATCCCAGAAACGCGCATCCACCTCATCCCGAACCTTCGTCGCCTCCGGCACCAACCAGTAACGGTCACGCTGGAAGGCATACGTGGGCAGATCAACCAACGCCCCCTCTCCGAACAGTTCACCCCACGGGATGTCCGTGCCGGTGACATGCAAGTGGGCCAGGGCGGTAAGGAACGTGGCAGGCTCGTCCCGGTTCTTCCGCAGGAGAGGCACAGCGGTAAC
>NZ_JBIVMF010000082.1:0-2915 GCF_044752945.1 Streptomyces sp. NPDC088554 | reverse complement strand
GGCGGAGGTCCTGGCGGCGAAGGCGTACTCGGCTTTGTTGCTGGATGAGTTGACGGCGGATATGGATCTGTCGGCGTTCGTTCTGTTCTCCTCGGCGGCCGGTGTGCTGGGCGGAGCGGGGCAGGGCAACTACGCGGCGGCGAACTCGGCCCTCGACGCGCTGGCGGTACGGCGGCGGGCTGCTGGTCTGCCGGGGTTGTCGCTGGCGTGGGGGCTGTGGGAGCAGGAGTCGTCGAGTGAGATGACGGCGGCTCTGGGCGCCGGGGACCGGCAGCGGATCGCGCGGACCGGCATGATCCCGCTGGCCCCTGCCGAGGGCTTGGAGCTGTTCGACGCGGCGTTGGCAGTGGGTGAGCGGGCGGTGCTGGTGCCGGCCCGTTGGAACATGGCGGTGCTCCGGGCACGCGCCGCGGAAGGCGAGTTGGCCCCGGTACTGCACGGCCTGGTGCCTGCCTCCGTACACCGTGCCGCGCAGCCGGACACTTCGGTGGTGACCACTGCGGGTGGGGCAGGTTTGCGGGAGCGGCTGAGTGGTCTTGGCGAGAGCGAGGTACGTGGTGTGCTGACGGATCTGGTCCGTTCGCATGCAGCGACCGTCCTCGGCCACACCACCCCCGATGCCCTACCTCTGGATGGCGGTTTCCTGGACAACGGATTCGACTCGCTCACCGCCGTGGACCTTCGTAACCGGCTCAACACCGCTACCGGACTCCGGCTCCCGCCCACCCTCGTATTCGACTACCCCACACCCAACTCCCTTGCCCAGCACATCGGTGAGGAAATCCTGAGTCAGGATGGCGAAGGGGAAACGGAATGGAATTCCTCCGTGCTCGATGTGCTCGACGCGCTGGAGAAGCAACTCTCCTCGGGCGCGCTCGACAGTTCACTGTTCTCCGATGTCGCGAGTCGACTGAATGGTCTCGTCACCCTGGTCCGCAGCAAGGCGGATGAGGGCGGGGACGACCAGGACATCGAATTCGCCACGGACGAAGAACTGTTCTCGATGCTCGACGATCCCTTCGACCAATAGAATCGGACGAGTTCGCGCGAACTCCCCTTACCCCCAACTTCTTTGGCGTATCTACCCGGATCTACCCGGACAAGGAATTCTTGATCATGGCTACTGCGGACGAACTGCGGGAATACCTCAAGCGTGCGGTCACTGATGCCCGTCAGGCCCGTCGACAGCTGCGTGAGATGGAAGAGAAGGCGCGCGAGCCGATAGCGATCATTGGTATGGCGTGCCACCTGCCCGGCGGTGTGGACAGTCCGGCACAGTTGTGGGATCTGGTCTCCTCGGGTGGGGATGTCATCAGCGAGTTTCCGGCCGATCGCGGCTGGGACCTGGATGCGGTGTATGACCCGGACCCGGAGAGCAGCGGCACGAGTTACAGCCGGCACGGCGGTTTCTTGACGGATGTGGCCGGTTTTGACGCGGCGTTCTTCGGTATCTCGCCGCGTGAGGCGCTTGCGATGAGCCCGCAGCAGCGGCTGCTTCTGGAGACCTGTTGGGAGGCGCTGGAGAGCGCCGGGATCGATCCGGCCACACTGCGCGGCAGCCGTACCGGAGTCTTCGCCGGGGTCATGCAAAATGACTACCTGACGTATCTCCAGCCTGCCCCCGAGGAACTCGCCGGTTACGTCGGAAACGGCAACGTGTCCAGTGTGACCTCCGGCCGGGTGGCGTACACGCTGGGCCTGGAGGGCCCGGCGATGACGGTGGACACGGCGTGCTCGTCGTCCTTGGTCGCCCTGCACCAGGCGATCCAGGCGATCAGGGCCGGGGAGTGCGACCAGGCGCTCGCCGGCGGTATCACCATCAATTCCACACCCGAGATCTTCATCGAGTTCTCGCGGCAGCGGGGGCTGGCTGTGGACGGCCGTTGCAAGGCGTTCTCGGCCGACGCGGACGGTACGGGGATGGCCGAGGGCGTCAGCGTGCTGCTGGTGGAGCCGCTGTCGCTGGCGCAGGAGCGTGGCCATGAGGTACTGGCAGTCGTGCGGGGTAGCGCGATCAACCAGGACGGGGCCAGCAGCAAGCTGACGGCCCCGAATGGTCCCTCCCAACAGCGAGTGATCCGACAGGCGTTGAGTGCCGCCGGTCTGTCTGCCGCCGAGGTGGACGTGGTGGAGGCGCACGGTACGGGGACCCGGCTGGGTGATCCGATCGAGGCGCAGGCGCTGCTGGCGACGTACGGCAAGGAGCACACCACTGACCGGCCGCTGTGGCTGGGCTCGGTGAAGTCGAACATCGGTCACACACAGGCCGCCGCGGGTGTGACGGGTGTGATCAAGATGGTGGAGGCGATACGGCACGGCATCCTTCCCGCCACCCTCCACGCGCAGGAGCGCACGGATCAGGTCGACTGGTCCAGTGGTGAGGTGGAGTTGCTGACCCAGGCCCGGGAGTGGCCGGTGAACGGTCACCCCCGCAGGGCAGGCGTGTCGTCTTTCGGTATCAGTGGCACGAACGCCCACGTGATTCTTGAGCAGGCTCCCGAGCCCGATGCTGAGCAGGCCGACGAATCTGCCTCTGTGTCAAGGGTGTTGGGCCCTGTCTCGTGGGTGGTGTCGGGGAAGTCCGCGGCCGCGTTGCGGGATCAAGCTCACAGGCTGGGCACCTGGGTGGAGTCCGACGTCGAGCTGGCCCCGATGGACGTTGCGTACTCCCTTCTCACGGGGCGTTCGGTGTTCGAGCACCGAGCTGTGGTTGTTGGTGATAACCGTGCGGAGTTGGTGGCAGGTTGCGCGGCGGTGGCAGCGGGTGTGGACGCGCCGGGTGCCGTACGGGGGATCGCGGGGGTCGAAGTACCGGTTACCGCTGTGCTGTTCTCGGGTCAGGGTGCGCAGCGGCTCGGTATGGGTCGGGAGTTGTGTGAGGCGTTTCCGGTGTTCGCGGGGGCGTGGGATGCGGT
>NZ_JBIVMF010000081.1:0-2986 GCF_044752945.1 Streptomyces sp. NPDC088554 | reverse complement strand
ACTCCCGTTGATAGCAATGCATCAACGACACAGAACGCTCACGGTGACGCTCGTTGCAGACAGAGAATCGAGGGGCTCACGCCCCGCTGATAACGGGCGGCCCGAGCAGGGCCGCGTTGGCCTTGGCCTCGATGAAGGAGAGGGTGGCGAGGTCTTTGACCTTGCGCGGGTCGAGCTCGGGCTGGAAGGAAAAGTCGTACTCATCGAGCGTTTTGTGGTGCGGCAGCCTCGAGAGCCGCAGGCCCTGGCGGAAGCGGCGGTCGTCGCGGACGGCGAGTTCCTCGGAGAGGACCAGGTCGAGGAAGTCGAGGTAGCCGAGCTTTCCCTCGTCCGCCCGTCGGGTGAACTCGTTGATGGTTTCCGCGAGATGGGGCAGGCCGAGCTTGCCGGCCGTGGTGCGGATGCGGTTGCCGGTCAGCTCGCTCACGACGATTCCTTCGGGGTGGGGTGGGTGGTGAAGGGCCGGGTGCCGGTCAGTTCGTCATAGACCGACAACGGTCGGCGGCCGACCACGACCTGGGTGGCTGCAGCCCGGTTCAGCAGGGCTTGCAGGGATCCGGCCTCTTCGCCGAGGGGACGGTGGTGACGCGGTTGGACGGGCACTTCACCGGTGGTTGTCCGGCGGTTCTTGCCGGTGGGAAGCCCGTCCCAGTGCGATTCCTCGACCACGCGGGCCCCGCGGCCGACCGCCCGCGCGTGTGTGGCCAGCAGTGTTTCGCCGTGCGGGTCGGGGACCGTGGAATGCAGCATGACCTGGGACTTCGTAGCCCGGATCTCGACGAGCTGGCGGGGGCGGACCTTGCGGGCGGGCACCGAGTAGAGGTTTCCGCCGAACGCGATCAGACAGTCCTTACCGACCGGCCGCAGGTGCCGTTCGGCCACCAGATACGGGGCTGGCGGCAGTGTCTTGAGGGCCGTGTGGTCCCGGGCGGCCCGGTGCCCGATCACCTCACGGTGGGTCTTGTGGATCTGTGCCCGCCGCCTGGGCACCCAGGCCGTGAACGCGGCATCCATCTCCTCGATCGAGGAAAAGGACCGCCCGGAGAGAACGTGGTCGCGGACGATCAGCACCTGGCGTTCGACCCGGCCTTTGCCGGTGGGCCGGTAGGCGGCCAGCACGTCGATGTCGAAGTCGTAGTGCCCGGCGAAACCGACCGCTTCCGGATGCAGAGGCACCGCCTCACCAGGGGCGACATGACGGCGCACGACGGTCTTGGTGCGGTCGTAGACCAGCGTCATGGGCACCCCGCCGAAGTGCGCGAACGCCCGCCGGTGACACTCGAAGAAGGTCTCCAGGTCCTGGCTCGTGGTGAAACAGCAGAATGGATCACGGGAGTACGACAGGGTCATGTGGAAGGAATAGACTTTCCCGATGCCCAGATGCGCGAGGATCTTTCCCTCGTCGCCCCAGTCCACCTGGGCTTGGGCGCCGGGGATCACCTCGAACCGGCGGTGCATGCCCGCCAGTTCCTTCGGCGTGACCCGAGGTCCTCGGCGACCCGCGGGCGGGCTTCCTGAACGTAGAGCTTGACCCGCTGGTAATTCCCGGTGAATCCGTACTCCGAGACCAGCCGTTCATGGATCACTGCGGCTTTCATCAGTACCTCGGCACGCAGCATCGCATCGACCAGCGGCGCGAACTCGTCAATCACCCTCGCCCGGGGCCGCCCGTTCGGCGACCTCCGCGGCGGCGTCGCCGGCCCCGGCGACGAGAGGTACTTCCGGACCGTCTTGCGGTCCAGCCCCGTCTCCCGGGCGATCTCCGACAGACTCAACGCCCCGGACTCCAACAGCCCCCGGAAAAGCCGCAGTTCCAACCAGCGATGCGGGTCCAAGACCATCGTCAGCCACCCTTCACCGTCACACCGACAGCAGCAGAGTGCCGAACCGCACGGTTCACCGCATTAACATCTGTCCCCATTCATCCGTACGAAGGTGGGGACGTAACTGTGTACGCCGACAACCACCGCAACCACACCGTGCAGACCCGGGCCCTGCACGCCTATCTGCGCTGGCGCAACGCGAATGCCCGTCACCCCGACGTGCTGGCAGCCCAGCGCCGCGAGCGCGCTCGCATCCGCAGCGAGAAGGGCATCCGTTGGGGCGGACGTCCCCTCGCCGATGCCGCTTGACCAGCCCGGCGACCTTGCCCGGCGGGTCCTAGCAGTAGCCGTCCACCCTGGCGCCGGCTGGAGCGAGGTTGGGCCAGGGATGTCCTGCTCTGTCGGAGGCAGCGGACCGTAGGAGGTCAAGAATCGTGCACCCCGGGTAGCCCCGAAAACTCGCGTAGGTGCCCCGGTAGTAGCAGCTCCAGTAGCTCACGACCCGCCGTTGAGTGCGCGCGAAGAAAGCAGGGTTGTCCACGATGAACTGCCCGTAAGCGAGGTGGCCGCAGGTGCCGGGCGTGGCGAGATCACGGAGCTCATCGCAGATGACGACCAGGATCTCCAAGACGTACTCGCCAACCAGCTGCACGACGAAGGGGACGACCCATGGGTCCGTGGAACCAACGACCTTCTCCAGGTGGCGCTGCCTGACCATGCCGTCGCAGTGCCTTGAGTACAGGCAGTGCAGAAGCTGTTGTTGGCGCGACGAAAGCGACGCCACCTTGGCAGTTGGCGGCTCGTCGTTGTAGAGGCGCCCGGGGATCAAAACCTGCTGGCCCTCGACAGCCACCGAGAACGAGGCATGCGGCTGAAGCCGAGAATCAGGCATCACCGCCAGGACTGCCTCGGCATCGCTTGCAAGCTCGGCTGGGAACGCCGTGATCAACGGATTGCTGCGGTCGGAAAGCGGCTGCACGAGCCGAGCATAGGCGGATGCCTCAGCCAGGTAGCTGGCATTAATGGCCCCACACCCGCCCAACCCGGCGAAGGTATGTGGTCAGAGCACTAGTAGGGCTTGGTCATGTGCGGTCTGTGATGGCGTGTCTTCTTGATCGGTCGTGTCGTTGATCGGGTGTGCTGAGTGAGGAGTTGGCTGCGGT
>NZ_JBIVMF010000080.1:0-3008 GCF_044752945.1 Streptomyces sp. NPDC088554 | reverse complement strand
CCATAGGCGCCCGCCTCCTCCCGTACCACCTCAGGCAGTTCGACCTCGGCGAACACCTCCGCACCGCGCCGCCACACCGCCCGCAGCCCATGGAAAGCGGGGCCGTAACCAGCACCGTCGCTCGCGAGCCGGTCATACACACGCTCCAAGTCCTGCGGCAAAGCGTCTCGTGGCGGCCACTCCTCTGTCGCATCCCATTCAGCGGGAGCTTGCGCGCCACTACCGAGGGTGCCCTGAGCATGCCGGACCCATGGCTCGGCGATGTCGGCGGCCTGTGGCCGAGAATGGACACTCACCGGTCGCTGGCCCTCGTCGTTCGCCGCGCCAACCGTGATCTGAACAGCGAGGCCACCACTCTGGGTGATGAACAGAGGTTGCATGAGGGAGAGTTCGTTCACTCCCGTGCAGCCGACCTCATCACCCGCACGGCTGACCATCTCAACCAGGGCCGTACCCGGAACGATGATCGCGCCGCCGACAATGTGGTCAGCCAGCCAGGGCTGCGCCTGCACCGACAACACGCCGCTGAGCAGGAAGCCGTTGCCGTCAGCCAGCGCCACGGCTGCACCAAGCAACGGGTGGCCGGGGGACGAAAAGCCCATGCTGCGAGCGCTGTTGCCACCAGCAGCTACCTTTACCCAATAGCGGCGGTGTTGGAAGGCGTACGTCGGCAGATCGGCCGTCGGGCCCTCACCGAGGAACGCGGACCAGTCAACCGGAACGCCATGCGCATACAACCGGCCGAGGGATAGGAGGAGTTCGCGTTCCTCCTCCCGATCCCGGCGCAGGGAGCCGACGACCAGGGCACGGTCATCGTCCACCGTGTCCTGGACCGCGCCCGTCAGCACCGGATGTGGGCTGACCTCCACGAACACCGTATGCCCGGCCTCGTACAGGGCCCGTACGGTATCGCTCAGCCGGACCGTGTGGCGCAGGTTGCGGTACCAGTAAGCAGCATCCAGACCAGCCGTGTCCGTGACCTCGGCCGTGACCGTCGACCAGAACGACACACCACCCGCGACCGGCGCGATACCGGCCAGCTCGGCCAGAAGCTCCGTCTCGATGCGCTCTACGTGGGCGGAGTGCGAGGCGTAATCGACATCGATACGACGGAACCGGACCCCCTCACGCTCACAATCCACCTCCAACACATCCAGAGCAGCCGAATCCCCTGCCACCACAGTCGAATTCGGCCCATTGACCGCCGCGACCGACAAACCCTCCCGTCCCCGCAGAAGCTCAGAAGCCCGCTCCTGCGTGACGGCCAGCGAGGCCATGCCACCGAGGCCCGACAGCTCGCGGCCGATCAGACGGCTGCGCAGGACAACCACCCGTGCCGCGTCCTCCAACGACAACGCCCCTGCCACCACAGCAGCCGCGATCTCACCCTGCGAATGACCCACCACAGCAGCCGGCACGACACCACGAGAACGCCACACCTCCGCCAACGACACCATCACCGCCCACAACACCGGCTGAACCACATCCACCCGCGCCCACAACACGGGATCCACACCGGAACCCTCACGGAGAACCGCGGACAACGACCAGTCCACCCACAGACCCAAAGCCCGCTCACACTCAGCGATACGAGCAGCGAACACCGGCGACGAACCCAGCAGACCAGCAGCCATCCCCAGCCACTGCGAACCCTGCCCCGGGAACACAAACACCACACCCGCACCCGCACCAGCCGCCGAACCCGCGATCGACCCCGACTCAGCAGAAGCCAACTCCGCCAGCCCCGAGAGGAGTTCATCCCGTCCCCGGCCGACCACCACCGCACGCTGCTCCAGCACCGCCCGCGTACCAACGAGCGAGCGGCCCACGGTGGCCGGGTCCAGCTCGGGGTGCTCGGTGACGTACGAACGCAACCGCTCCGCCTGCCCCCGCAGACCCGCCGCACCCCGACCCGACACCACCCACGGCACCACAACCGGCGCAACACTCCCGGACACCGCTTCAACAGCCGCAGGCGCCTGCTCCAGGATGACGTGCGCATTGGTACCACTGATACCGAACGACGAGACACCCGCCCGGCGCGGACGCTCCGCGTCCGACCACTCCTGGGCCTCGGTCAGCAGCCGTACCGCACCCTCCGACCAGTCCACCTCAGGGGTCGGCTCCGAAACGTGGAGTGTCTTCGGCAGCAGACCGTGCTGGAGCGCCAGCACCGTCTTGATGATGCCCGCGACACCCGCGGCAGCCTGCGTGTGCCCGATATTGGTCTTCAGGGAACCGAGCCACAGCGGCCGGTCCTCGGGACGGTCCTGGCCGTACGTCGCCAACACTGCCTGTGCCTCGATCGGGTCACCCAACCGGGTACCCGTACCATGCGCCTCGACCATGTCCACGTCGCTCGTGATCAATTGGGCGTTGGCCAGGGCCTGGCGGATGACCCTTTGCTGCGCGGGGCCGTTGGGGGCGGTGAGCCCGTTGGAGGCACCGTCCTGGTTGACGGCCGAGCCACGGACGACCGCGAGGATCCGGTGGCCGTTCCGTTCGGCGTCGGACTGCCGCTCGACAAGCAGCATGCCGACGCCCTCACCCCAGCCAGCGCCGTCCGCGTCGGCTGAGAAGGACTTGCAGCGGCCGTCGGCGGACATACCGCCCTGTCGGGAGAACTCGACAAAGATGCCCGGCGTCGACATGATCGTGATGCCGCCGACGAGCGCCATGTCACACTCACCCGCCCTCAACTCCCGCGCCGCCAGGTGCAGAGCCACCAGAGACGATGAGCAGGCCGTGTCGACCGTCACCGCCGGACCCTCGAAACCAAATGTGTACGACAGACGGCCCGACATCACGCTGGGGGTCGTACCGGTCAGCGAGTGGCCCTCGTTCCCCTCGGCCGTCTCGTGCAGCCGGGGCCCGTAATCCTGCGCGAAGCCGCCCACGAAAACACCCGTACGACTGCCCTTGAGGTTGGTTGGGTCGAGGCCGGCGCGTTCGAACGTCTCCCACGCCGTTTCGAGGAGCAGCCGCTGCTGCGGGTCCATCGCCAACGC
>NZ_JBIVMF010000079.1:0-3025 GCF_044752945.1 Streptomyces sp. NPDC088554 | reverse complement strand
CGGGTGCGGGTTGCTGCTTGTGATGTCGCGGATCGTGCGGCGGTGGCCGCGCTTCTCGATGGTGTTCCGTCGGAGCATCCGCTGACCGGTGTGTTCCACGCAGCCGGCGTGATCGACGACGGCGTTGTGACCAGTATCGATCCGGCCGGGTTGGACCGGCTGCTCGCTCCCAAGGTGGACGCGGCGGTTCAACTACACGAGCTGACCGCGGGGTTGGACCTGGCGGCGTTCGTGCTCTTCTCCTCGCTCTCCGGGATCGTAGGCTCGTCGGGCCAGGCGGGATACGCGGCCGGGAACACCTTCCTGGACGCCCTCGCCCAGCACCGCCGTACCCAGGGTCTGCCCGGCCTCTCCCTTTCCTGGGGCTTCTGGGAGACGGCCAGCGCGATGACCTCCCACCTCGGCGACACCGACATGCGCCGTATGAACACCATCGGCATCGGGGCGCTCACCGCCGAGCACGGCATGGCCCTTTTCGATCTGGCCCTGGACTCGGCTGCCCCTCACCTCGTTCCGGTCCAGCTCGAACTGGACCGGTTGCGGGGCGCCAACCGTATCCCCATCCCCGAAGCATTGCGTGGGCTGGTTTCCGCACCTGTTGTCGCGCGCCGCCACGCCCAGGACGTTCAGGGCGTCGCCGAACAGCGGGGCCTCGTCGCCGAACTCGCGGCCATGTCTGAGAAGGAACAGGAACAGACTTTGCTGACACTGGTCCGTACCCAGGCCGCGGCTGTGCTCGGCCACCGGGACACCGAGGTGGTGACCGAGGACCGGGCCTTCAAGGAACTCGGCTTCGACTCACTGACCGCAGTGGAACTCCGCAACCGGCTCAGCGAGGCGACCGGCCGTAGATTCCCCGGCACTCTCGTCTTCGACTACCCCAGCGCCGCTATGTTGGCCGCCCGCCTCCGTACCGAACTCTGCCCCGACGCGGAGTCCCCGGGCGAGGCGTTGCTCGGCAGGCTCGCGCGGATGGAGGTCGAACTCGGCGCCATGGCCGCCACCGACGAGGAGGTACGGCGCGGCGCCAGAGTCCGTCTCCAGGCGCTCCTGGCGAAATTGGACTCTCTTTCCCCGGGAACATCGGATTCCCGGCACGAGGAAACGGACGATATCCAGGCGGACAGCCTGGAGGCACTCCTCGACCTGGTTGATGAAGAGCTTGATGGATAGCTCTCTGTAAAAGAAATCCTCCCCGACTTTCCGCATTTCCCCGAAGGTGTGCACATCATGGTGAGCGACGACAGAGTAGTTGAATCCATCAAGCGGCTGACGACCGATCTGCGGCAGACACGCCGGCGGCTGCGGGACATCGAGGCGAAGCAGCATGAACCTATCGCCATTGTGGCGATGGCTTGTAGGCTTCCCGGCGGTGTCACCTCACCGGAAAATCTCTGGGAACTAGTCAAGAGCGGTCGGGATGCCATTGGGGAATTCCCCGACGATCGAGGCTGGGATATCTCCCAGGAAGATGTCGAATTCATCCGCCGGGGTGGATTCATGGACGATGTCACCGCTTTTGATGCGGATTTCTTCGGTATCTCGCCGCGTGAGGCGCTGGCGATGGACCCGCAGCAGCGGCTGTTGCTGGAAACCGCATGGGAGACCTTCGAACGCGCGGGCATCGACCCGATGGCGCTGCGCGGCAGCCAGACCGGTGTTTTCGTCGGCGGCACCACCTCTTACTACGAGCAGAACGTTCCCCCGAACCTCGAAGAGGTCAAGGGGCACCTGCTGCTCGGCACCTCCAGCAGTGTGCTTTCCGGCCGTCTCTCCTACGCCCTGGGCTTCGAGGGGCCGGCCGTCTCGGTCGACACCGCGTGCTCCTCCTCCCTGGTCTCTCTTCACCTTGCGGTCCAGGCGCTGCGGTCGGGGGAGTGTGACCTCGCCCTGGCGGGTGGTGTGACTGTCATGTCCACTCCCACGGTCTTCGTCGAGTTCGCCCGGCAGGGCGGCTCCGCCTCCGATGGCCGCTGCAAGTCGTTCTCCGCCGACGCGGACGGTGCGGGCTGGTCGGAGGGCGTGGGCCTGTTGTTGGTCGAGAGGCTCTCGGACGCCGAACGCAACGGCCACCGTGTCCTCGCGGTCGTCCGGGGCTCCGCGATCAACCAGGATGGCGCCTCCAACGGGCTCACCGCCCCCAACGGCCCCTCCCAGCAACGCGTCATTCGCCAGGCCCTGGCCAACGCACGCCTCTCCGCCGGAGACGTGGATGTGGTGGAGGCACATGGTACGGGTACGAGGCTGGGCGACCCGATCGAGGCGCAGGCCCTGCTCGCCACGTACGGCCAGGAGCGCCCAGAGGACCGGCCGCTCCGGCTCGGTTCATTGAAGTCGAACATTGGCCACACCCAGGCCGCCGCAGGGGTCTCCGGTGTCATCAAGATGGTGCTGGCCCTGGGCCATGGCGTTCTGCCGAAGACCTTGCACGCCGCCGAACCCACTCCGGAGGTGGACTGGACGACGGGCGCGGTGGAGCTGCTGGCCGAGGAGCATGCCTGGCCCGAGACCGGGCAGGCGCGCCGGGCGGCGGTCTCCGCGTTCGGCATGAGCGGTACCAACGCGCACGTCATTCTGGAACAGGCCCCGGCTGGGGAGGAGTTGGAACGCGTCGCTGGGGGACCGGAACTCGCGAAACCTGCCGCCAGGGAACCGGAGGCCGTCACCGGGGAACCGGGATCCGCCGCAGACGACGCACCGCAGCCCGTGGGCCTGGACGGTGTGGTCCCGTGGGTGGTCTCCGCCCGGGGCACGGCCGCCCTGCGTGGCCAGGCCGAACGGCTCCGGACACACCTTGCCGTACACCCTGGGCTCGATCCGCTCCAGGTGGGCCGGTCCCTGACCGAGACTCGGGCTGCCCTGGAACAGCGCGCTGTCGTTGTGGGCCGCGACGAGCGGGAACGCCTGACAGCCCTGGACGCGCTCGCCTCGGGTGAGCAGAGTCCGGCTGTGGTGACCGGCTCGGTGGCGGGTACGGGGGCGGGTGTTGTCTTCGTCTTCCCGGGTCAGGGTTCGCAGTGGCTCG
>NZ_JBIVMF010000078.1:0-3082 GCF_044752945.1 Streptomyces sp. NPDC088554 | reverse complement strand
GAGGCGTATGTCCATGGTGTGGGTGTCGACTGGCAGGAGTGGTTCGCGGGGAGTGGTGCCCGGCCGGTGGAGTTGCCGACGTACGCCTTCCAGCACCGCCACTACTGGCCCGAGGTCTCCCTCCCCGGCGCGGTCGGCCGGGCCGTGGACGACTGGCGCTACCGCGTCGTCTGGCGGCGCGGCACGGTCGTGGAGGATGCGCCGCTGTCCGGACGCTGGCTGGTGATCTCGACCGATGAGGAGGTCGCGGAGGCCGTGCGGGCGGCCGGTGCGGAGGCCGAGGTCTCGGCCGATGTCGTCCCCGGCGACTACGCCGGTGTGATCGCTTCGCCGCGCTCGCTCGACGAGGCGGTCGCCCTGCTGAGGGATCTGGACGCCATCGATGTGAAGGCACCCCTGTGGTGGTTGACCACCGGCGCCGCCGCCGTCGCCGCCGGTGACGAGGTACGCCCCGAAGCGGCCCAACTATGGGGAATCGGCCAGGTGGTGGGGCTGGAGCACCCCGGCTGGTGGGGCGGACTCATCGATCTCCCCGCCCACTGGAGCCCGCACACCGGGCGGCTTCTGACGGCCGTACTCGCGGCGTCCGGGGGCGGTGAGGACCAGATCGCCGTACGCGAGTCGGGTGTTCTCGTACGACGCCTGGTACGGGCCGCGTTGGCGGGACGGGATCCGGTACGTCCGTGGAAACCGCGGGGCACCGTTGTGGTGACCGGAGGTACGGGCGGTGTCGGCGCCCATGTCGCCCGCTGGCTGGCCGCCGAGGGCGTGGAGCATCTGGTGCTGACCAGCAGGCGCGGTGATCAGGCTCCGGGCGCTGCCGAACTGGGCCGAGAGTTGCAGGAGTTGGGTGCGCGGGTGACCTTCGCGGTCTGCGACGTGGCCGACCGTGACGCACTGGCCACGCTGCTCGCGGCCGTACCGGAGGAGCAGCCGCTCACCGCGGTCGTACACGCCGCCGGGGTGGCGACCTTCTCCGATGTACTGTCCATCGAGCCGGCGGAGCTGACGGGCGGCACCGAGGCCAAGGTGGCCGGAGCCCGTCACCTGGACGAACTCACCGCCGGTCTCGACCTGGACGCGTTCGTGCTCTTCTCGTCGGGCGCGGCGGTGTGGGGCAGCGCGGGGAACGGTACGTACGCCGCCGCCAACGCGTTCCTCGACGCACTGGCCCAGCAGCGCCGGGCACGCGGCCTGCCCGCCACCTCGCTCGCCTGGGGCGGCTGGGCCGGCGGGGGCATGCTCCAGGGCTCCGAGGCCGTCGCCGGTCAGCTGGAGCGGATGGGCGTCCAGCGGATGCAGCCCGAGCTGGCCATCGAGGTTATGCGGGAGGCGGTCGACCACGACGAGACCACCCTTGTCGTCACCGATATGGACTGGCGGAGGTTCGCTCCCATCTACGCCATGTCCCGTCGGCGTCCGCTGATCGAGGAGATCTCCGAGGCCGCCCGTGCCCTGCGGGGCGAGGACCGGGCAGGGGAGGCGACGGGGACCGACGAGACCGCCGCAGCCCGGCTGCGGGACCGTCTCGGCCGACTGACCGACATCGAACGCCAGGACGTCCTGGTGGACTTGGTGCGCGAGCACGGCGCGGCGGTCCTCGGACACGCGACACCGGACACCCTCACCCCGGACCGGCCGTTCAAGGATCTGGGTTTCGACTCGCTGACGGCGACGGAGTTGCGCAACCGGCTCAACGCGGCCACCGGACTGCGGCTGCCCGCCACCCTCGTCTTCGACCATCCCACCCCCACAGCCCTCGCCACCCTCCTGCGCGGCGAGCTGCTGACGGGCACCGCCGAGGGCGTCATGGACGCGATGCGCGTACAACAGGAACTCGACCGGATGGAGCAGGCCCTTCTCCGGGCCGTCTCCGCCCCCGACATGGACACCGACACCCGCTCGGACATCGCGCGACGGTTGCGCGACCTGGCCGGCCGACTGAGCGCCACGGACGCCGAAGCCGCTCCCGCGACGACGGACTCCCTGGACTCCGCCACCGACGACGAGATCTTCGACCTCATCGACCGGGACCTGGGCGTTTCCTGACCCGCCCGCCCTGCCCTTTCCCGTTCCCTCCCGCACTTCCCGCTCCCTCCCGCTCCTTCCGGCCTCTGCCGTCCGTCCCCTTTCCGACCTCGCCACCGAACTGGAGTCGACCATGACCGAGGACAAGCTCCGTACCTATCTGCGGCGGGTCACAGCGGAATTGCAGCAGACCCGTGAGCGGCTCCGCGAGTCCGAGGACAAGCGGCGCGAGCCCCTCGCGATCATCGGGATGGCCTGCCGGCTGCCCGGCGGTGCCGACTCGCCGGACAAGTTGTGGCGGATCGTCGCCGACGGTGTCGACGCGGTCGGCGGACTCCCGACCGACCGGGGCTGGGACCTGGACGACCTCTACGACCCCGACCCCGACAAGCCCGGCAAGACGTACACCAGGGAAGGCGCGTTCCTTTACGACGCCGGAGACTTCGACCCCGCGCTCTTCGGTATCTCGCCGCGTGAGGCGCTGGCCATGGATCCGCAGCAGCGGCTGCTGCTGGAGACCTCCTGGGAGGCGGTCGAACGCGCCCGGATCGACCCGCTGTCGCTGCGCGGCAGCCGTACCGGCGTCTTCGTCGGCGGCCTGCCGACCGGATACGGTGCCATGCTCCTCGACTCCTCCGAGGACCAGGGCTATGCCCTGACCGGTGGTACGGGCAGTGTGATGTCCGGCCGCGTCTCGTACGCGCTCGGCCTCCAGGGCCCGGCGGTCACCGTCGACACGGCCTGCTCCTCCTCGCTCGTCGCCCTCCACCTCGCGGCCCAGTCGCTGCGCCAGGGCGACTGCTCGCTGGCGCTGGCGGGCGGCGCCGGCATCCTCGCTACCCCCGCGGCCTTCGTGGTCTTCGCCCGCCAGCGCGGCCTGGCCGTCGACGGCCGGTGCAAGGCGTTCGCGGACGCGGCCGACGGCATCGGCTGGGGCGAGGGCGCGGCGGTCGTCCTGTTGGAGCGGTTGTCGGATGCGCGGCGGAATGGTCGTCGGGTGTTGGCGGTGGTGCGGGGTTCCGCGGCGAATCAGGATGGTGCGTCGAATGGGTTG
>NZ_JBIVMF010000077.1:0-3649 GCF_044752945.1 Streptomyces sp. NPDC088554 | reverse complement strand
CCCGCGGAGCGGGTAAGAAGGTGCTGCGCACCTTCCTAGAGAATACGTTGCGCTTCGCGCAACTAGTCGGCTTCGCCGGCACAACATCCCGGCGCTTCGCTTGGGATGATCCGCTTCGCGGATGAGGCCCTTCGGGCCGGGCTTCGCCCGTGACAGGAACCGCTTCGCTTTTCCTGTCTAGGACTCTCCGGCTTCGCCGTCGAGTCCTAGGCTGGCAGCAGCAAGGGGTCTCCGTCGGGTCCGAGCTGCTACACAGTCAATTTCCAGGAGGGCTGAGCGGAAAGTTCCTCACTGCTTCCTTCGTTGAAAAAGTATGGCAGATCCGAGTTCTCCCCTACTGCCGCTGGGCTGACTGGAGATCAACTCTGGAAGAGGGGCGGACGGTTGAGTCCTGGTTCTGGATCACTTTCAGTGCCGGAGCCACGAAGGGTCACCGAACCCGCGATCATGAACGGCCGTGGGTGACGTCTTCCTTGAGGGCCTGTGGTTTCACCGGGTCGTTGACCAAGCCCGTGGCTCCCAGACGATCATTCTGCGTAGAGAATAGAAATGATCACCCAGGACCACGGGCATCCTGGCCCGACACAACTCGGCCCATCACAGCCTGTGACGGATAGTCAGTACACGCCCGACACGCACCGCTCAAGTTCGAAGACCACCACGGAGGCCACTGCTGGACGGGGAGTCAACCAACCGGGGCGATGCGCGGGTACGGGGCTGATGTCGCGGCGGGCAGCGGCATCTCGTCCAGACGCAGCCGCTGTCAGTCGGCAGCGTGGAGTAGTCGCCGGGGGCCCGGGGCTGACCATCTCGACGCGCCAGGCCTGCGCCGTACTGGCCTGTCAGACCTCGTCCTAGTGGGTGCCAGCTCTCCGTTAGGGGGACTGCGGGGCAGGTGCCGGCTGCTGGGGAGGCACGGTCTGCACGGCCAGTTTGTGGTATCCAGTGGCCGTAATCGTGTGCCACGAGAGATAGAAGCCGACAGCGGCCGCTGTTCCGAGGACGGTTGCCGTGATCAGGAGCAGGGGTCGGTGCTCGACGGGATAGCGCCATAGCGCAAGGTCGGTCGCCAGGGTGAGGAGGATGCTGTCGAGCATCCAGCCGCGACAGATCCTCAGGCGGGAGCGCGCGTAGTCCGCTCGGACTGCCAGGGCAGGAATCTCGGCGAGTGCGATGCGTGCCCGAGCGTAGGCGACCGAGGTCGGGAAAGACTGGGAGCGCAGACGGCGGCGGACGGGGGTGAGGACAGTGTCGGCGACGCGGTCGATGAGAATGCCGAGCGCGTAGGCGAAGGCGAGGGCTGAGCCGGCGGCGAGCGGGGTGCTGGCCAGGGCAGTCAGCTGGCGGCTGTTGTGAGGGCCAGCGATAGCCGCGCCCAAGATGCCCAGAGCTGTGAGAAAACCGATCCCGACGACGAGGACTTCGACGAACATAGCGGTGGCTGCCACGACCGCGGAGGGTTCGGGCTGCGGCGGTCGGGTCACAGGTGGACGCTCCAGATCTCTGCCATGTCGTTGAGCATGGTCTCGGATAGTTGGTCTTCCCAGGTGCCTCGAAGCAGCATCTTGGCGGTGCTGAGGCGCTCGAAGATGATCAGGCTTTCCGGCTGGCTGACGAGTACGTAGCGGCCGTGGCGTAAGAAGTGGTCGCTGGTGGGGCCGTAGTCGCGGTAGGCGTCTTCGAGCTTTCGGCGGTTGTGCTCAGCGAACTGGGCCAGCTTGTTGTGGTAGTTGGTCTCGTGCTCAACGGTGTTGAGGAGCACGTCGATGACGTCTTCGGACAGGTCGCGCCGGTACTGGTGGTCGGTGAAGGTGCGGTAGAGGAACTCTGCTTCGGTCAGGAGTCGATTGCTGCGGGTGAAGTCGGGGTGTTGTGCCAAGGCTTTTACCCCCCGTTCGACCTCGAGGTCGTACAGTTCAACCAGGGCGATCAAACGGTACAGCGACCGACTGACATCGCGGGGTACAGCGGTGTTGCCTGTTTTGTACAGCAGCTTGTGGGACATGCGAGCCCACAAGTCGGTGGCCTCGGTGCGGATCTGGATCTCGCACTCGTAAGGTTGGCCGTCGTTGTCTACGAGATCGCCGCAGGCGAGGACTTGGACATGGAGCCGGGGGTATTGCAGGCTGTACTCGCCGTCGATGTCTTCTTGATCCCGGTAGTCCTCCGGGTCGCCGACGAGCGTCAGGTTGTCCTTGACGACCTGGAGGGCATCGTCGAGTAGTCCTTTGTGCTGGACGATGATGCGGACGCCTGCTTTGTCCGTGATCTTCTTCCAGGGGTCGGCATAGCGCTTGTGGTAGGCCTTGGTGACGAAACTGCCGACGTCCTTGGCCCGGTGGGTCACCTCACAAGTGATGCGGGCGCGGGCAGTCTTGCGTCGTAGAAGGGCTTCCGTCAGCTGGGCTGCCTTTTTGATGCGGGAGTGCTCGTCTTGGTAGCGCTGGAAGGCGTCGTTGACGACGCTCACTGTGCGAAATCCGGTGCCGCTCCGTCGGAGTGCTGGGCGTCTTTCCTTCGGCGGCCCCCGGGAGGCGCGTAACTCCGCGTGGACGTGATTCTCCCGCTGACCGTGACGGTGGAGGTGCCGTCCGGGTGATCTTCGATGTCGATGTCGTCGCGCACCTTTTCCACGGGTGCGACGATGAAGACGCCGCTTTCGAAGCCCAGTCGGAGTTGACTGAGACGGGTCTCTATACGCGCGACGTTCTTGTCGAAGACGGTCGTCGGGACGCTGTGGCTGTCCAGATAGTCGAGAAAGTTGTC
Organism: Streptomyces sp. NPDC088554; assembly: GCF_044752945.1. NCBI lineage: Bacteria > Bacillati > Actinomycetota > Actinomycetes > Kitasatosporales > Streptomycetaceae > Streptomyces > Streptomyces sp. NPDC088554. The sequence continues at coordinate 883 of NZ_JBIVMF010000077.1, read as the reverse complement.
CTGGTCGTAAAGCTCCAGGTGCTGAGCGGCGAACGAGGTGGGATCCAGCGTGGGGGTGTTCTTTTGCAGTTCGACCAGGACGGCCATGAGATAGCGGACGCTTCTGTCGGGGTCGCTGACGCTGACGTGATTGTCAACCCAGTCGACAGCCGCATCGTGGAAGCCCTGTGTGAGGACCTGTGGGTCCTCCTTCTGCCGACAGCCCAGGAAGGTCCGCAGCCAAAACTGGGCCATGGGCTTGCCGGACATCTGCTTGTCGGCCGCCCATCCTTCCAGCCCCTCGTCGGTGACGCCGCCGGCGGAGAACAAGGCTGCTTTGTACACCTTGTTATGCTCGGTCATCAGGAGGTCGGCGAAGTAGTGCATGTCGAACGTGCGCAGGCCACCGACTATAACCTCCTTCGCTTGCATTCCCCCTTCCTGCTCCAGTTTGACTATGAGCAGGGCTCGTTGGCCCGCGAGTCGGGATGCCGCGACGAGGAGAAGGCCGGCGGGACTGCTGCCCCGCTGGCTGTCCCACAGCAGCTGTGCCAGGTCACCGGAGACCTCCACCAGGGTGCGTTGCCGCGTGAGGTACTCGTGAACGCAGTCCGGTAGCGCTGATTTGGCCTCAGCTTCTTCAACGATTTCGCGCCCGAGTGTGGTGAGAACTTTGCGGAAGTTGGCCTGGAGTTTGGTGCGCACATCGTCGGTGAGCTGGCACACCGCTTCGCTGAGCTGGGGCTCCGCTTGTACCGGGTCCGACCGCATGCGCTGCGGCACCAGGTGAAAGATGGCCTCGTCAATGACTAGTGCCGTATCAGGCAACGTTGGCCCTGTCGATGACCGCGCGTAGGCGCCGGTCGTCGGCGTGGCGGTTTCGCCAGATGATGTAGCGGCGGAT
>NZ_JBIVMF010000076.1:0-3971 GCF_044752945.1 Streptomyces sp. NPDC088554 | reverse complement strand
CGTTATCGCCGGTTCGTTCGCGAGCTGAGCATGTTGTTGCAGTTCAGGACGGTTCTTCGATCGATGGGACGTGGTCAGCAGGGGCCGATGGTTCGAGCCTGTGGAACAGGAACGTCTCCGCCGCGGCGGGCGAGTTCGCGCCGGAGGTCGAGGTTCTCGCCGTGGGCTTGCTCGAGTGCGTCTCGCAGTGCCTGTACTTCTTCTCGGTGCTGCTTCTTCAGGCGGGTGATCTGGCCGGTCAGGGCGAGGACGAGGGTGCTCTGCTCGTCGGCCGGAGGCGTCGGTGCGGGAACCGGTCGGGCTTGGGCCCGGAGCCGTTCGATGCGTCCGCGCAGGTCGGGGTGGTTATAGAGGAACGCGTGAGAGACGTCGGCCTCGCGCTGGACGGCCTGGAAGGTGATCGGCTCGCCGCGTTTGACCAGGGTGCGGATCGCCTTCTCCGCGGCCTCCTTCTTGGCCTGGGACTTCGCCTTCGCGGCGGCTGCGAGCGTCTGGGTGCGCTTGGTGCGGGCGTCGGTCATGGCCGGGTCCTTCGGTGACGGTCGAGGTCGAGGGTGATCGGGACGGGGCCGGTGGGGGCGGCGCCGCAGCCGGCGCCCTGGATCGCGCGTCCGGGCTTGGAGCGGAGGGTGTCCAGGAGCTTGGTGAGGGCTGCATGTTCGGCTCGTCGTTGCAGCAGCCAGACGTTGTCCTCGGGCATCGGGCGTCCGTGCCGCTCCTGGAACGCGGTGGTGCTGCGGCTGATCAGGGCCTCGGTCTCGTCCAACTGCCGTTCCAGAGCACTCTGGTGAGACGCGTCGGTGACGAAGACCGAACAGGTCAGACAGGCGTTTCCCTTGTCACAGGTCTGCAGGGGCGGCAGCAGGCACCAGCCGTGGGGCAGGAACCGGTCGGCCCGGTTGAACAGGTGGAGGCTGTCGTGGTCGTCGTGGGAGAAGGTGACGTGGGTGCCGTCTGCGCGGAGTTTCGCGGTGGCCAGGAACGCCTGCTCGGCATGTTCCTGGCGGGCGGCGACGTAGTGCATCGTCATCGACGGGGTCGCGTGTCCGGCATAGCGCATCAACACGTGGACAGGGAGGCCGAGTTCGGCGAGCCGGGTCAGCTTGGTGTGACGGAAGCGGTGGGTGTGGCTGAGCCCGACGGGCTTGCCCTTGCTGTCGGTGATCTTCACGATCTTGCTGAACTCGCGGAGCATCCAGCTGTAGGTGCCCGAGGGGTAGGGCTTGTCGCCCTGCCGGTTCCCGGTCCGTTGCAGGAACAGGTGACGCGGGGTGATGCCGGGGAAGTGCTCGCGGACCCACTGCCTTTGTTCCTCGACGACGGCGACGACCTCGGCGTCGACGAGGATGTTGTCCGGCGCGATGTCGATCTTGCTTTGTGCGTAGTGGAAGCGGGCGATCTGTTCGCCCTCGGCGGCGTCGACGGCCCGGTCGGGGACCGGGGAGAGGCAGTCGAAGCGGCTGGTGCGGATCTCGCTGGCCCGTCGTCCGGTGAGGATCTGCAGCAGGATCATGCGCATGGCCTGCGGGTCGTCGAAGCCGCGGGCGGTGACCTGCTGTCCGTCGCCGCGGGTGACGGCCATCTCTTCGTGGCGGGCGAGCCCGAGCAGGGGCAAGGCGGCGGGGATCTGTGCGAGTGCGTGGTCGTCGACGTAGTGCTCGTCGTTGAGTTCGCGCCGGCCAGGGATGCGGGAGACCTGCCGGAACCAGCCGGCCGCATGTGCGTCGGTGACCCGCGACCACGGGTTCGGCCCGAGGACCTGACGAGCGCCGATGGGGTTGGCGGCGACGAACGCGAAGAGTTCGGCGATGGCCCGAAGGTCGTCGTTGACCAGGCGGGGATGGACGGGCTGCTTCGCGAACCGTTGCTCGTTCTGGCGAAGGAGCCGGTTGGCGGGATCGGTGTCCCAGCGGCGGAAGGCGGCGGCCAGTTGGACCGCGTGGGCCGGGTCGCCCAGGACGTCGAGGGGGTTGGTGAAGGTCTGCAGCCACCGGTCGAAGCGGGCGAAGCACCGCATCCTCTCCTGGCTCACGGTCGACCAGCGCAACGTGCCGGCCTCCAACTGCGTGCCCAGGCACCACTTCACGGCCTCCCGGAGCCACAGCTGAGTGATCCGTGAAGGGGAACAGCCGTAGTGGGCCTGGGGTTCGTGCTCGGCCAGTGGGATCCGCGGATCGCAGCGCGGATGCCACTCGTCAAGGGACCACCAGGGCCCGTCGGTGCAGCGAGCAAGGAGGGCCAGACGGGAGAAGCGGAAGATCACCCGCAGCCGGGCGACGCTGCCGCGGGGAATGAGTCGGCCCCAGCGGGTGGCATAGAACCACCGCTGCAGGGCGGCCGCCGTCTCCCAGTCCATGGTCCGGATCGAGGCCGGGAAGGGATGGTTGTCGCGGATCGCGCGGCGCAGGATGTTTGCGAACTGGTTGGTGCCCAGTACCGAGGAGCGAGTCCCGTCCATCGCCTGCCAGTGCGCCATCCAGGCCAGTTCTGCGGCGATCAGGTCGGGCAGACCAGTCAGGTCGATGCTCCGGTCGCCGTTCTCTGTGATCTTCTCCCAGTCGTCGATACCGTCCCTGATCACCGGCCCCTTCCAGGGCTCTGGCAGTTCTCGCCAGAGTCGCCAGAACGGATCCTCGCCTCCGGCTGCACGAAGGTGACGCTGTTCACCGGCCATCGTCGACCTGCCAGGCGGAGATGTACGACTTCCAGTTCGCCGCGGCCCGCAGGGCCTCGTCCTCGCTGACCCAGCCATAGAGGTCGAGCGTGGTCTGCACGTGTGCGTGACCGAGTCGGCGGGAGACCACCCACTCCGGCGTCCCGGCCAGCAGCAGCGCGGTCGCGTGGCTGTGGCGAAACCAGTGCGGCGTCCAGGAGACGGGCCCGATGCCCTTCTTGCGCAGGGCGGACACCTTGTCCCGCACCGTGCCCTCGCGCAGGGCGGCCAGCAGCGGCGGCCGCTCCAGGTTCACCAGCAGCGGCGAGCCGGTATCGATCTCGATGCCGAACTCGGCGGCTCGGCAGGCGAGGTGGGTGAGATAGTCGGCGAACAGTCGCTCCAGGTCGCTGCCGACATAGACCCGTCGGGGGCGCATCATCTTCACCCTGGCCCCGTTCGTGTTGTCCTCGCGCGGCACGATCTCGACATAGGGAGTGGAGCCGCGGCCCATGACGAAGTCGCAGATCCGCAGGCCGAGGGCCTCGCCCAGGCGCATGCCGGTCTCCGCGAGCAGGGCGAACAGCAGCCGGTCGCGCAGGTTCCCGCTCCAGTCGCCGACCGTGGCGTCCGGGATCGCGCAGCCGTCCAGGATCGCCTGAATCTCGGCCGGCAGCAGCAACGGCGGGCGCCCACGATGCCGTTGGCGGCGGACCCTGACCAGCGAGGACGGCGCGGGAGCGGTGCGGGCGTCCAGGTGCGCGAGCAGGCCCCGGGCCGGGGCCCGGCGCGGCGTCCCGCGCATGAGCCTGCCCGCGACCGGAACCGAAAAGACCGCCTCCTGCCAGCGATAGAAGGAGAGCAGCGCGGCCAGTCTCGCCTCCAATGTCCCGTCCTCCGGGGCCTGTTCGGGAGCGACCAAGGTGTGCTCGACGGTGCGGCCATTGCGCAACCAGGACAGGAACCCCGCGACTGCCGGGACCCCGAGATCGCCCCACCTGCCGGTCTCGTCGCGCTGTTCGAGGAAAGTCCACCACTGGGCCAGCGAGGTCGCATAGCCGCGGACCGTGTTCGGTGACCACAGCTGCCGATGGGCCTCCAGCCAGTCCTCGACCGGCGCGACGGTCCGGTACTTCTCGTCGATCACGGTCCACGTTCGCCGCCCGTTCGAGGGCCGGACCGCCAAGCTGTGCGCCACTGATGCCGTTCCGTCTCGTTGAAGAACTCCCGTTGATAGCAATGCATCAACGACACAGAACGCTCACGGTGACGCTCGTTGCAGACAGAGAATCGAGGGGCTCACGCCCCGCTGATAACG
>NZ_JBIVMF010000075.1:2038-4431 GCF_044752945.1 Streptomyces sp. NPDC088554 | reverse complement strand
ACACAGTGGACGCGAGCAACTGAGGACAAGCCCTCGGCCTATTAGTACCAGTCAGCTCCAACCGTTACCGGTCTTCCACATCTGGCCTATCAACCCAGTAGTCTCCTGGGAGCCTTAACCCCTCAAAGGGGGTGGGAGTCCTCATCTCGAAGCAGGCTTCCCGCTTAGATGCTTTCAGCGGTTATCCTTTCCGAACGTAGCCAACCAGCCATGCCCTTGGCAGAACAACTGGCACACCAGAGGTTCGTCCGTCCCGGTCCTCTCGTACTAGGGACAGCCCTTCTCAAGACTCCTGCGCGCGCAGCGGATAGGGACCGAACTGTCTCACGACGTTCTAAACCCAGCTCGCGTACCGCTTTAATGGGCGAACAGCCCAACCCTTGGGACCGACTCCAGCCCCAGGATGCGACGAGCCGACATCGAGGTGCCAAACCATCCCGTCGATATGGACTCTTGGGGAAGATCAGCCTGTTATCCCCGGGGTACCTTTTATCCGTTGAGCGACGGCGCTTCCACAAGCCACCGCCGGATCACTAGTCCCGACTTTCGTCCCTGCTCGACCCGTCGGTCTCACAGTCAAGCTCCCTTGTGCACTTACACTCAACACCTGATTACCAACCAGGCTGAGGGAACCTTTGGGCGCCTCCGTTACTCTTTAGGAGGCAACCGCCCCAGTTAAACTACCCATCAGACACTGTCCCTGATCCGGATCACGGACCCAGGTTAGACATCCAGCACGACCAGAGTGGTATTTCAACGACGACTCCACCTGAACTGGCGTCCAAGCTTCACAGTCTCCCACCTATCCTACACAAGCCGAACCGAACACCAATATCAAACTATAGTAAAGGTCCCGGGGTCTTTCCGTCCTGCTGCGCGAAACGAGCATCTTTACTCGTAGTGCAATTTCACCGGGCCTATGGTTGAGACAGTCGAGAAGTCGTTACGCCATTCGTGCAGGTCGGAACTTACCCGACAAGGAATTTCGCTACCTTAGGATGGTTATAGTTACCACCGCCGTTTACTGGCGCTTAAGTTCTCAGCTTCGCCAACCCGAAGATTGACTAACCGGTCCCCTTAACGTTCCAGCACCGGGCAGGCGTCAGTCCGTATACATCGCCTTACGGCTTCGCACGGACCTGTGTTTTTAGTAAACAGTCGCTTCTCGCTGGTCTCTGCGGCCACCCCAAGCTCACGGAGAAAATCCGATCACCCAGAATGGCCCCCCTTCTCCCGAAGTTACGGGGGCATTTTGCCGAGTTCCTTAACCATAGTTCACCCGAACGCCTCGGTATTCTCTACCTGACCACCTGAGTCGGTTTAGGGTACGGGCCGCCATGAAACTCGCTAGAGGCTTTTCTCGACAGCATAGGATCATCCACTTCACCACAATCGGCTCGGCATCAGGTCTCAGGCAACATGTCATCCGGATTTACCTGGACAACGCCCTACACCCTTACCCCGGGACTACCACCGCCCGGGCTGGACTACCTTCCTGCGTCACCCCATCGCTTACCTACTACCACCTCGGTTCAGCGGCTCCACCACTCCCCTCAACTCCGAAGAGATCAGGGCGGCTTCACGGCCTTAGCATTAATGGATTCGATACTGGGCGTTTCAAAGCGGGTACCGGAATATCAACCGGTTGTCCATCGACTACGCCTGTCGGCCTCGCCTTAGGTCCCGACTTACCCTGGGCAGATCAGCTTGACCCAGGAACCCTTAGTCAATCGGCGCACACGTTTCCCACGTGTGTATCGCTACTCATGCCTGCATTCTCACTCGTGAACCGTCCACCACTAGCTTCCGCTGCAGCTTCACCCGGCACACGACGCTCCCCTACCCATCACAGCGGGCGTTGGCCCTCATGCTGCAATGACACGACTTCGGCGGTACGCTTGAGCCCCGCTACATTGTCGGCGCGGAATCACTTGACCAGTGAGCTATTACGCACTCTTTCAAGGGTGGCTGCTTCTAAGCCAACCTCCTGGTTGTCTCTGCGACTCCACATCCTTTCCCACTTAGCGTACGCTTAGGGGCCTTAGTCGATGCTCTGGGCTGTTTCCCTCTCGACCATGGAGCTTATCCCCCACAGTCTCACTGCCGCGCTCTCACTTACCGGCATTCGGAGTTTGGCTAAGGTCAGTAACCCGGTAGGGCCCATCGCCTATCCAGTGCTCTACCTCCGGCAAGAAACACACGACGCTGCACCTAAATGCATTTCGGGGAGAACCAGCTATCACGGAGTTTGATTGGCCTTTCACCCCTAACCACAGGTCATCCCCCAGGTTTTCAACCCTGGTGGGTTCGGTCCTCCACGAAGTCTTACCTCCGCTTCAACCTGCCCATGGCTAGATCACTCCGCTTCGGGTCTTGAGCGCGCTACTAAGTAT
>NZ_JBIVMF010000074.1:0-5224 GCF_044752945.1 Streptomyces sp. NPDC088554 | reverse complement strand
GGAGATTATCTGGCCGCCACCAGGGACACCCACGAGGCCACCAGCGGGGAAGATCACTGGCCGCCCACGGGGAGCACTACGAGGCCGTTGACACTGTGAGAAGGAGAGCGGTCTGCTGAGCCCGCGGAAAGCCGCTGGCCACCCAGGTCCGCAGGCTGTGGAGCGGTAGCACGGTCCAGGCCCGCCGACACGAGCGCACCCCCTCTTCGCTGAGCTGGACGGGGGCGGTGGGATCGCCGTTGACCAGGTACTTCGTGCTGTAATCCGTCTGACCGTGCCGAAGGATGTGCGTCTTCATACGTCGCCTCCGGCTCCTCGGGCAGATAGGAAGGAAAACACCTCGAACATCTGCGGTGCTCGCGGGTCTCCGGTGTCCACGTAGTAGAGGAGGCCATCGAGGGACAGCAACCTGCACCACGGCGCGATCACTGGGATGGGGATGCGGGAGATCCGGGCGGCTGTCGCGAGTCGCTGGCTCGTCTCTCGGCCAAGGTCGTAGTAGACCGTCCAGAAGGCCCAGTCAAAGGCGGCGTCGCCCACCATAGGCACGGGATCGATCAGCCGTGGGTGGCCCTGGCTGTCGAAGGGCACGTTCTCCCGGTACAGGTCCCCGTGCAGCACGGTGGACCGCCGAGGGTCCTCTTGGAGCATGGTGATCGCGCGAAGCTCGTCGTCGACAAGCTGCTGCCACGGACCCAGATCGAGGCTCAGCGCTCGCTTCTCGATGCGGGGCAGCACCTCGAAGCGAAGGTAGTCACCGAGTAGCGGGAGACTCCCTTCGGGCGGCTTGGTCCGCCCGCGGAGGTGTAGCCCGTGCAGCGCGCCAGCGACCATCTGTGTCTCTCGCTGCCGCCAATCGGAGCCTCCGGGACGCCCTCCCACCATTTCGAGAAGCGCCACCGCCTGGTCGTCGGCGGTCTCCATGACATCGACGGTCAGCCCGCCGGCCCACAGGCGCAGCGCGCGGACCTCATGTTGGTAGCGGGTGGGGTCGGCCCAAGCCTTGAGAATCAGCGGACGCCCGTCGAGATCGGTAGCCGTGGCGATCACAGAGGCGTGGCCAGCATCGTGATAACCCGCGAGTGTGAGTCTCCAGCGTTCCGCCATCTGCCCCAGCACTTCGGGAACGGCGTCCAGCCACTCCTGAGCCTTCGCCCCGTAGTGTGCGATCAGCCGCTCTTGACATCCTGTGGGCACCTTGCCGAGCGTCCGCGTAGTCATCAGCTCAACACGATCCCGTCTTGAACGAGCTCGTCGGTCAGGGTCGGGAACTCTTCCAGAGCCTCGGTGACGAGCGCTTGGACCTTGTCTATCTCGATTTCTTGCGCGGTGAGGCGGACCAGGACGCGCCAGGGCTGGTCCAGCCTCTGCCCCGTGGTGCTCACCAGGTGGACTTCCGCGTGTTCGCCGGTGGCCTCATGGAGCCGTCGCGCCAACCGAATGGCGGCGATGTTGTAGAGCTTGCCGACGTGGTAGACCGGGTTCTTTCCGCTGGCTCCTTCCAGGTTCATCGGGCGCAGAGGTGTTATGAGCCCGTTGACGCGGTTGCCGCGGCCGACCACTCCTTCGTCACCCGACTCGATCGAGCTTCCCGTGTACGTCAGGTACAGCTCGTCCTTCTCCGGTACGTCCCTGGCGTTGAGCCGGAATCGAGCCTCGGCGCCAGGAAGGCGGATGCCGGCGAGCCGGTTGCACTCGGCGAGCACGTTCTCGGTGTTGCGGATGTATTTCGCCCGGCTGCTGACGTGACGCGACTTCTGCGGCACGCACAGCACGATGTCGGCGCTCTCGCCGTCCCAGTACCCCATGAGCTTCACGTCGGAACCGCACCAGGGGTGGGCCTGCGTGAAGTCGCTCTGTCCGGAGAAGTGATCCACCAGTTCGCGGACGAACGTCTCGAAGGGGCTCTCGGGTGCCCAGCCCGTCCCCAGGGAAGTGTCGTTCGAGAGACGCACTCGGCGCTCACGGAGGTCCTCTATGGAGCGCGGGTTGAACCAGCGGGTTCGGTCGGGGGTCTCGTCGCCGATGAGCACGGCACCGGGGCTCGAATTGCTCGTGATGTTGAAGTCGATATCGAGGTGATCCGACACCTCCGGCAGTCGTTCAGCGAAGAACGCCTTGACCTCCGCTTCGACGATCTCCGTGACGGGGATAGCTTCGCCACCGCACCCCGGCGCGGCCCGGCCATTGACGAGGACTCGCACCGGGGAGGTCATCTTGCCGCCGCCGTAGCGGACTTCGCTCGCGCCACCGAGGAGAGCCAGCTTGTCGAAGTTGTGGTGTAGTACGGCACCGAAGTGCTGCACGGTGTACTGACTGTAGGCGCGGGACAAGCGCTCGGCGAGGTGGTCGGCGAGGGTGTCCGGGTGGCCGAGGCCCTTGCGCTCGACGATGGAAGTCGCGTCCGGTTGGGGCGCGCTGGTCTCGACCACTACGTGGCTGTTGCCGACGGTCGTGCTGGTTCGAGGCATGGCCTGCTCCTCACAGAGTTGGATGGGACGTGCGTGGTTCTCGTACGGCCCTGTTGGGTGGACGGAACCGAGATCATCGGGGGACGCCCGCCGCCCGCAAGTGCGCGACGATGCGAGCGAGTTGCCCACAGGCCGCTGCGAGGTCGTCTTTCGCAGCGAGCTGGTAGAGGTCATGCGCTGAAACGAGGTGTATGTCTCCGAAGCGCCGTCGATCGAGCCAGAGGGCAATCCGCCACGCCAAGATGGCTCCGGTGGCACGAAGTTGGCTGACGGTTCCGGTGGGCAGTCGGGGAGGTTCGACTGACGCGTAGATCAAGTCGCGAATGAGATGGAAGACCACATCAGCGTGATCGCTAACGGCGGGGCCTCGCCCACTGGCCTCCCAATCGACGATGTGGAGCTGATCGCCGTCGAACAGCAGGTGTTCCGGCTTGAGATCGCCGTGCAGGTGGACCGTTGGAAGTTCGTTGCAGGGCTTGAGGGCGGCCTCAAGGTCAGGCCACCAGGGCAGTTGTCGACAGCGGCTGGAGAATTGATCGAGAAGGAAGCTCTGGTTGCTTCTGAGAGCGTCACCTTGGAGGCGTCGCCAACCTGGGCCGGGCGCCACGCTATTGCTCTTACGATGGAGCTGATCGGTTGCGGTGGTGACGTGCTGGACATAGTCCTGCACCCCTCGGGCCGTGCGGGTGGAACAGGACCTTCCTGGCACGGCCCCGAACACGGTCCAGGCGCGCGACTCCTGGTCTCCCGTTGCCAATACGGGTGGGACTGAAAGGCCCCATTCCGTAGCAGCCTTGAGCGCGTCCACCTCGCGGCTCCGCCTCTCGTGCGGGGTGATGCCACGGTAGATCTTGAGTAGTGAACTCCCGTCTAGAGCCCACCGAGTGATCGAGTTGGGCTTCACGGCTGCTGTCCCGTAGCCCGTGAGCGGAAGGGGCGTAGTGCCCCCCTGTTCCTTGCTGCGCCCTGCGCGACTCGCCATGGTGCCGCCCTCCCCGTGATCACCTTGGCCCTAGACAACCTCATGAGCGTGTTGCGCGGTACCGTCAACGGGGGTGTCGAAGGGTGTCGCTTCCGCTACCTCCCGTCACAGAGAGGCTGGGCATGACCAACGACGATCTCGCACGGTGGCTCGACCGATCCGGCATGAGCCGAGGCGAGTTGGCACGAAGAGTGAAAGCCAAGGCGTTGCTGTGGAACGAGCCCCACGTCGCCACGAGTACGACGCGAGTGCGCTTCTGGCTAGAAGGCCAGATACCGCGTAGGCCATTACCCGACATCATCGCGGCTGTCTTCTCCGACCGCTTCGGATACCGGGTCACAACGTATGATCTCGGACTCGGCGATGGCGGAGGTACCGAGAACGCACTCGTGTACAACTCTTCCTACGCGGCTACCGTGGAGGTTGTCGCAGACCTTGGGAGAGCTGACGTGGATCGACGAAACTTCCTTGCAGGGACACCGTTCGTAGCCCTCGCTGGCGTAGGCCCATCGCGCGACTGGCTGATGAACGTCCTCGACCAGAAGTCGGAGACCGGCCCCCGGGTGCGTCTTGAAGACGTGACGGCGGTGAAGAACATGTTCGGCGAGTTCCAGAAGATGGACGTCCTCCAAGGGGGCGGCTCTGGCCGCCTGATCCTCGCCGAGTACATGAACCAGCATGTGTACCCCCTCCTCCATCGCACCTATAGCGACGACGTGCGGCGAGCCCTCTGCGAGGCCGCGGCTGAGCAGACTTATCTGCTTGGGTGGATGGCCTACGACAATGGCGAGCACGGCCTAGCCCAGAGGTATCTGATCCAGTCCCTACGTCTGGCTGAAGAATCGGGCAACGCTGCTTTGGGCTCTCACGTGCTCGCGGGCATGGCGGACCAGGCCACGTTGCTTGGGGACCCGGCAGAGGGACGACGCTTGGCCCAGGCTGGACGCCTCGGGCTGTCCCGCGTGGATTCGCCGGCCTGCCTGGCGGACCTCTGGTGCCTTGAGGCGCGAGCGCTCGCACTGCTCAAGGACAAGTCTGCCGCGGCCCACGCCGTGGTCGAGTCGGAGCGGGCATACGCGAAGGCCCGACCGGCGGAGGAGCCGGAGTGGGCCGCGTTCATCGACCCTGCCTACCTGCACGGGGAGCACGCCAACACGTTCCGGGACCTCAACGACGCGAACTCCGCGGACGAGCACGCTCGGAAGTCCATCGACCACGCCAGGAGCCAGAAGCGTGCTCGACGTGGGGCCATGTCTCAGGCCGCCCTCGCCGTCGCGCATTTGCAGCGGAAGGACCTGGAGGCGGCTCACTCCGCTGGTGTTCGCACCCTTAGCCTGACCAGCCAGGTCAAGTCCTCCCGTGCTGTGGAAGCCGTACACGACCTTCAGCGGCGTATGCAGCCATTCGGCGGCCATCGGCTGGTGGCCGACTTCAACGAGCGAGTCAGGGAGCTCACGGCAGCGGCTTGACCGCAGACGCAGGCGCCTCACGCCAGATATCGCGTGTGCGTCGGCCTCACACTTCGGGCCCTTCACCTTCAAGAGCACGCCGCCCGGTGTGCTCGGATCGTGCCCGGATTGGTTGCCGAAGCGGTCCAGCGAAAAGGGCCAGCGTTCGAGGAGCCTGGCAGGTTCCTCGAACGCTGGTGAGAAAATGCGGGCCTCTCGGGAGAGAACCGTTCTAGTGCCGCATCAGGCAACGTTTGCCCTGTTGTGGCGCGCCGTCCGGGTGTCGGCACGGACGGCACGGACCCGTCATGCTGGTCCCGTGG
>NZ_JBIVMF010000073.1:0-5240 GCF_044752945.1 Streptomyces sp. NPDC088554 | reverse complement strand
CGAACCATCGGCCCCTGCTGACCACGTCCCATCGATCGAAGAACCGTCCTGAACTGCAACAACATGCTCAGCTCGCGAACGAACCGGCGATAACGGACGGGCCGGCGATCACCAGGTTCTCGGCGCGGCCGATCCATTCCAGGGTGGTCAGCGAGTTCTGGGTGGGTTCGGGGATGGTGGAGTCCTCGGCCCGTCAGGAGCCGAGGGTCTTGCCGGTGGGGAAGTTCGCCGAGTGGCGGCGGAGCCGGCGGGTGGCCGCGTCGCGGCCGGTGACTTCCTCGGCTATCAGCAGCCGGAGGACCTCGGCGGGGTCCCAGCGCTGGGCTCGGGCGGTGGCCAGGACGTCGGGGGCCGCTTTGCGCATGTAGGGCAGGCGCATGCGACGCATGAGCTTGTCGGGTTCCTCGGGGATGGCGGGCGGGTTGGGAAAGCTCATGGAGGTGCCGTTCTCTTTGGTGATGCCGAGTCAGGATGTTCTGGTGGGCGGCGTGTCGGGTCGGATGCCCAGGGCCTGCCAGCCGATGGTTCCGTTCTGGACTGAGTGGGCTTCGTCCGCGCGGACGACCTCGTCGGCGGGCTTGCTGTCCGCGATGTGCCCCAGGATCGAGAGCAGGTCGTCGTCGGCGAAGCGCCCGGCCGTGGCCGCGAGTCCCAGGGCCTGGTCGACTCTGTCGTTGCCCAGGACGGTGGCCAGCTCGACCGCGCGGGCCATCTTGGAGCGGATACGGACCGCTCCGGCGGGTCCGGCCTCCTTGAGCCAGCGCCCGGCCCCGGGGTCGATGCCCACGAACGCGATCTCCGCTTCCGAGCGGGGCCCAGCCTCGGCTGGTGGACGCCGCGGACCGGACTGCCCCCGGTCGGCACGGTCCCTGCGTTCGGTGACCGACGGGTCTCCGAGCTACTGGCCGCCGCACGCGAGGCAGACATGCGGCCCCGCACGGATGCCGAACTGCCGCCCCTGCTGCTGGAGATCCTCGCCGCCCGGGTCCCGGTCAGCAGCTGGAAGACGGCCACCACCCGCTCCGAACGCATCAACCACGCCCGGGACGAGACCCAGGCCCGGGCCGCCGCCGAGGACCGGGCAGCTGCCCCGGCCCCTGTCTCACCGGTGACCCCCATGCCGCAGCGCGTCGAGCAAGCCGTCTCCGGCCTGGATGCCGAGCGTCGGCACCGCCGCGAAGAGGCGGTGACAAGACGTCCCACCAAACCCGCGCGGCTGGGAGCGAGTTACCGCTCCGGCAACCTGTTCCTGCTGCCCGAGGACGACACCGACCACCCCCAGCCTGACCCGCCGGACGAGGGAGCCTGAGCCGTGGACGACCGCGCCACGAGCGGTGATGGCGAGGCGGGCATCGTCTCGTTCCTGCGGGCCGGACCGCCACCGGACCGGCTCAGCTTCGAGGGATGGCAGCGCTGGCGCACGACCCGCAGCGCCTTCATCCCGGCTCCCCGGCTGAGCCCGGACCAATACCGGGCCCTGCCGACTCGCCGCCGAGCCCTGCACGATCTGCACCGCACCGCCTCACATGTCAACCTGGGGCTGCAGGAGACCCCGATGAGCCGCCGGGTCACCACGCTGATGAGATCCCGCATCCAGAACAACGCTCTGAACTTCACTCCCGGCACCCGCGACGGCCTGATGATCAGCGGGGGCGGCTACCAGGGCAAGACCGAGACGGCCTGCGAGGCCGCAGCGGCCTTCGAAGACTTCTGGCGCGACCTCCACCAGCAGCTCAACCCCAACGCGATCGAGGGGACCCGGGACCTGTTCGTCCCCGTCGCCTACTGCCAGACCCCGGTCAAGGCCACCCCGAAAGGGCTCTGCGAAGCGATCCTCGACTTCTACGGCGCCCCCTACGCCAAGACCCTCCGCGGCCTGATCCGCGGCGTCCGTGCCTCCCTGCACGACCACAACACCACCGTGCTGATCCTGGACGACATCACCCGGTTGAAGATGCACCGTGAGGACGACCAGGACACCCTCGACCTCATCCGCGACCTGATGTCCTTCAACGCCACCGTCATCCTCATCGGCGTCGACATCCCCGGCTCGGGCCTCCTGCGCGAAGGCCGGCCCGACCCCCGCACCGGCCAGTGGACTCTGCCCGGCGCCCGTCGTGGCCGCAGCGACCAGGCCGCCACCCAGACCGAACGCCGCTTCGACCTGGTCGACCTCGACCCGTTCACCTACGACACTCCTCAGGAGATCAACGCCTGGATCGAGCACCTGGCCGGCACCGAGGAACAACTCCGCCTCATCGGCGCCCGGGACGGCATGCTCACCGACGGCGACATGCCCGAATACCTTTTCCGCCGCACCGGGGGCATCGTCGGTCTCCTGCGGCGACTCGTCCAGGACGGCTGCACCCGCGCCATGGAGACCGGCCAGGAGGAGCTGACCACCCCTCTCCTCGACGAGATCACCATCAACCTCGGCAACCTTCTCGACCGCGACCCGCAGGCCGGCGAGATCCCTGCCGTCCCTGCCAAGCCCGCTCCGAAGCGCCGCCAGAAACCCCGCAACACCGTCTTCGACAACAAGGCCGCAGGAAAGTGACGGTGTCCCATGACTCCGCTACGGCCTCTGCCCCGCAGCCTCGCCCCGCTCCCGGATGAAAGCCTCGTCGGGCTTCTTCTCCGCCTGGCCCACCACAACAACGTCAGCCCCGGAACGATCGTCCGTCACACCGGGCTGAGCACCCACCGGACCGGGCTGACCGAACATCTCTCCATCAGCCAGCAGTACCTTCCAACACCGGAGCAATCAGCTGAGTTCGCACGCACCACCCGACTCGGTGAGGATGAGGTCGCCAACCTCTTCCTCGCCCCGTTCGGCGCCCGCTACGGACCGCTCGATGCAACGCTGATACGCCGGCCTCGGGGGCGGATCCTCCACGGCAACCATGACGTGTTCCGGCGCTGGTCACGGTTCTGCCCAAGATGCCTGGCCGGCGACTCCGGCATCGAGCGCGCTCACGGAGGCAGCTGGAAACGCATCTGGCGGCTCCCTCCGGTCTTCGCCTGCCCCGCCCACCGCTGCCTTCTCCGCCACAACTGCGCCAAATGCGGTCACCTCGGCATGGAGGTTCAGGGCTTCGCACTCATCCCCAGGATCAAGAACGAGGATCTTCACCCCAACCAATGCCGTGTCGTCACCGAAGGGCGACCGGAGCGCCTCAACGCCCCCGTCTGCGGCGCTCGCCACGACCAAGCCCCAGCGCCCGCCTGCAGCGAGGACTTCCTGAAGACAGCACTCGCACTGCAGCAGGACCTGATCGGATTCCTTTGCCCCGACGGCCCCCGAGAAGTGGGCAGCGTCGGGTGGATGGTCGACACCAATCAGTACTTCATCGACCTGCACACCGTCGCTGGCCTGATCACCCTGACCTGGCCGGCAGCCCGGAACCTCGCCCTCAGCGCCGAACACGTCGAAATCCTTGAGCAAGATGCCCTGGAGAGGGAAGAGCGCAGAGACCGCCTGAAAGGGGGAGCGGGCAAGTTCCACCGCTTCCACGCGCTGGCCAGCCCATCTGTCGACGCCAGGGCTTACGTCGCGGCGACCGTCATCGCCCACCAGATCTTGAAGGGGACCGACAGCGGCGCCTTGATGGCGCTCGCCCCGGTCCATGCGCACCTACAGGAAGTTCAAGGGCCCATGAAGACCACGGGCGACAGGATGCGCAACTTTCCGAGGAACTCCCCGCCGCTGAGATTTCTCCTCACCCACAGGACTCCCATCACGATCGAGGGAATCCACCAGTACGCGACAGCACGCGACCGCGAGTGGCGACCTGCACCGCTGCGACTTTTAGGCGTAGATGACACTGCGGTGCCGGGCTGAGCTGGGCCCTGGTTGAGCCTGTTCGCGCTGCTTGACCCCGGAAGGTCGTTCTTTGTCGCCACCTGCGCCTGTTTTCGGGTGGCGGGCGGACCTCAACTCTTGACGGCCTCTGCGATTTGCAGGGCGGCCTGCGCGGGCGTGAGGTACGTGGTGTCAACGACCTCGGCCTCGCCGTGCAGCCATGTCCGGGCCGCCTCGGCATAGGGCTCAAGGTATTGGAGACGAAACGGAGAGTTGGGGCCAAGAACGGTGTCGCCCGCGATCCGCCCGCGGAGGGTCTCCTGGTCGGCATGGAGGACGAAGTGCCGTACTGGAATGTCATGCTGGGCAAGGCCCGAGCTGATCTCGCGCCAGTACTGCTCGACCAGGACAGTCATGGGCATCACCAGAGTGCCACCCGTGTAGTCGAGTACGCGTCGGGCGGTTTCGACGACCAGCGGCCGCCACGGCGGCCAGTGCTGGAAGTTGTCCGTCTCGGGCAGCCCAGGCGTGATGTCCATGAGTGTCTCGCCTACCTTCTCGGCGTCGAACACCCGTGAATCCGGGATCAGCTGCTGCACGAGTGCACTGGTCGTCGTCTTGCCTGCGCCGTGGGTGCTGTTGAGCCATACGATCATGAGACCCAACGCTAGCGCTGTGCGGACCGCAGGAGCGGGCACAGCAGAAATCCGGTAGGGCTTCGGCGTTTCTCAGGGTGGTGTCAACCACCAAGATCAGGTGTCACCTATCTCGAAAAGTCGCAGCCGCTCGGCGACTACGGACTACTGGTGACAGGAATCCCTGCGAAGTGACAGTTATTGTCCATTCCCAGAAGATCTGAGTCGATGAGGTGCCCCTGATCTGCGCCTTGTCATTTCGGCCGGGACCCTTCGGAGCATGGAGGGCCCAGTGGATCTGAACAGCGGTGAGCCTGTTCGGGCGTGAGGTGGGGCTGTCCCAGCAGTTCTGTCTGGCCGAGGGGCTCTGGCCTGGGGCTTCTCAGTTCCACTGGGAATCATCTCGTAGGGCGTTGTGGTCCTCCGGCGACATCACCAGCATTAGTGATCTCCCCAATGAGTCGGTCCAGCGGAAGAGGGCGTCGTTGGAGAAGGTGTGGGTGTGGCGATTCTTGCGGAGAGATGGGACGTTGAGCCGGTGCTCGGCTTCTGTGTAGGCAGCGTCGATTGTGCGCCGGTGCTGGCTGAGGTTCACCCATCGGCGAGGCGCCCGCCGTGCTCGCCAAGCAGGGTCGGCCACCATGCCGAGCATGGTGACGAACTCCGGGTAGGTGGCGATGTACTCCCGCTCGTCGACGCGTCGCCTGATTGACGGCGGTCTCCGTAAGCTCCCCGTGTGCGGCCAAATACCGCGCAATTTATGGCCACGGGTTTCCCCGCGTACGGCCAGATCTTCTCCCCGC
>NZ_JBIVMF010000072.1:0-6944 GCF_044752945.1 Streptomyces sp. NPDC088554 | reverse complement strand
CGGAAGCCTGAAGAACTCCCATCATCGCAGGTCACAAGGCACTTCCTCGTTCTCCTGAAAGTTATCCACAGGCATCACGTCGGTGGATCGAGGCTTAGCTGGCTTCCAGTTCAGGTACCGCATCACCTCACGCAGATGCCCAGTACGGGTCCGCTTCCGCTCGCCGTAGAACCGCAGCTCACCCACGGGAAACCGCAGTTGCTCAGACAGCCGGGCAACCGCCGCCGGGGGCGCGGAGGCAACATCATCCGGGACGAACCCCAGCCAGGACAGGGTGCATAAACTGGACCGCCAGCCCCAGCCTGTCTTTCGAACTACGGCCGCGGCCCGGATCGATAAACCCCACGTCCGCCGGCGTCAGCGGAAGAACCGGATCAGCCCCTCCTTGTTGATCTCCGGAAAGCCGCGCAGCCGCATCAGCTCGTCGTCCGCGAACACACGGGTCGCCACCGAGTACCCCCCACCACGACCACTCGCATGCGGCCGGGACCTGTCGTATCGACGGCTTACCGCATTGCATGGTGAACGACCCGGCCGTGCCTCAAGACACGGCGCAAAGGCTGCTGATACCGCCAGCTACGAGTGGCCGGTGGGCGCTGAGACGCCGATAGCCGGGGCGGAGGTCACCCGGACACATCACAACAGCTCAGAATCCATCGCAGCAATATCCGTTGTTTCTGCGGCGGATACTACGGCGACCTCATTAGGCGGCAACACTGGAATCAGCTTCCGGCTCCGCCTCCGCCTCCGGGGACACCCACACCACCCGGGCACTGATGTCCCGCCCCGCCCCGAACATCCGCACCACCCACTCCAACGACCGCACACTCATCCGCCCCCACTGTCCACCCGGACGACCTCGGCCCCGTCCTCGAACGCCATCCCCCAGGCGGCAACCCGAGCGTCGGGCCCATCGGGGTCGCTGTCGCCGGGCTCGTACGACTGGACGATGGCGAAGAGGCGGGGCGCGGTGGCGAACACCAATTCGTCGGTGAGGGTGGCGAGTTCGCTTGAGGTGAGGGCGGGGTCGAGGGGTTCGAGGGTCGCGATGGCTCCAACTGTGAGTGATCTCTGCACTGCGATACGTGACGCTATGGCGGCATGGGTGTTGCGAAAAAAGTGGGTCTTCCATTTTTCGCTCGAATGGGTCACCTCGTGGCGGTCGTGGACAGGGAGTGGTTATGACGCAGGAGCGGTTCGGTGGGTCGTCCGTGGTGCGGCGCTGGCAGCTCGCGGACTCCCTGAAGGGGCTGCGGGAGAAAGCGGCGCTCACCCAGGAACAAGCGGTCACCGAACTCAAGAAGGGCACCGGCCGCTGGTCCGCCGCGAAGCTCTCGCGTATCGAGACTCGTGTGCACCGGGTCAAGCCGCGCGAGGCCGAGCAGTTGCTGGACGCGTACGGTGTCACCGATGCCGAACTCCGCGACAGCCTGGTGCGGTTGTCGGCCATGTCCTCGGAGTGGGGGTGGTGGGTCGGGTTCGACGACGAACTACCCAAGGCGGTCAAGCCGCTGCTCAGCATCGAAAGTGGCCTGGTCGGGCTCCGCGACTTCCAGCCGCAGTTCCTGCACGGGTTGTTGCAGACCCCGGACTACGCCCGTGCGCTCATGAACGCCGTGTCGCCGGGTGCGTGCCGTCCGGAAGAGCTGGAGCGCAGGGTGGCCGCCCGAATGATCCGGCAGCATGTGCTGCTCAAGGAGCCGCAACACTCGCCCACTTCATCATTGATCAAGCTGTCCTGGAACGGGTCATCGGGACACCGGAGATCATGCGTGGTCAGTTGCGGAAGCTGCTCGATACAGCGGACTACCCCAATGTGACACTTCAGATCCTCCCCCGCGAAGCAGGTGGAAGCCCCGGGCTGGAGGGCCCGTTCGCCATCTTGACCCTTCCTGACCCCATTCCGGACATCGGCTACACCGAGGGACCGGCGGGTATGGTCTATGTCGAGGATCGCGACCGAGTTCGAGCTTGGACACTACGTTTCGGCATCCTCACAGAGTTGGCGCTCCCATGTGACGACTCCCTGGACGTAATTACCGCAGCGATGAACTTGTTGGAATGAGATAGGGCGGGAGGGCGGGCAGATGCCGCAGGCGCACCTGGCGACGTACACGCAGTGGCGTAAGAGCAGCTACTCCGGCGGCAGCAACGGCGGCGGTGGTGACTGCCTCGAAATCGCCGTCCTCCCGGACGGCCACGTGGCGATCCGGGACAGCAAGGACCCCGGCGCGGGGGTACTGCTGTTCTCCCGTACGGGCATGGACACCTGGCTGACCAGTGTGAAGGCGGGCCGGTAGGCGCTCTGTTCGGGGCGGTCACCAATCGGTGAGATTGATCAAGCGGCGGCAGTGCGGGTCGTCGATGTCGCCCGGGACGGTCCGTTCCGCCTCCTCGATCAGGGAGGGAAGGGCTGCGAGGAGAGCGGTCAGGGCGCCGGACGGGCGTACGTCGACGGCAATCACTTCGGTGTCTTCTTCGTGGTCGACATACAGGCGCATCCGGTCGGGGCTCCGGAGGAGGAAACCCCTTAGCCGTGGGTCGGGTTGTTCTTCGGTCCAGGGGTAGGTAAGGGTGCGCAGAATGGTGAAGGCGTTGTCATAGGCCCCGGGCCCGACGGGGGCGATCTGCGCCGGATCCACATGGACCAGGGGCATGCCCATCACTGTGTCGACGCGGCTGCTGGAGAAGATCTGAGTGCCGGTGTTCAGGGCGCGCACGATGCCGAGGATGTCATTCGGGCCAGCTGGTTCCTCCGGATCGTCGACAGTAATCAGAGGGATCTCCCAGGCCGTCACATCATCGGGAGTGCTCGTGCGTTGAGGGCCAGTGACGATGCGGACAGCCGCAATGGGGGGAGGCGAGGGCAGGACGCCCCGGATGAAACGGGCGTTGGGCAGAGGGGCCTGGATGTGGTGGAGCAGCAGGCGTGTGATGTCCGCCTGCTGCTCCGCGATGTCGCCGTACGCGAGAGTCACGCGTCAAACAATGTCACTGATTAAGCCAGTTCGGGCACCTGTTCACGCCTTTGCATTAGGCGGTGATGACACCGATCTTCTGGCCTGAGCCGGCGTTGTAGTCTCCGTCTGCGGTCTTGCGGGTGTACTGGACGATCACGATGACTTGCATGCGGCTGCTGCCGTTCCAGGCGTAGGCCCAGTACTCAAGGCGGGCGCCGTTCTTCTTGTCGGGCTTACCGTCGATAGCGCCATTGACGATCTTGCATTTCTTGATGTTGTGCGGGCCGGAGAAGTGATTCCAGCCGAGCTTGCTGTTGCCGACGCGGGTGTGGATCACCCGGTCGTCCCAGTCTTTCTGCTTGCACGTGACGGTCTTGTCCCAAACCGGTGTGGCATGGGCGGGTGTAGTCAGGCTGCTGGCGAGAAGAGCTGTTGCGGCAGCTGTGGTTGCCGCCCCCGTTGTGATCCCCTTCATGATCTGACCATTCCGCACATGGTCGCCGTGTACCCCTCTTTACCGTACTAAGTGGCGGTTTTTCGTGCCCGGGGCCCGTTGAGGGCGCCCGGTGGTGAGCCCCCGGCGCGGAGCGCAAGCCTGGATCCCCGGCCCCTGGTGGTCACTCGGCCGGGGCGATCCCCGTGGGGCAGGCGCGCCCCCAGTTGGTCTCGGACGGGGAGTCCAGAGCGACGCCCGTCCCGCCTATTCCGCAGTAGCCGTCGGGGTTCTTGTCCAGGTACTGCTGGTGGTAGCCCTCCGCCGGGTAGAAGGCGCGGCCCTCGGCGGGGAGTATCTCCGTGGTGATCGTCTTGTAGCCGGACCTGGTCAGCACCTGCTGGTAGGCGTCGCGGGAGGCGGTCGCGGTGTCGGACTGGGCGGGGGAGTGGGTGTAGACCGCGGAGCGGTACTGGGTGCCGACGTCGTTGCCCTGGCGGAAGCCCTGGGTGGGGTTGTGGGACTCCCAGAACAGCTTCAGCAGCTCGGCGTACGAGACGACCGCGGGATCGAAGACGACCCGGACCGCCTCCGTGTGCCCCGTCAGCCCCGAGCAGACCTCCTCGTACGTCGGGTTCGGGGTGGTGCCGCCCTGGTAGCCGACGAGGGTGGTCCAGACGCCTTCGCGCTGCCAGAACTTGCGCTCCGCGCCCCAGAAGCAGCCCAGGCCGAAGTCGGCGGTCTCCAGCCCCTCGGGGTACGGACCCTGGAGGGGGTTGCCCAGGACCGTATGGCGGGCGGGGAGCTGGAATTCGGGCTCCGGGCGGCCGCGGAGGGCCTCTTGGGGTGTGGGCAGCTGAGGAGTGCGGTTCGTCAGGAACATGGGTGGCTCTCCTTGGGTCGGATCCTGCCCGAACAACGTAACGCCGGGGTCTGACATTCCGGCTCGGAGGCCGGGGCCCGGCCTCCGAGCCCCGGGCGGCCGACGGCCGCGCCCGCTCAGCGCGGGAGCGTCGCCGGGCTGCCGCCGTTCGACTCGTACCCCGCCACCGCCAGCGCCCGGTACACCGCGTACTGCGCCGCCGGGTCCCCCTCCAGTGTCCAGGGCAGCGCGCCCACGTGGCCGTCGATCCGTACCAACTGGTGCATCGCCTCCGACCAGCGTTCGGACCGGACGAGGAAGAACACCAGCAGATGCCGCACATGGACCAGCATCGGGTCGTCGGGCCGGGCGGACTGGACCGCGTAGAGGGCGCCCTCGATGGCCTTGGACACCACGGCGCTCTCGTAGAACCCGCGCACGAGATTGATCTCGGGCAGATGCTCGTACACCGCGAACAGGGGCAGCGCAGACAGGAGCGACCCCTGGGGCGCGCGGGCGGCGGCCGAGGTGGCGAACCGGTCCGCCTCCTCGCGCGAGCCGTGCCACTTCTCGCACCAGTAGTGCAGTGCGGCCAGATGCGCGCCCATATGCGCCGGAGCGCGGTCGATGATCTTCGCCCAGAGCTGGTCGAACTGCTCGTGCGAATAACCGAGGCCACGTGCCACCGCCAGCTCGGTGATGTACGGCACGGGGTCGCCCGGCGCGAACAGGCCCGCCTGGGCGCAGACCGTACGGGCCTCCTCCAGGATGATCCGGAAGTCGTCGGTCCCGGCTGCCGAGGACCGCCACGCCTGCTGGACGAGGAATTCCGCGTGCACCGCCGCCCCGCCCGGGTCCTTCGGCGCCTCGGCCCGCCAGGCATGGAGCCAGGATCCCCCTACCCCGGGCTTCTGCTGAAGCTCCAGCGACGCGGCCCCGGCGAACGCCTGCACGCGCTGCCAGCGCACCTCGCCCTCCTTGGGGGTGCCCGCCAGCAGCTGCGCGGCGGCCCGCCACTCCTGGGTGCGCTGGACCACGTCGAGTACGTCGAGGAGATCCTGATCGGGGCCCGGCAGCCGTATGTCCAGCTCCTCCTGGCGCACGAATCCGTACGCGGCGGGGTCGGCGGCGTCGGGCGATCCGGGCGCGACCTGGCGGATACCGCCCGCGCGGCGTCGGGCGATCGGGACGATGACCGCGGCCAGCATGGCCATCGCGATCAGGAACCAGAGAATCTCCATGCGCCCATTGTCCCGGACACGGGGAGAGACCGACATAAGCCTGTGGAGAAACGGTTCCGCAGGGAGCGGGGAACCCGGGGGAACCCGGAGGAAATCAGGCCGACCGCGGACACGGTCCGTGCCGGTCCGAACCCGTGCCGATACGGACTGGTCCGTTCCGGCGCTACGCTCGGTACCCATGAGCCACCAGCACTTCAGCGAGCAGTCCGGCGAGCGGCACCACTTCGAGACTCTCGCCATCCACGCGGGCAACACCGCGGACCCCCTCACCGGCGCGGTCGTCCCCCCGATCTACCAGGTCTCCACCTACAAGCAGGACGGCGTGGGCGGACTGCGCGGCGGTTACGAGTACAGCCGCAGCGCCAACCCCACCCGTACCGCCCTGGAGGAGAACCTCGCGGCCCTGGAGGGCGGCCGGCGCGGGCTCGCCTTCGCTTCGGGTCTCGCGGCGGAGGACTGCCTGCTGCGCACGCTGCTGGCCCCCGGCGACCATGTCGTGATCCCCAACGACGCCTACGGCGGCACCTTCCGGCTCTTCGCGAAGGTCTTCTCCCGCTGGAACATCGACTTCTCGGTCGCGGACACCTCCGACCCGGCGGCGGTACGGGCCGCCCTCACGCCCCGTACGAAGGCGATCTGGGTCGAGACCCCCTCCAACCCGCTCCTGGGCATCACCGACATTGCAGGTCTCGCCGGGATCGCGCGGACGGCCGGGGTGAAGCTGGTCGTCGACAACACCTTCGCCAGCCCGTACCTCCAGCAGCCGTTGGCGCTCGGCGCGGATGTCGTCGTCCACTCGACGACGAAGTACATGGGCGGGCACTCCGACGTCGTGGGCGGCGCGCTGGTCGTCGACGACCTGGAGCTGGCCGAGGAACTCGCGTACCACCAGAACGCGATGGGCGCGATCGCCGGACCGTTCGACGCGTGGCTGGTGCTGCGCGGGATCAAGACGCTCGCCGTCCGTATGGACCGGCACAGCGAGAACGCCACCCGGATCGCCGAGATGCTCACCCAGCACCCGCGCGTCTCCAAGGTCCTCTACCCGGGGCTGCCCGACCACCCGGGCCACCAGGTCGCCGCCAAGCAAATGAAGGCGTTCGGCGGAATGATCTCCTTCCAGGTCACGGACGGCGAGGAGGCGGCGGTCGAGGTCTGCGACCGTACGAAGATCTTCACCCTGGGCGAGTCCCTGGGCGGCGTCGAGTCCCTGATCGAGCACCCCGGCCGGATGACGCACGCCTCGGCGGCGGGCTCACCGCTGGAGGTGCCCGCGGACCTGATCAGGCTGTCGGTGGGGATCGAGTCGGTCGACGACCTGCTCGCCGACCTCAAGCAGGCGCTCGGCTAGTCCCAAGGCCGTGAAGTTTGCGGGTTGGGTTGGGTTGTCAAGGGCCTGCGGGCGCGAGGATTTCGATGCGGGTGGTGGCTTTGTAGCTGGTCCGGTC
>NZ_JBIVMF010000071.1:0-7133 GCF_044752945.1 Streptomyces sp. NPDC088554 | reverse complement strand
GCGACTCCTCCAACAAACGAGCCCCCATCCCCACCCACTGCGACCCCTGCCCCGGAAAAACGAACACCGTCTTCCCCCCGACATCCGCCACACCCCGGGCGACCACGGACGACGCCCCGTCGTTCCCGATCGCGCGCAACGCCTCCAGCGGGTCGGTGTCCGCGCCGACGATGGCGACGGCCCGGTGCTCGAAGACGGAGCGCGCCGAGACCAGCGAGAACCCCACATCGAGCGTCCGGCGCTCGGCGGCGTCCGCCATATCCAGGTGCGACAGCAGCCGGGCCGCCTGTTCCCGTACGGCGGTGGCGTTCCGGCCGGAGACGACCCAGGGCACCGCACCGCCCTGAACGGGTACGGGCAGCGCGGGCCGGGCCGTCGCCTCCGACTCCGCGGAGTCCGGCGCCTGTTCCAGTACGGTGTGCGCGTTGGTGCCGCTGATGCCGAACGACGAGACGGCCGCGCGGCGCGGCCTGCCGGTACCGGGCCACTCCACGGTCTCCGACAGCAGCCGGACCGTACCGGACGACCAGTCGACGTGCGAGGACGGGGTCCCGGCATGCAGTGTCCTGGGCAGTACGCCGTGGCGCAGTGCCATCACCATCTTGATGACACCCGCGACACCGGCCGCGGACTGGGTGTGGCCGATGTTGGACTTGACCGATCCGAGCAGCAGCGAGTGCTCGGGGTCACGGTCGTGGCCGTACGTGGCCAGCAGGGCCTGTGCCTCGATCGGGTCGCCGAGCGGTGTGCCGGTGCCGTGTGCCTCCACCGCGTCGATGTCGGTGGGCGCGAGGCCGGCGTTGGCGAGGGCCTGGTGGATGACACGCTGCTGGGACGGGCCGTTGGGCGCGGTCAGGCCGTTGGACGCGCCGTCCTGGTTGATCGCCGAGCCCCGGATCACGGCGAGGATCTGATGGCCGTTGCGGCGGGCGTCGGAGAGCCGTTCGACCAGCAGGATGCCGATGCCCTCGGCCAGTGTCATACCGTCCGCGTCATCGGAGAACGCCTTGCAGCGGCCGTCCTGCGCGAGGGCCCGCTGCCGGCTGAAAGCGATGAAGGGGGCGGGTGTGGTCATGATGGTGGCGCCGCCCGCGACGGCGAGCGAGGATTCACCGTTGCGCAGTGACTGGCAGGCCAGATGCAGGGCGACCAGCGAGGACGAGCACGCGGTGTCGACGGTGACGGCGGGGCCTTCCAGGCCCAGGACGTACGCCAGTCGTCCGGAGAGCACACTCGGGATGCTGCCGGTGACCATGTGACCCTCGGTGCCCTCGCCCGCGCCGTGGCCGTACTCCTGGTAGCTGGAACCGATGAAGGTGCCGGTGAGGCTGCCCCGTACCGAGCCCGGTTCGATGCCCGCGCGTTCGAAGGTCTCCCAGGTGGTTTCGAGCAGGAGCCGCTGCTGGGGGTCCATTACCAGCGCCTCGCGCGGGGAGATCCCGAAGAACGTGGGGTCGAACTCGTCGGCCTCGTGGAGGAAACCGCCCCGGGTGGAGTAGGTGGTGCCGGGCCGGTCGGGGTCCGGGTCGTAGAGCCCGTCCGCGTCCCAGCCCCGGTTGACGGGGAATTCGCTCACGGCGTCCGTGCCGGAGGTCACCAAGTCCCAGAGTTGTTCGGGTGAGTTGGCGCCACCGGGGAAGCGGCAGCTCATGCCGATGATGGCGATGGGCTCGTCGTCGGTGGACCCGGTGGCGACGGGTCCGGTGCCCGCCGGTGTGGTGCCGAGGAGCTGGGCGCGCAGATATCGCGCCAGTTCCAGCGGGGTCGGGTAGTCGAAGACCATCGTGCTCGGCAGGGTGAGCCCGGTGACAGTGGTCAGGCGCTTGCGCAGTTCCACGGCGGTCAGCGAGTCGAAGCCGATGTCGCGGAACGCGCGGCTCTCCGGTACGGAGTCGGCGGAGCTGTGGCCCAGGACGCCCGCCGCCTCACCGCGTACGAGAGCGGTGAGCAGCCGGTCCTGCTCGGGCTCGGCGAGCGCGCGTACGCGGGTGGCGAACTCCGATACCCCTGCGGCCTGTTGGTGGGCCGGGGCGCCGACGAGTGCCCGTACCTCCGGGAGTCCAGCGAGCAGCGCGCTGGGGCGGGCGGAGGTGAAGAGCGGGGCGTAGCGGTCCCAGTCGACGTCGACCAGGGTAACGGTCACATCGCGCTGGACGACCGCGCGGCGCAGTTCCGTGATCGCCGGGCCGGGGGCCAGGAAGCCGAGGCCCTGGCGCTTCAGGGTGTCGGTGACGTTCTCGTCGGTGGCGGCCATGCCCGCCTCGGCCCAGGGGCCCCAGGCGATGGAAGTGGCGGTGAGGCCGCGCGCGCGGCGGTGTTCGGCCAGGGCATCGAGGTAGGCGTTGGCGGCGCCGTAGGCGCTCTGGCCGCCGCTGCCCCATACACCGGCGAGGGAGCCGAACAGGACGAACAGGTCGAGGTCCCGGTCCCCGAGCAGTGTGTCGAGGTGGGCGGCGCCCGCCAGTTTCGCCGAGGTCAGGGCGGCGAACTCCGCCGGACCTAGCCGGTCCAGCGGACCGTAGTGGCCGATGCCCGCGGTGTGCACCACACCGGTCAGCGGCAGTTCGGCGGGGATGGCCGCGAGTACGGTGGCAAGCGCGTCGCGGTCGGCGACATCGCAGGCGACGATCTCGACGCGGGCGCCCAACGCCTCCAGTTCCGCCGCGAGTTCGGCCGCGCCGGGGGCGTCGGGGCCGCGGCGGCTGGTCAGGATCAGGTTCTCGGCACCGGAGCGGGCGAGCCAGCGGCCGACCTCGGCGCCGAGAGCGCCGGTTCCGCCGGTCACGAGCACGGTGCCCCGGGCGGTGAACTCCCCTTCCGCGGGCAGCTCTTCGACGGCGTACCGGACGAGCCGACGGCCGTGGACCCCGGTGTCGCGCAGCGCGACCTGGTCCTCGCCGTCGGGGGTGTCCTTGGTGGCGAGGATCCCGGCGAGCCGCTGCGCGGCCGGCTGGTCGAGTGTGGCGGGCAGGTCGATCAGCCCGCCCCAGCACTGCGGGTGCTCCAGCGCCACGGCCCGGCCGAGCCCCCAGACCGCCGCCTGTACGGGGTGGGCGACCGGGTCGTCGTGCCCGGTCGACACGGCGCCCCGGGTGGCGGTCCACAGCCGCCCGCCGCCCGTGGCGGCCCGCCCGAGGTCCTGAAGGGCCTGTACGAGGGCGACGGTCAGGACGAGCCCCTGGGCGAGCGGTGCGTACGCGGTGCTCGGGCGCTCGTCCAGCGGGAGTACGGAGAGCACGTTCGCCGCGCCGTCCCAGCCGCCGCCCGCACCGTCGTCCCCGGCGTCCACGAGCCGCGCCGCCAGGACGGCCCGGTCGGCGCAGGACGCGTCCAGGGCCACCCGGCGCACCCGTGCGCCGTGGGCGCTCAGCGCGCCCGCGACCTCGTCGGTCAGCTGTTCGTCGATGGCATCGTCGGCGACCAGGAGCCAGGTGCCGTCGAGCACGGGGGCCACGGGCCTGCGCAACCCGGTCCATTCGATCCGGTAGCGCAGTGTGTCGAGCAAGGTCTTCTCGCGCTTGCCGCGCCGCCACGAGGTCAGCGCGGGCAGCAGCGAGCCGAGGGAGCCGTGGTCCCGCGCGTCGAGCCCGAGGATCGCCGCCAGTTCATCGGCGTCGCCGCGCTCCACGGCTGCCCACAGCCGCTGATCGGCGGGTTCGGTCCGGTTGGCGGCAGCCGGGATTACGGGCAACTGTGGCCAGTAGAACTCGTGTTGGAAGGCATACGTCGGTAGGTCCACCCGGCGCGCGCCACTGCCCGCGAAGTAGGCGTGCCAGTCCACCTCGGTGCCGTTCACCTGGAGCCGGGCCAGCGCGGTGGTGACGGCCAGTGTTTCCGTACGGTCCGCGCGGCAGAACGGGACGAGTACGGCGTCGTACGTGTCGCCCAGTGTGTCCTGGGCCATCGCGGTGAGCGGCCCGTCGGGGCCCAGCTCCAGGAAGGTGGCCGTTCCTGCGTCGCGCAGGGTCCGTACGCAGTCGGCGAAGCGGACCGTCGCGCCGACGTGCTCGGTCCAGTACTCCGGGGAGCAGAGCCGTTCGGCGGTGGCGAGGCCGCCTGTCAGGTTGGAAATGACCTCGATACGCGGCGAGTTGAAGGTCAGTCCTGCCGCAACCGTACGGAAGGCGTCGAGCATCCCGGCCATGCGCGGCGAGTGGAAGGCGTGGCTCACCCGCAGGCGCTTGGTCTTGCGTCCACGCTCCTCGAAGGAGGCGGCGATCTCCAGGACCGCGTCCTCGTCCCCGGAGACGACGACGGACTCCGGGCCGTTGACGGCGGCGATCGACACCCGGTCGGCGCGCCCGGAGAGCAGCGGCGCGACCTCGTCCTCCGTCGCCTGTACGGCCACCATCGCGCCGCCCGCGGGCAGCGCCTGCATCAGCTTCGCGCGGGCCGCGACCAGGGTGCACGCGTCGGCCAGCGACAGCACCCCCGCCACATGCGCCGCGGTGATCTCGCCGACCGAGTGGCCGGTCACGAAGTCCGGCTTGATGCCCCAGGCCCGTACGAGACGGAACAGCGCGACCTCGATCGCGAACAGCGCGGGCTGTGTCCAGCCGGTCTCGTCGAGCAGCGCGGCCCCGGCGGTGTCGGGTTCGGCGAACATCACCTCGCGCAGGGGCTGTTCGAGGAGCGGGTCGAGCACGGCCAGTACGGCGTCCAGCGCCTCGGCGAACTCCGGGAACGTCTCGTACAGTTCGCGCCCCATGCCGGGGCGCTGGCTGCCCTGGCCGGTGAAGAGCACCGCGGTCCGGCCGCGCCGTGCCGCCTCTCCCTCGGTCACCCCGGCGTCGGGACGGCCGGCTGCCAGCGCGCCGAGCGACCTCAGCAGTTCGGCACGGTCCCCGGCCGTCACGGCGGCACGCCGGTCGAACCGCGAGCGGGTGGTGGCCAGCGAGAACGAGCAGTCCAACAGGTCGAGTTCGGGCCTCGCCCGGACGTACGACAGAAGCCGCGCCGCCTGGCCGCGCAGGGCGTCCCGGGTCCTGCCCGAGAGCAGCAGCGGTACGGGACCGGCCGCGCGGCGCGGGGCCGTGGAGACGGGGAGCAGCGGGGGCTGTTCGATGATGGTGTGGACGTTGGTGCCGCTGATCCCGAAGGACGAGATCCCGGCACGGCGGACCCGGTCCGACTCGGGCCATGCCCGCTCCGAGGTCAGCAGCTCCACCGCGCCCTCGGACCAGTCCACATGCGACGACGGCGCGTCGACATGCAGGGTGCGTGGCAGCACACCGTGGCGCATCGCCATGATCATCTTGATGACACCGGCGACACCGGCGGCGGCCTGGGTGTGGCCGATGTTCGACTTCACCGAACCGAGCAGCAGCGGCCGCTCCGGGTCACGGTCCCGGCCGTACGTCGCCAACAGCGCCTGCGCCTCGATCGGGTCACCCAGCGTCGTCCCCGTACCATGCGCCTCCACCACATCCACGTCGCCCACGGACAGCCCACCACTCGCCAACGCCTGCCGGATCACACGCTGCTGCGCAGGACCGTTCGGAGCCGTCAGACCGTTCGACGCACCATCCTGATTGACGGCCGACCCCCGCACCACGGCCAACACCTCATGACCGTTGCGCCGAGCGTCCGACAAGCGCTCCAGGACCAGCATGCCCACACCCTCGGACCAGCCCACCCCATCAGCCGACTCCGAGAACGCCTTGCACCGGCCGTCCGGCGACAGACCACGCTGACGCGCGAAGTCCACGAACACCGACGGCGTCGACATCACCGTCACCCCACCCGCCAACGCGAGCGAACACTCACCACTGCGCAACGCCTGCATCGCCCAGTGCATCGCCACCAACGACGACGAACACGCCGTATCCACCGTCACCGCCGGCCCCTCAAGACCCAACGTGTACGACACCCGACCCGACGCCAGACTCGGCGAACTACCCCCGCCCCGGAAGCCCTCGAACTCGTCGTCCGCGAGCACCGCGCTGTAGTCGCTGTACATCACCCCGGCGAACACACCGGTCGCACTGCCCCTCAACGACAGCGGATCCATACCCGCCCGCTCGATCGCCTCCCAAGAGGCTTCGAGCAGCAGCCGCTGCTGCGAGTCGGTGGCGAGCGCCTCGCGCGGGCTCATCCCGAAGAACTCCGGGTCGAACTCCCCTGCCTCGTGCAGGAATCCGCCCGATCGGGTGTACGCGGTACCGGTGTGGTCCGGGTCCGGGTGGTACAGCGCCTCGATGTCCCAGCCACGGTTGGCCGGGAATCCGGAGATCGCGTCCGTACCCTCCGTGACCAGCCGCCACAGATCATCCGGCGAGGCCACCCCACCCGGATAGCGGCAGCTCATCCCCACGACCACGATCGGATCGTCCGCCACGGCGGCGGTCCTGCGGCCGGTGGGAGCGGCCGCGTCGGCGCCGAGCAGCTCGTCGAGGAGGTACGCGGCCAGTCCCCGCACGGTCGGGTAGTCGAAGACCAGGGTGGCCGGCATCCGCAGCCCGGTCACCGTGCCCAGTCGGTTCCGCAGTTCCACCGCCGTCAGCGAGTCGAACCCGAGGTCGCGGAACGCGCGGCCCGCGTCGATATCGGCGCCGCCGGCATGCCCGAGGACCAGGGCCACCTGTCCCCGTACGAGATCGAGCAGCAGGTCGGTCCGGTCGGCACCATCCAGCCGGCCGAGCCGCTGGGCGAGATCACCGGCCGCCCCCGATCCGGAGACGGCGGCCCGCCGGGCCCGGGTGCGGATCAACGTCCGCAGCAGCGGCGGGACTTCGCCATGAGATCGCAGCGCCGCCAGGTCGAGCCTCACCGGTACCACCACAGCGTCGTCGGCGGCGAGAGCCGCATCAAAAAGCGCCACCCCCTGCTCCACCGACAACGGTGACACCCCCGAACGGGCATGCCGGTCCGCGTCGGCCCCGGCGAGCGTGCCGGTCATCCCGCCGACAGGCTCCCACGGACCCCACGCCAACGACACACCCGGCAGCCCCTCGGCCCGCCGACGCTCCATCAACGCGTCCAGGAACGCGTTGCCCGCCGCGTAATTCCCCTGCCCCGGACTGCCGACCACACCAGCCGCCGACGAGAACACCACAAACGCCGACAGATCCAGCCCACGCGTCAGCTCATGCAAATACCAGCCCGCATCCACCTTCGGCCGCAACACAGCACCC
>NZ_JBIVMF010000070.1:0-7409 GCF_044752945.1 Streptomyces sp. NPDC088554 | reverse complement strand
CTTGCTGGTGATGAGGGGATGGAGCTCCTCGACGCGGCGTGGGGGAGTGGTGAGGCGTTGTTGGTTCCGGTCCGCTGGGATCACAAGGTGCTGCGTGAGCGGGTGTCTTCGGGTGTCCGGGTGCCGTCTTTGCTGCGGCAGTTGGTGCGGGTGCCGAAGCGTCGTGTGGTGCTGGAGAGTGTGTCCGGTGGTGGTGCGGGCGGTGGGTTGCGTGAGCGGTTGGCTGTGCTGCCGGAGGCGGAGCGCCGGGGTGTGCTGGTTGAGTTGGTTGTGGTGCATGCGGCTGCTGTTCTCGGTCATACGGGTACGGATGCGGTTGCGGTGGGGCGTCCGTTCAGGGAGTTGGGTTTTGACTCGTTGATTTCGGTGGAGTTCCGTAACCGGTTGAACGAGGTGACGGGGCTGCGGTTGCCGGCGACTCTGGTCTTTGACCGTCCGACTCCGGAGGCGCTGGCGGATTATCTGCTGGAGCGGTTGGGGGGTGTGGTTGCTGGTGGCCGGGCGGTTGTGCCGGTGCGGGCGGTCACTGGGGATGATCCGATCGTGATTGTCGGGATGGCGTGTCGTTTCCCTGGGGGTATTGCTTCTCCTGAGCAGTTGTGGGATTTGGTTGTGTCGGAGAGTGATGCGATTACTGGGCTGCCTGGTGACCGGGGGTGGGAGCTTGTTCCGGGTAGCAGTGTGACTGATCAGGGTGGTTTCCTTACGGATGCCGCAGGTTTTGATGCGGGTTTCTTCGGTATTTCGCCGCGTGAGGCGTTGGCGATGGACCCGCAGCAGCGGCTGCTCCTCGAAACGGCGTGGGAGACGTTCGAACGCGCCGGCCTCGACCCAACCAACCTCAAGGGCAGCATGACCGGTGTCTTCATCGGAGCGGCCCAGCTCGGTTACGGCGAGATAGTTCAGCCGCTGGAAGGGCTCGAAGGCCATCTACTGACTGGTAATCACAGCAGTGTGATGTCCGGCCGAGTGGCCTACACCTTCGGCTTCGAGGGCCCGGCCGTCACGATCGACAGCGCCTGCTCCTCCTCCTTGGTCGCCCTCCACTGGGCCGCTCATGCGCTCCGATCAGGCGAGTGCGACATGGCGCTCGCAGGTGGCGCGGCCGTCATGGCCACCGCGGGTGGCTTCGCCGAGTTCTCCCGTCAGGGTGGACTC
Organism: Streptomyces sp. NPDC088554; assembly: GCF_044752945.1. Taxonomy (NCBI): domain Bacteria; kingdom Bacillati; phylum Actinomycetota; class Actinomycetes; order Kitasatosporales; family Streptomycetaceae; genus Streptomyces; species Streptomyces sp. NPDC088554. The sequence goes on along the minus strand of NZ_JBIVMF010000070.1, from coordinate 6,251 downwards.
TCCCCGGACGGCCGTTGCAAGGCGTTCTCCGCCGACGCGGATGGTACGGGCTGGGGTGAGGGCGTCGGCATGCTGCTCGTCGAGCGGCAGTCCGACGCCGAACGGAACGGCCACCGGATCCTCGCGGTCGTCCGTGGCTCGGCCGTCAACCAGGACGGCGCCTCCAACGGGCTCACCGCCCCCAACGGCCCCGCGCAGCAAAGGGTCATCCGCCAGGCCCTGGCCAACGCCCAATTGACCACGAGCGACGTGGACATGGTCGAGGCGCATGGTACGGGTACCCGGTTGGGTGACCCGATCGAGGCACAGGCAGTGTTGGCGACGTACGGCCAGGACCGTCCCGAGGACCGGCCGCTGTGGCTCGGTTCCCTGAAGACAAATATCGGGCACACGCAGGCTGCCGCGGGCGTCGCGGGCATCATCAAGACGGTGCTGGCGCTCCAGCACGGTCTGCTGCCGAAGACACTCCACGTTTCGGAGCCGACCCCTGAGGTGGACTGGTCGGAGGGTGCGGTACGGCTGCTGACCGAGGCCCAGGAGTGGTCGGACGCGGAGCGTCCGCGCCGGGCGGGTGTCTCGTCGTTCGGTATCAGTGGCACCAACGCGCACGTCATCCTGGAGCAGGCTTCGCCGAAGGCTCCGGACCGGGCGCCGGAGGAAGCCACCCTGCCGGTGGTGCCGTGGGTGGTGTCGGGTCGGAGTGTGGCGGGTCTGCGGGGGCAGGCGGAGCGGTTGCGTTCGTACGTCACGGAGTACCCTGAGCTGGATGTGGTGACCGTGGCCCGCTCGCTTGTCGGTACGCGGGCGGTGCTGGAGCAGCGTGCGGTGGTGGTCGGCCGGGGACGGGATGAACTCCTCGCGGGGCTGTTGGAGTTGGCTTCTGGTGAGCCGGTGGAGATCTCCGGGGAAGGTACTGCTGCCGGTGTGGGTGTGGTGTTTGTGTTCCCGGGTCAGGGTTCGCAGTGGCTGGGGATGGCTGCTGGTCTGCTGGATTCGTCGCCGGTGTTCGCTGCTCGTATCGCTGAGTGTGAGCGGGCTTTGAGTCTGTGGGTGGACTGGTCGTTGTCCGCGGTTCTCCGTGAGGGTTCCGGTGTGGATCCCGTGTTGTGGGCGCGGGTGGATGTGGTTCAGCCGGTGTTGTGGGCGGTGATGGTGTCGTTGGCGGAGGTGTGGCGTTCTCGTGGTGTCGTGCCGGCTGCTGTGGTGGGTCATTCGCAGGGTGAGATCGCGGCTGCTGTGGTGGCCGGTGGCCTGTCGTTGGAGGACGCTGCGCGTGTCGTCGTCCTGCGCAGCCGTCTGATCGGCCGCGAGCTGTCCGGTCTTGGCGGTATGGCCTCGCTCGCCGCCCCGGAGGCACAGGTGGCTGAACTGCTCTGTGACCGGGATGGCTTGTCGGTTGCGGCGGTCAACGGTCCGGTCTCCACGGTTGTCGCTGGTGACACGGCTGCTCTGGATGTGTTGGAGGTGGATTGTGAGCGTGAGGGGGTCCGGTTCCGTCGTATCGATGTCGATTACGCCTCGCACTCCGCCCACGTCGAGCGTATCGAGACGGAGCTTCTGGCCGAGCTGGCCGGTATCGCGCCGGTCGCGGGTGGTGTGTCGTTCTGGTCGACGGTCACGGCCGAGGTCACGGACACGGCTGGTCTGGATCCTGCTTACTGGTACCGCAATCTGCGCCACACGGTCCGGCTGAGCGATACCGTACGGGCTCTGTACGAGGCCGGGCATACGGTGTTCGTGGAGGTCGGCCCACATCCGGTGCTGACGGGCGCGGTGCAGGACACCGTGGACGATGACCGCGCCCTGGTCGTCGGCTCCCTGCGCCGGGATCGCGACGAGGAACGCGAACTCATCTCCTCCTTGGGTCGGTTGTATGCCCATGGTGTTCCGGTCGACTGGTCCGCGTTCCTCGGCGATGGCCCGACGGCCGATCTGCCGACGTACGCCTTCCAACACCGCCGCTACTGGCCCAGGGTCGTCGCGACCCGGGGCGATGTACGTGGTGTGGGCCTCTCGTCCCCAGGCCACCCGTTGCTCGGCGCAGCCGTGGCGCTGGCGGACGGCGACGGCTTCCTGTGCACCGGTGTCCTGTCGGTGCAGGCGCAGCCCTGGCTGGCCGACCACATCGTCGGTGGTGCGGTGGTCGTCCCTGGCACTGCCCTGGTGGAGATGGTGGTCCGCGCCGGTGACGAGGTCGGTTGCGAGGGGCTGGACGAACTCTCCCTCATGCAGCCGCTGGTCGTCCCGGAGCAGGGCGGGCTCGCCGTTCAGATCGCCGTCGGCGCCGCGGACGCCACGGGCCGCCGCTCGGTGAGCATCCATACCCGACCGCAGGACGCCGACACCACCGCTCCGTGGACCCGGCACGCGCAGGGCACGCTTGGTGGCGGTGCCCCCGCCACATGGGACGCGACAGAGGCATGGCCGCCGCAGGGCGCCCTGCCGCAGGATCTGGAAGGTGTGTACGACCGGCTGCGCGAGGCCGGCGCTGGTTATGGCCCCGCCTTCCACGGGTTGCGGGCGGTGTGGCGGCGCGGTCAGGAGGTCTTCGCCGAGGTTGAACTGCCCGATTCGGTAAGGGAAGAGGCGGCGGCCTACGGTCTGCACCCGGCGTTGCTCGACGCGGCGTTGCAAACGGTGGGCTGGGCCGGGCTTGAGGTCGAGGGCGCGCCGATGCCGTTCGCCTGGTCGGACGTCACCCTCTATGCCTCGGGTGCCTCCGCGCTACGGGTTCGGCTGGCCCGGACCGGCCCGGACACGGTCTCGGCCACGGTCGCCGATCAGGCCGGAGCCTTGGTCGCAACGGTCGGTTCGCTGGTCCTGCGTCCTGCACCCATGGGCAGGTCCTCGCGGGTGCCTTCCGTCGACGGCGGCCTGTTCACCGTTGCCTGGCAGCAGCAGTCAGCGGCCCCGGCGGACCTCTCCCGCTGGGCGATGCTGGGCACGGCAGCGGAGCTGCCTGTCGGCTCGTACCACAACAGCCTTGATTCGATAGGCGAGTTGATTGTCTCCGGCGCGGCTGTCGACGGTGTCCTGGCCCCGGTCACGGCCGGAGCCGACGAGGATTCCGGCACTGTTGTGGGCCGTACTGTCGTGTTGATGCGAGCCTGGCTGACCGACGAGCGGTTCGCCGGTCGGCGGCTGGTCCTGGTCACCCGCAACGCGGTCGCGGTACGACCCGACGATCGGCTGGATGGCCTGGCCGAGGCCGGACTCTGGGGCCTGGTGGCCTCCGCCGACGTGGAACACCCCGGCCGCTTTGCCCTCGTGGACACGGACGCACACACTGGAGAAACCGACGCGGGGGCGGGTATCACCACCGACGTCTTGGCGGCGGCCCTCGGCGCCCATGCCGTCCGCTCCGCCGTACGCGCCGGACACGTCCTGTTCCCCAGGCTGGCCCGAGCGCAGGCCGCCACAGCAAGCGGACCGCACTCGGAGTGGGACTCGGACGGCACGGTCCTGGTTACGGGCGGAACCGGCGGCCTGGGCCGACTGCTGGCCCGGCACCTGGCGACCGAGCACGGAGTACGGCATCTGCTGTTGCTGTCCCGCCGTGGCTCGGAGGCCCCTGGCGCGGCCGAACTCGTAGCGGAATTGGCGGCATTGGGCTGCGAGGCGGCACCGGTTGCCTGTGACGCCGCCGACCGTGCAGCCCTCGCCGAGGTGCTGGACGCGATCCCGGCCGCACATCCGCTGACCGCTGTCTTCCACACTGCCGGGGTCAGCCATGACGACCCACTGCTGACCACCACGGACGACCATCTCGAAGAGGCATGGCGCGCCAAGGCCGGTGCAGCGCTCAACCTGCACGAACTGACCGCGGACCGGGAGTTGAGCGCCTTCGTGCTCTACTCCTCCGTTGCCGGACAGCTCGGCGGCCCGCGCCAGGTGGTCTACGCGGCCGCCAACACGTTCCTCGACGCGCTCGCCCAGCACCGTCGGACCCGAGGGCTGCCCGCAGTGTCACTCGCGTGGGGCCTGTGGGCGTCGCGCAGTGGCATGACGAGCCACCTCACCGAGGCCGACTGGCGCCGGATGGGCAGCGCGGGAGTCCAGCCCCTCACCGAGGCGGACGGCCTGGCCCTGCTTGACACGGCACTCACCCTCGACGCCCCGCTTGTGGTGCCGGCCCGTTGGAACTGGGCCACCCTGCGGGAGCTGCCCGGAGGTGTCACCGAGGTGTTGCGCGGCCTGGTGCCGAGCACCCCGGCCCGGCGTACGGCCGCCACCGCTGTCACCACCGGAAGCGGCGCGCTGGTGGCCCGGCTGGCGGCCCTGCGGATCAGGGAGCAGGAGCGGACCCTGCTGGAACTGGTCGCCACCCATGTCGGCGCGGTCCTCGACCATGCCGACGACGAGAACGTCGGCCCGGACCAGCCCTTCCGGGATCTCGGGTTCAACTCGCTGCTGTCGGTGGAGTTCCGTAACCGACTGAACGAGGTGACCGGGTTGCGGCTGCCCGCGACACTGGTCTTCGACCACCCGACCCCGGCCGCACTTGTCGCCTACCTGCGCACTCAACTGCTGGGCGAGGTGGAGACGGCCTCTGCTCCGGCTCCCGCACCGATAGCGGCCACCACCGAACCCATCGCCATCGTCGGCCTCGCCTGCCGCTACCCGGGCGGGGTCTACTCGCCCGAGGAGCTGTGGCAGCTCGTCTCCGAGGGCCGCGAGGCCCTGGCAGGCTTCCCCACCGACCGTGGCTGGGACCTGCGGTTCCTGTTTGGCACGGACTCGGGTGGATCCGGCACGAGCAACGTCCGCGAGGGTGGATTCCTTTACGACGCAGGCGAGTTCGACGCGGGCTTCTTCGGGATCTCGCCGCGTGAGGCGTTGGCGATGGACCCTCAGCAGCGGCTGTTGCTGGAGACGGCGTGGGAGACCTTCGAGCGGGCGGGCATCGACCCGGCGGCGTTGCGCGGTAGTCAGACAGGTGTCTTCGTCGGCGCCGCTTACCAGGGTTACGGCCAGGGCGCGGCCCTCGACACCGAAGGCGTCGAGGGGCACATGCTGACGGGCACCACCAGCAGTGTGATGTCCGGTCGGCTGTCGTACTCGTTCGGCTTCGAGGGCCCGGCCGTCACGGTTGATACGGCCTGTTCCTCTTCTCTGGTCGCCCTCCATCTGGCGGTGCAGGCGCTGCGCTCGGGTGAGTGTGGTCTTGCCCTCGCGGGTGGCGCGACGATCCTCTCCACACCCAGCGGGTTCGTGGAGTTCTCCCGGCAGAACGGCCTTGCCTCCGACGGCCGTTGCAAGTCTTTCTCAGCCGCCGCGGACGGCACTGGCTTCGCCGAGGGCGTCGGCATGCTGTTGGTGGAACGGCTGTCGGACGCGCAGGCACGCGGCCACCGGGTCCTCGCGGTCGTCCGTGGCTCGGCGGTCAACCAGGACGGTGCCTCCAACGGCCTCACCGCCCCCAATGGCCCCTCCCAGCAGAGGGTCATCCGTCAGGCCCTGGCCAACGCCGGACTGGCCACCGCTGACATTGACGTGGTGGAGGCACACGGCACGGGTACTCGCCTCGGCGACCCGATCGAGGCGCAGGCCCTGTTGGCGACGTACGGCCAGGACCGCCCCGAGGACCGGCCGCTCTGGCTCGGCTCGCTGAAGTCCAACATCGGCCACACACAGTCCGCCGCCGGTGTCGGCGGTGTGATCAAGACGGTGCTAGCCCTCCAGCACGCGGTCCTGCCGAAGACCCTGCACGTCAACGAGCCCACCCCCGAGGTGGACTGGTCGACCGGCGCGGTGGAACTGCTGACCGAAGAGCGCGCCTGGCCCGAAACGGGCCGCCCGCGTCGGGCAGCGGTCTCCTCCTTTGGCCTCAGCGGCACCAACGCGCACGTCATCCTCGAACAGGCACCACAGGTGACCGAACCTGCCGAACCCGCCATCGCGCCGGTGATATCGGCCGGCGTGGTGCCGTGGGTGGTGTCGGGTCGGGGTGTGGCGGGTTTGCGGGGGCAGGCGGAGCGGTTGCGTTCGTATGTTGCGGAGCGTCCTGAGCTGGACGTAGTGACTGTGGGTCGTTCGTTGGTGGGTACGCGGTCGGTGCTGGAGCGGCGTGCGGTGGTGGTGGGCCGGGGTCGTGGTGAGCTTCTGTCGGGGTTGGCTGCGTTGGCGGTGGGTGAGCAGAGTCCGGCTGTGGTGACTGGTGAGGTGGTGTCTGGGTCTGGTGGTCTGGGGTGGTTGTTTACGGGTCAGGGTTCGCAGTGGTTGGGGATGGGCCGGGAGTTGTATGGGGTGTT
>NZ_JBIVMF010000069.1:0-7493 GCF_044752945.1 Streptomyces sp. NPDC088554 | reverse complement strand
AAGCCTGAAGAACTCCCATCATCGCAGGTCACAAGGCACTTCCTCGTTCTCCTGAAAGTTATCCACAGGCATCACGTCGGTGGATCGAGGCTTAGTGGTGGCGTACTGCCTGGCCTCCTTGATCCGCGCGCCGACCTGGTCGCGCTGCTTGGCCAGCGATTGCAACTTGGCGGTGGCCTTCTCCGTCGACTTCGCCAGCCCCGAGCCCGCCTTACCGGCCGCCTTGAGGTCCTTGACCAGCTCGGCCCCGGCCTTGCCGATGTCCGACGCGCTGCCGGTCAGGCTCTTCTTGAACGCGACCAGGTCCGCGGGGATCTCACTGCGTGCCTTGGCCTGAGACTTGGCGCGTGACTGCTGCTCTCTCTTCTTGGCGGCGGCTGCGGCCTTCTTCGCCGAGCTGGTGCCCTTGGCGAACCCGCGCAGCCCCCACCCGCCGGCCATGGCCAGAGACGTCTTGTGGTCGAACACCTCTGTGTCCCCGCCGCCGAAGCGGACCAGCTCGGGGCCGCGCTCGCCGACCCACGCGATCTCGCCCGGCTTCGGTCGGCCCCCGTCGGCGTATCCGCCGGGCCGGTTGTAGGCGGAGGCCAGCGACCCGTACCGGGACAGGGCGTAGCGCATCGAGGCGTACAGGTTGGCGAGCGGATCCCACACGCCGCGGCCACGGAGCGCGCCCGCGTAGGCGTTGAATGTGGGGTCGATGACCTGCATCAGCCCCTTGGAGGGGGTGCCGTTCTTGGCGTTGATGTCCCAGTTGTTGATCGCCCTCGCGTTGCCACCGGACTCCTGGTTCATGCGGCGCAGGGTGGTCTGCAGAAGGGAGGCGGGTTGGCCCACCATCTTGAGCGCCTGCAGAACCACAGACGTCCAGCGCTGGACACCGGACCCGCCGACGTCGCCCGAGGCGCCGCCGAACAGCCCCTTCGCCTTGTCGACGATCTTGTCTTTCAGCCCGCCGAGCATCTTGCCCGGGAACTTCCCGAGCGTCTGCGCCCACTTTGACGAGCCGATCGACTCGACCTTGTCACGGACGAACGACGTCGCCTTGTCCCACATTGCGCCCGGGTCGGCGAGGAAGTCGACGCCGCTCATCACGGCGCCGCCGATCTTCTTCGCGGTACCGCTGAACCAGTCGCCGACGTCGCCGAGCACACCGCCGTCGGCCATGAGCTGAGTACCCGCGGCCGCGTGCAGCCGGAGCGCGCGCCGCCGGTACCGCGGATCGGTCGGAATCACGTACTCGGGATGCCGCGGGTTGCCCTCGCCGACGATCGCCGTCGGCCTGTTGACCCGCATCGGCGCGGCCGGCCCCCACCCGTCGCCGACCGTGCCGCCCTGCGCGAGCAGCTTCGGCGCGGCAGGGAGCTTGCCGAGCCCGACGAACGAAGCGACCTTGTCCCAGGTGGCTTTGATCCCCTTCGTATAGACCCACTCGATCACGAAGTTCACGGGCTTCTTCGCGATGCCCTCGACCTGTGACCACGCCTTGCCGATCGCGTCGCGGGCGAGCCCGAACGCCGCCCCGAAGAGCTTGACCGCGCTGCGGCCCTTGTCGAGGACCGGCTTAAGCGCCGTCCCGTACAGCCACGAAGCGAGCCGGCCGATCCCGTCGAACGCCGGCTTGACGGCGTTGCCGTACAGCCACGACGCGACGCCGCCCGTCGTGCGGATCCCGGTCTGAATGCTGCCGAGCGTCGGCCGCAGGACCGTGCCCCACAGCCACGACGCCGCGGTGCCGATGCCGGACACCGCCGGTTTGATCGCGGACCGGTAGAGCCACGTTCCGGCCGCGCCGGTCGCCCGGAACCCGGTGCCGATCGCGCCGAGTGCCGGCCGCAGGATGGTTCCCCACAGCCACGACGCCCCGTCGCCGATCCCGTCGAATGCCGGCTTGATCGCCGCGGCGTACAGCCACGATGCGATCGCCCCGGCCGCCTTGAACCCGATCACGAACGGAGCGATCAGCAGCGTCGCGATGATGACGCCGAGCACCTTCGCCCCGGTGCCGATGAACCCGAACGTAGGCGCGAGGACCGTGCCCCACAGCCACGCGGTCGCAGTGCCGACCGCGCGCAGCCCGGTCATCAGTCCGGACACGCCGGGCTGCAGCACGGACCACAGAGCCGACCAACCGGCCTGAATCCCGGACCATGCGCCCTGAACGATCGAGCGGAACGTGTCGCTGCGCTTGTACGCGACGAAGAGCAGCGCGGCGAGCGCCGCGATACCCGTGATGATCAGTCCGACGGGGTTCGCGGACATGACCGCATTGAGCACGCCCTGCACAACGGCGTACCCGCGGGTGACCGCGGCCGCGCCGAGGATGACGCCGCGATAGATCGCGAAGACTGCGGTCGTCGCGCCGGTCGCGATCGCTGAGGCGCCCATCGTGAGGGCGAGCCCGCCGACCGCTACGCCGAGCGGCAGAAGCCAAATTCCGTAATCCCGTACCGCCTTGGCGCCGTCGGCGAGCGCCGTCGACGTGCCCTTGACCGCGGGTGCGAGCGTTTTGATCAGAACGCCGCCGACTGTCTTAGCGGGCGGCAGCACCCGGTTATTCAGGAAGCTGCCGAACTTCGTGACTGCGGGAAGCGCGTACTTGTCGGCGACGTTGGCGAGGCCCTGCAGCGCCTGCCGCTTGAACACCTCGACGCCCTGCAGCGCGTTGCCGTGCAGGGTCTTGCCCATCTTGTCGGCCGCGCCCCCGACCTTCCCGAGACCGGCGGCCGCCGTCGAGGGATCCATCGCGAGCAAGCTCGCCCCGAGATCCTCGGCTTGGGTGCCGAACAACTCGACCGCGATCTGCGACTGCTTGACGGGGTCTTTGATACCTCGCAGCTTGTCGAGGGTGAGATCAAGTACGCCGTTCGCGGCCTTCCCGCCCTTGGCGAACTTGCCCGCCATGTCGTCGGCGTTGAGCCCGAGTGCCTTGAACCCGCTCGCCGTCGTCTTGCTGCCGTCGATCGCACGGATCGAGAACTCTTTGATCGCGTCGGCCGCGACGTCGCCGTCGCGGGCGCCCGCCTGCAGCGCCTGATTGATCAGCCCGATCCCGGTCGCCCCGTCGATCCCGGCCTTACGCCACTGCGTGGCGTACTCATTGACCGTATCGATCAGGTCGCCGGCCTTGTCCGCTCCTGACTGGAACCCCTTGGTCAGCAGGTCGAACGCCTGCTTGCCGTCCTTCGCTAGACCCGTCTTGATGAGCTGTCCGGCCGCCTTCGCCGACTCGCCGACATCAGCGTCGAACGTCTCGGCGAGGTTAAGGGCGCTCTTACTCAGCCCGGCAAGATCCTTTTTCGGGGCGTTGACCGCGGCGACGCCGTTCTGTGCGAGCGCCTTAAGCGAGTCGTTGACCTGATCGATCGACTCGCCGTACCCCTTGCCGTAGACCGACCCGGCGATCTTGCCGAGCCGCGCCGCTTCCTTCGGGTTGAGCCCGAGCTGCGCGCCGAGTCGGGCATTGCTCTTGTCCTGCGCAGCAGCCTCGGTGAACCCGACCGCGAACAGCGCGCCGGCACTGGCAGCGACGCCGAGAACACCCGCTTTCAGGACCCCGCCGATTCCGGAGAGGAACCCGCCGCCCGACTCGCGGCCGGCTGTCTGCCCGGCGTTGCCCGACGGCCCCGTGATCTGCCGCTGCAGCTCGGGCCCGAACCCGCGGGTCTCGGGGACGACAGACACGTATCCCACACCGACCTCGACCGGCACGACGGATCACCCCCCGGGCAGTACCTGCGAGTTGATGTGGTCGTACGCGGCGCGAGCCTTGGCCCGCTTCACTTCGTCGGCCGCCGCGGTGTCTTTGGGCAGCGGGTCGCCCGGCCGCCACGATGGCTCGGGCCACGGGATCGGCTGCGCCTTCTCGCCGCGGTGCACGTTGGCGAACGCGATGAACAGCAGTTCGAGCAGATCGCGTGTGTCCGCCGCGGACCAATCAAGCTGTGTCCACGGATGCCCGGCGCTCGCACGGGCGAGGGCGCCATCGGGCGGCAGCCCCTCGACCAGGACGCGCAGCAGCCGCAGCGTGATCTCGCCCCGCCAGAAAGCGGCGAGCGGACCGCCCCGGCCGTACCCGGGGTAGTGGTGCGCGAGGTCAGCCTCGGTCGCCTCGGGGTGCTCGCCGAGGACGTCGAGCACGTCGTACGTGACGAACTGCTGCTCGCCGTCCTCGGGTTCCTCGCCGCCGGTTACCGCCTCGGCGGCCGGTGCTTTCCCATCGTGTCCTGCATCTCAGCACGCACGGCCAGGAAGCACAGCATCAGCCCGTTCGCGTCGCCGCCCGACTTGACGTACGCGTCCCACTGATCGCCGAGCAGTACGCGCGCCTTGCCGGCGTCGCCCTCGGCGGCGTCGATCGCCTTGTTCGTGTCGTCGTCGGCGAAGAGCGGGTGCGGGAAGGTGAACACCTTCCCGTCGTCGGTCTCGACCTCGACGAGCTCGCCGCCGACCGCCTCGGCGTACGACGCCTTCACCGCTGACAGACGGAACCGGGCCTTGTTGGGCTTGCTCATGATGATGTCCTCGATCCTCGGGTGAGCTGCGGGTGAGCATTCGAGGGCGAGGGACGGAGGGGCTCACCCAGAACCGCCGTCCCTCGCCCGATCAGGGGCAGTCACGCCGCGAGGTTGCGCCATCCCGGGCCGTCGACCCAGTTGCGGCAGCTCGTCTTGAGCACGCTGTCGCGGTAGGCGTTGAACGTGACCGGGCGCTGCGTCTCGGTCGACCGGGCCCACTGCTCGTCGTCGCGAGAGGTGAGCCGCGCGCGCGGGAAGAACTTGATCACGTAGATCTCGGCGCCCGTGTCGTCGAAGTCCAGACCGATGAACAGCAGCCGGCGATACGGGTTCTTCGGGGTGCTCGCCCGGTCCCATGTCCACGCCGTGCCGATGGCGGGCAGCGCGCCCGTGCCGGTGAGCGGCAGCCCCTCGTACAGAGCGACGGTCGCCGCGTTGGTTTCCTGCGCGGCGTACTGCGCGCTGAGCACGTCCGACTCGACGTCGGAACGGGTCGGCTCGACGCTCTGCGAGCTCGTGACGTCCGCCATCGACAGATCGCCCGTGAAAGTCACGCCATCGTCGGTCGTGTAGCCGACCGGGACGTACCCGGTCGGAATCGCGTTCAGCGCGCCGTCGTCGGTGGCGAACGGGGCGGTCACGGCGGCCGCCGAGTAGTCCGCGGCGTACACCGCCTGTACGAGCTGCTTGCGGATGTACTCGTTGTGCAGACCGGTCTCAAGCGAGACCGGCTCGGTCGGGGTGCCCATATGGCTACCTCCATGCAAGAGCCCCCGGCCGGTTGCGGCGCGAGGGCAAGCGGTCAACGGCGGGTGAGCCGGTCAAGCGGGTGTGAGGGTCGTCCCCCGTATGGACAGCTCGACGGCGAGCGCGTACCGGGGCGTCGACGTCTCTTTGTCGGGCAGCAGGTTCGGGCCCCCGACTTCGGCGAGGTCGTACACCCGGGCGCCCCGCCATCCCGGCATGGCGAGCGTGAGCGCCCGTACGACCGTCATGAGGTCGGCGGCGCTCTCCTCGGTCGCGCCCCAGCAGTGCACATCGAGGCGCGGCCGGTCGGTGACGCGGTCGAGCTGCGCGCCGCCGATCCGCTCGGCCCGTACGAGACGAGCCGGCCGGGGGTTCGGGATGCGGGTACCGACATGCACCGTGTCGCCGCGGGCGATGAGCTGCTCGCGCAGGTACCGCGTGTAGATCTCGGCGGCGTCCGGAAACGCGATCGCCTCGGGCATCAGTCCTGACCCTTTGCTGCGTCGAGCCCGGCGAGCAGAGCCGCCCGGGACACCTCGGGGTCGTCGGTCGAGTAGTCGCCGATCACGGCTCCGCGCACCCGACGGTCGTCGGTCTGCACGTCCGTGCGGAACTGCCCGGCCGCCGCGCTCGCCGCGGCTGCGCCCCGCTCGGCTGCTCGGGTCTTGCGCTCGATCAGCGCCCGCGTGCCGTCCGACTTGAGGAACGACGCGATGTTGCGCCTGTTGGGGATCACCCTGGTACGGGCCATGCGGTCACCCCTCGACTGTCTTCAACCTGATCTCGAAGTGGTGGAGCTCGGCCGGCTCGTACGCCGGGCCGGCTGGCCCGATCACCTCGAAGTCGGCGCCGTTCCAGTGGACTCGGTCGGCGCCGTGCACCGTGAGCGGGTCGCCCTCGGTGGTGTACGGGTTGCAGAGCATGAGCCATTCGCCGATCTGCGCTTCGCGCTGCTCGGTGTCCTCGGCCCCGGTGTTCTGCTGCAGCCACGCGTTCACCGTGGCGTGTGTCGACGCTGTCCAGTCGTCGACCTCATTGCCGTACCGGTCGGTCGTCCGGCCGGGGTGCACGACGTCGACGACGTGCGGCAGCAGATCGTCGCCGATCACAGCAGTCGCCCCCAGCAGTCGGCCGGGTCATCGCGCCACCCGTGACGGCTCTGGTCGACGAGCTCGACCGTGTACGCGGCGTCGGCGTCCGGGTCGTTGGTGTCCTCGGGCTGTAGTTGCGCGATCTCGTCGTCGGTGAGGTACAGCCCGCCGTTCTCGCCGAGCGTCTCGGAGTACTGGCCGATGGTGCGCTGCCGGTACCCACCGCCGTTGGCGATGACCCGCCGCGTGATGGCGATCGCGATCGCCTTCGTCGTGCCCGGGTCGGGGGTGTAGCCGGTCGGGATGTGCCGCCGCATGAGGGCCGACGCGTCGTCGAGGTACGCCTCGACCTGATCGCGCCGGGCCCCGGTGAGGGTGACGGCGGCGCGCTTCTCGTAGTCCTCGACCGTCGCGAACGCTGCCGCCATCCCCCTTACTCCTCTCGCTCGATGACGCCGGCCGTCTCGCATGCCGCGATGATGTCCTCGCGGCTCGCGTCGGCGGCGACCTCGACGTCGTGCTGCTCGGCGAACGCGCGCCACGCTTCGACGCCCGAGCCGCGGCCGGACCGGGGCGGCGCCTCGACGTCGCCGCCGGATCCCTCGCCCGCGACGTCGCCGGCGTCGGCGTCGGCGTCGGCGTCGGCGTCGGCGTCGGCGTCGGTGTCGGCCCACGCGTGTTCACCGATCCGGCGCGTGATCGCCGCCGGGATCTTGTCGTCGGGCCCGTACGGGATGCCGTCGATGTGTACGTACGCGATCAGTCGTCGGCTCATGCGAGCACCTGCGCACGGAAGGTCAGGTTCGGCTCGCGCAGAACCGGGATGCCGACCGCGGCCGCGTGAGTCCAGACCCTGACCGGGTCCTTCGTCTTCCACTGCGCGGCGACGATGCCGGGCTGCTCGCCGGGCTGCAGGGCGTACTCGTCTTCGAGCGACTCGGCGGTCGTGCCGAGCAGCGTCGCGCCGAGGTCGGTCGGCGCGGCCGCGGTCGTGGCGCCGGGCTCGGGCAGCAGCGCAATTGCGTTCTCGGGGGTGATCCGGGTTGTCAACGGCCTCGTAGTGCTCCCCGTGGGCGGCCAGTGATCTTCCCCGCTGGTGGCCTCGTGGGTGTCCCTGGTGGCGGCCAGATAATCTCCC
>NZ_JBIVMF010000068.1:0-8169 GCF_044752945.1 Streptomyces sp. NPDC088554 | reverse complement strand
CGCCTGCGCCCGGCGGCCCCGGGGACGGCTCGCGCCGGCTTCCCGGACCCAGTTTCGCAGCGTCTCCGGATTGATCCCCAGATCGGCAGCTACCGGCCGTATCGTCGCTTCGGGCCGTGACTCGTACAGCGCGACCGCGTCCGCCTTGAACTGCGGCGGGTAGTTCTTCATGACCACGAGATGTCCGTCCTCAGATCCTCAGGATCCAGTGTCTCGTGTGTCCAAGATCCGGGGTCAAGGCCCCTCCATGGCCCCGCCCGCCCAGGTGCCCCTGCCAACCGGACACGGAGACATGAGGGCCAGGGCGGAACCCGCTGCAATCGTCACGCCTTCCCCGGAAACGGAAGTCAGGATGGCCCGGCCAGCCGTAGGGAATGTGACAGCCCGGGCCTGCCGGAGGGGCAGCCGATCATGTGGTCGGGGTCATCCAGCCAGACGGACTGCTGCCCGTCCGGGCGGACCGTCAGGCCAAATCAAGCTCACTCTCTTCAGCACGCCAAGACAAGCCGCCTCAGCCTCCTTCCAGAACCGCCGGGGACCAAGTCGGCAGACCGCGTCCGGCTCTTTCCTCGCATCTTTCCAAGTTTCAGCGCTCGACAGCGGCCCCGGAGCGATTCGCTATCGTCTGCAGCCAGCACACTCTCAACCTCAGCCACCCCAAGGAATAAAGATATTAAAGGATGACTAATGGAGAAGGTTTGCTCTGGGTCAGAGTTGGATATCTTGAGAAGCAACACTATGGAGGTTGAAATAATCGCGCCAATTATGACAGCCGGAGCCAGTATCGCAATTGCGATCATCGCGTACTGGTTGAATCACCTAGGGGAAATTCGAAGGTCTCTCAGGAGGGCGCGGATCGACTGGGTTGGTAGCCAGCTCAAAGATCTATACGGCCCACTTCTTGTTCTGGCGGAGACCAATGAGCGAGCATGGAGAGAGTATCGGAGAGCATACTTTCCACCCGATTCGGGAGAACTGGTGGAGAGCCCGCTGTCGGAGTCGATGTCGACGCGATGGCATATGTGGGTTGAGACAGTCTTCGCCCCGAGGGCTCAGCAGATAAGGGACATCGTCACCGTGCGCGGAGATCTTATTATCGAAAGAGAGATGCCAGCGGTGGTACTTGACTTCTGCGCCCATGCGGCATCGTACGATGCCCTGTTGGCGGACTGGGACACCGCCAGTTTTAACAATTCCACGCTAATCCGCCATCCAGGAAGTAGTTTCCTGTTGTACGTGCGCGAGTCGTACGCAGCCCTGAAAACAGAACAAGAACATCTACTGAACTCGAGGTAACCCGATCAGTGAACCTGTAAGAATTTCACGACGACCGCAAAGCGAGAGGCATCGTTCATGAAAGTATTCCTGAGCTGGTCCGGGGAGCGCTCAAAGCAAGTCGCCGAGTCCCTGAAATCTTGGTTGCCAGATGTTATCCAAGAAATTGATCCATGGGTCTCAACTCAGGACATCGCCAAAGGAGGAAGAGGAATCAAGGAAATCACTCATGAACTTTCCGCAACAGACCTTGGGATCGTCTGCATAACTCCAGAGAACGAAGCATCAAAGTGGATCAATTTCGAGGCGGGTGCATTAGCCAAGAAATTCGAAATTGCACGTGTTGTCCCATTTCTGATTGACATGAAAATTGCAGACCTAACTGGCCCTCTCTCTCAGTTCCAGGCAACCGTCGGGAGCAGTCGGGATGACGTCAGGAAGCTCGTCGGCGATATCAACAAGGCGTCAACAGGAAGGGTGGTGGCAGAGGATCGCCTGGAGCGAGCATTTACACGGAGCTGGCCCGAACTAGAAAGAGCCCTCCAAGATATCCACAGAGGAGGCATGCGACATTCGGTCGAGCGGTCTGCAGCGGAGATGCTGGAAGAGATCCTTTTACTGATTCGAAAGCAAGAATATCGCCGAGCGGATATGGAAGGGAAGTCTGATCAAGTTGAGGAAAAGCTATCGCGCAGTCGACGTATCAGCGAGGATGAGTTCATCGTATCGTCATTTGCGAAGATAGGATGGCAGGTGACTAGATCCTCATGGGAAAGCGCTGGAGTGAACATCGCGGCACAGCATCCGGGGGGCGGTGGCGTATCACTGTCACGCGATTTTATCGAACGGATAGCCAAGTCTTTGGGCAGGCCTGTGGTTGTGGTGGGGGAGTCGGGTAATGTAATAATCCGCAGCGGCCCCAACTTTCCTTAGCGTGGCGCAATACTTGGATTCACTAATCAAAACTTCACTTCTACAGGGATTGGCATCTTCTCTGTTCTCTTAAAACGTAGGTTGTCGATTTTTTCTTCCCGGACCCATGCATTCCATGCCTTGATATACATAGCCACTTGCTCGCGCATGGAATACCGCCGTTTGAGGCCACGCTTCTGCATATGCGGAACCTTGAGTAGGGCAAGCCGTGGGTCCCCTAACTCGAGGTTCGCGCCCGAGGTTAGCCCTTCGATCCAGCTGACAGCCTTCGCAGCGGGAGCTGCCTCGGTCGTGACGAAATAGCCCACTGCCACTGCAGTTTGGCTCGCGAATACGTGCTTGGAAATATTGCGGCCCGTCACTACGGACTCTCGGTACATGTCACTGTCCTCGCTGTATGCCGCCAGGATCCGACCGTTCGCGATTCGAGCTCTATTTCCGCTCCACAAGGAGTCTGGCATGTTCTTGAACAGGAGAACGTGACGAATGGTGGAGTGAAGCAGGGGGAGATACTTCTCTCCGGTAGAAGAAAGTGTGTCCACGCCACTCCGGCGCTTCCCTGTGTCGAGGACAGGAAATGCAGTTCCCGGAAGCCCTTCGAATACGTAAATCCACACTGGAACGCCAGCCTTGATGATGGCGTTCAAGCGGTGCTGGCCGTCCAGGAGGAATCCAGTCTCAAGGGATCCATCAAGCGCAATTCCCTGGTGCGTCAGCTGCCATTCTCCACGGATTATTGAATCAGCCAAGAAATCAACTTGCCCCCAGTCCAGGCGGCGATTGACTACGGCTCGCGACAGCAAACCCTCTGCGATCTCTGGAGTGACGTGGACGAGACGTGGAGTGGGAGCGCCTTCTGGAACCCCGCTATTGATGAGCATTCCAAGACCATACGGGCCTTGATGGCGTAGTGTAACCGAAGATCTGAAGCGATCGATTTTGCACGATCATTTTCAATGATAGACCCTAATAGACAGGTTGAGCGCAGTAAAGCGGGGAAGGCTTCTATTCATCTTTTGGACTGATAAACGCAGCTTGCCCCGATATATCCCCTCTTTCGAACGGGCGAGGCCATCTCGTGACGCTGCGGGGCATCGGGTTCCGCAGACGCGACGCTACTGCGTACTCACTTGTGCGGCGTCGACGATGTTGCAACAGCTGTCAGGCAAGGCTGGGAATCGGGTTGGGCTCTGCCAAACGGTGGTGAACGGACGAGCCGGTGCCGTGTGTCAGTGGGCGTCTGCCTCGGGTCGGGGCAGCTCGTCCAGGTCGAGGGTGTAGGTCCGCCCGTCAGCCAGCTCGATGGGCAGCTTGCCCGAGCCGTACTTGTGGGTGTGCGCCGCGATGTAGCCGGAGCCGGTGGGCTGGGTGTGGACGATAACCTCTGCGGCGTACGGGTCCACCACCACATAGACCGGGATGCCGTAGCGGCCGTACTTCGCGGTGCAGTCGTCGTAGTCCTTGCGCGCAGAGGAGACCGACACTACCTCGGCGATCAGCAGCACGTCCTCGAAGCCGTAGCGCTTGCCCTGCCGCTGCGCGTCCTCCCGCAGGATCGCGAAGTCCGGGGCGGAGTTCTCGTCGGCCGGGAAGTCCAGGTAGACGTCGGAGGCGGTCTTCGCGTGCCGGCCGAGCGAGAGCGAGTCGATCTGCATCGACTTGATCGTGCTGGAATGCTCGAAGCTCTGCGGAGTCATGACCACCTTCCCGTCGGTACCGAAGAAGACCACGTACCCAGCGGGGAACTCGGTGTGCATGACCGCGTCGACGCTCATCAACGCCTCCTTCCTGTCGCCTCAGGATATGGGGCCACAATCCCGCACGGGGTCCACTACGAGAGTGCCGACCGGGGCGGCGTCATACTCGTGAGCAGCAGCAGGTGCGTGCCCTCCAAGCGCTGGCGAATGCCAGCGTACTGCTCGGGCGCCCTCTCGGGCGAGGCAGCCAGCTGGTCTTCGACCCGGGCGTCCATGTCCCGCCCCCAGCCGCTCATCGTACGCATCCATGCCGATACTCCCTGGAAACATCCGAGGTCAGGACTTATCTAGTTGTGCGAGTTCACTGGCACCAGTGGTCGGTCGGCTAAGTGGCACGACGAATATCCCACCGAAAGAAGGATGGGTACGTCGCGCCTCTTTGCCTCTTGCATCGCCTCCTCTCCCCATGGCCACCAATCCACAGGATTGGAGGCGTGCTGGAGGAGATAGGGCGACTGGGAGTTGGCCAGTCGATTCATACCGGCATCGTCGCACGATCCGTACGGTACGGCGCAGCCCTCGGGGCCGGTCCGTGTACGGAGCCAGTCAGGTGTGCCGCTTGCCCCGGGCATGGTGGTGACCGGGGCGGGCGGCTGATGTCCGGGGCCGGGGGATCAGCGCCGGGACGCGGGCGCGGTAGGTGTCGTAGGCGGCGCCGAATCGGCCTGCCATCAGGCCGTCCTCGACGTGGACGCGGTACAGCAGCCAGGGGATGGTGACCACCAGGACCGCGATCCAGACGCCGAAACCGTCGGCCAGCATGGCGCCGGTGATCAGGCCGAGGAAGCCGCTGTATATGGGGTGCCGGACGATCCCGTAGGGGCCGTCGGTACGCAGTTCGTGGTGCTCCTGGACCATGGGCGCGCTCGACCACATCGTGCCCAGGTGCCAGCGGGCCCACAGCAGCAGAGCTGTGGAGGCGACGGCGAGCGCGGCGCCCAGGAGCGCCAGCTCGGGCTGCCAGTACTGGAGGTGGCGCCAGAAGGACCGCAGGAAGTACCTGATCAGCACGGACACCGCGCAGACGCCCACGACCAGCAGCAACGTACGTCGCAGGCCACGTTCCCGGTCGGCCCGGCTGGGGTGGTTCTTCACACGGAAGTGGACAGCGCCCGCGATCCACGCCACGACGAAGATCAGGAAGCAGACACCGATGAGAGCGCCGAGCGCCAATCGAAGAGTGCCCATGACCCAAGACTGCTCCTGGCCGACATGGAGCGCACCCCCAAGGCCCACGGGTGGAACGTCGGCCCGCGCCACACGAGTGGAGATCGGCCCGAGGGGTCGACGCGGCACCGTCCGGAACGCTACGAAGATCACGTCCGGTTATTGCTCCCACTGAGCCCGGCGGGGCTCTGTTCCCGAATGTTCCGGTCGGCGTCACCCGCGCCCGCCGATGGTTCGATCACTTACTGCTTTCGATCAGTTACTACCACGGAGAAGGAGTCGTGCGACATGGGTCAGGACTCGCCGTTGGACGACAAGGCCGACGTCTCTCTTCACACTGCTCGACGCCGACGGTGACGGAGCGGTGGACAGAGACGATTACCTTGCCGAGGGTCACCGATTTCTCGACGCGTACGACGTGCCTGTGGACTCGCCGAAGGGGCAGGCACTGCTTGCCGCGCGGGGCGGGATGTGGGAACGCTGTACGTCGCTGGCCGACCACGACCGCGACGGAGTGATCAGTCCTCATCGTCGGCGCCGGGCCGACAGGTCTCACTCGCCTGCGACCTTGCCCGGCACGGTGTTCGGGCCCGGCTGGTCGAGAAATCCGACCGGCTGTTCCCCGGCTCGCGGGGCAAGGGCCTGCAACCTCGAACCCCGGAGGTCTTCGACGACCTCGGCGCGATCCAGCCGGCCGGCGCCCCCTCGGCGCGATCCGGGCGGGGGGGCCGACGACCCGTTCGCCCCGTACCCGCACGTGCTGATGATTCCGCAGTGGCGCACCCAGCAGATCCTCCACGACCGACTCGCAGAACTCGGCGGCAGTGTCGAGTTCGGTATCGAACTCGTCGCGCTGGCGCGGGAATCGGATCAGGTCACGGCCGAACTCGTCCGCTCCGACGGGTCGTCGTTCACGGTCACGGCTCAGTACCTGATCGCCGCCGACGGCGGGCACAGCGTGGTGCGGCAGGCTCCGGGCATCCCCATGACGGGCGCCGAGGTCGGCCTCCGGGCCACCGTGGTCGCCGACGTCCTGGACCTCAGCACCAGGCTCTACCGCACCGGGCGCACCCCCGAGGTCGGCAGCGCCGTCCAAGCCGACCAACGTGGCCGGATGACAAACCAGTTGAGACCGGCTACCGCAAGGGACCACTGACCGTCGAGGCCCGCGGCCCGCTCCCCGCGTACGCCGTCCAGGCCGGTGACCGTGCCCCCGACACGCGGGACAGGCTCTTCGTCTTCCGTGGGCCGCGCTTCACCCTGCTCGCCGTCGGCCGCGAGCGCCCGCTGTGCCCAGCGACGTGGCGGGTATCCACCGGGCGCACAACAGCGCGGTCGGCGAAGCCTACGGGGAGGGCCTGTTCCTGATCCGCCCGAACGGGTACGTCGACCTGGCCACCCACAACCCGGCAGACGTCGATGTCCATCTGATGGCGGTCGGATCTGCCGAGTAGACATCCCGGGCGCCTGCGAGCCTCCAGGCTCCTGCCAAGAACTGACCCGCACGCACAAGGGGGAATACCGTGGCAGCCGAGCAGACCGAGGCACCGGACAGCACCACGGTACGGACCGGCCTCTGACGGGCGACGCCGGTCCACCCTCGTACCTCAGGGTGGTGGCGTCCCGGGCAGCCCGAGGGTTGGCTGCTCGGCCCGCAGACGGGTGGCGAGCAAGGTGACGCATCTAGTGCCGCCGGGTAGCAGGTCGGCGCTGGTGTCGGGGCGCAGGAGCAGTGGCGGAAGGTGCCCCGCGCCCGGCCAGTGCGCAGGTGCCCGGACCGGAGTCGATGAGGGCGAGGAGGCGGGTTGCCACCCGGTCGAGACCGAGTACGGCCAGCCGGTGGTCGGCCTCGTACAGGATCCGCTCCACGGGGGCGCCGGAGGAGGCGCTGCGCGCAGGAGTGAGCGGTACTGGCACGTGGCGGGATCCGCTCCCCAAGGCCACCAGTCGACGGGATTCTCAGCATGCTGAAGCAGAAAAAGCGAGGTCACACCAGCCAACCGGCTTCATGCGATCCAGCCTCTCACGGCACCCAACCCTGTCGAGGAGATCACACGGGCTCCGCCTCACCCGGCTGAACCGCACTCATGCGCCATCACGTGGTGGACGACAGCCACATCACAGGACCGTAGGCTGAGCCCAGCGGCGCTGGAATTGTCGAGGCTCCCCGAAGGAGGTACACCCTGACCGCCGAGATGGTGGCGCCCGCGTGGATGCACACACAGATCAGCGCGGAGCAGTACGACTCCTGGTCCGAGGAGCAGTGTGCCGGCATCGAGATCGTGGACGGGATGGTCGTCGTGAGCCCGAGCGCGTCCAAGCGGCGCAACCGACTGGCCCGGATCCTGGCCAATGCCCTGGACTCCGCCGCAGGCCCGGACTGGAACGCCGACACGGACTTCGATGTCCGGCTTCAGGATGTCCCCCTCACCAACCGCCGTCCGGACGTCGTCGTCTACCGGGCGGAGACCATCGACCTCACACCCACCCGCCCCGAACACGTCCTCCTGGTCGTCGAGGTCGTGTCGCCCGGCTCGGAAACCACCGACCGGATCGTGAAGGTGGACCAGTACGCCAGGGCCGGCATCCCCTTCTACTGGCGGGTCGAACAGGCCGTCACCGGTGTCCCCCCCTCATCTACACCTACGTTCTCGACCCCGCCACCAGTGCCTACAGAGACGGCGAGATGTTCACCGGCGCGATCAAGGCCGCCGCGCCCTTCTCCGTCACCGTGGATCTGGGAGCTGTCTAACATCGCTCGAAGATCATTTCCGTAACCGGGCACACATGACCGGGCACAAGGGAAAGCGGAAATCCCGAGAGCGCCCGGAGGCTCTTTTCGCTACGGCCGGCTCCCCCTAGCCGGCCACCATCCGCTCTGCGAACAAGGATCGTTGCCCAAGCAGGCTCGCCCCGTTATGTTTTTCGCGGTCCTGCAAGACGGCCGCTGGCCTCCGGGCCCGGTATGACTTTTGCCCCCTGTCGAAGGCATGACCTGGGGGGTGGTGTCGCCGGGCCCGGGAGGTGCCGTCGGAGA
>NZ_JBIVMF010000067.1:0-8172 GCF_044752945.1 Streptomyces sp. NPDC088554 | reverse complement strand
CACCAGCACCAGCACCAGCACCAGCACCAGCCAGCAAAGCCACCGCCGACGTCTGCAACGCACCATCCAACAAAACCGGATGAATACCGAAACCACCCGCCCCGCCGACCAACTCCTCAGCCAGCATCACCTCGGCAAACAGCTCCCCACCACGACGCCACACACGCCGCAACCCCTGAAACGCCGGACCATACTCATAACCCACACCACGCAACAACTCATACAAACCATCAACCGGCACCACCTCAGCACCCACAGGCGGCCACTGCCCCAGCCCCTCCACCTCCCCCCACCGACCAACATCCGCCGCCAGCACACCCGACGCATACCCCCGCCACTCCACACCACCACCAGCAGCCTCATCCAACCGCCCATACACCACAAACGCCCGACACCCCCGCCCATCCGGCGCCTCCACCACCAACTGAACCTGAACACCCCCCTCCACCGGCAACACCAACGGAGCCTGAAGCGTCAACTCCTCCACAAAACCACAACCAACCAACCCACCCGCACACAACGCCAACTCCACAAACACCGCACCAGGCACCAACACCGAACCAAACACCGCATGATCAGCCAGCCACGGATACGCCGCCACCGACAACCGGCCACTCAACAACGTCCCACCACCACCCGCCACCTCAACCACCACACCCAACAACGGATGACCCACCACCCCCAACCCCGCCGACACCACACCACCAACACCACCACGCCCACCATCCAGCCAGAAACGTCGCCGCTGAAAGGCATACGTCGGCAACTCCACCCGACCCGCACCCGTACCCTCGAAAACCACCCGCCAGTCCACCCCGGCACCGTGCGTGTGTGCCGCGCCCAGCGACAGCAGGTAGCGGTCGAACCCGCCCTCGCCCCGGCGCAGCGTTCCGAGCACGGCGCAGTTCCCGTCGGCCGCCTCGATGCTCTCCTGCATCCCGACGGTCAACACCGGGTGCGGGCTGACCTCGATCAGCAGCCCGAAGCCCTCCTCGACCAGCGTCCGGGTGGCCACGTCGAACCGCACGGTCCGGCGCAGGTTGCGGTACCAGTACGCGGCATCCATCACGGTGGTGTCGATCCACTCGCCGGTTACGGTCGAGAAGAACGGCACCCTGGCCGGGCGCGGCGTCACCGGGGCGAGCAGTTCGAGGAGCGTGTCGCGTATCTCCTCCACGTGTGTGCTGTGCGAGGCGTAGTCCACCGGTACGATCCGTGCGCGCACCCCGTCATCCTCACAGGCCGCCACTAGTTCGTGCAGTGGTTCGACGTCGCCCGACACCACGGTCGAGTACGGCCCGTTGACCGCGGCGACGGAGATCCGGTCCTGGTAGTCCGCCAGCCGGGCCGAGGTCTCCGCCGCGGAAAGCGCCAGTGACGCCATACCACCGCGCCCGGCCAGGACCCCCAGGGCCCGGCTGCGCAGCGCGACCACGCGCGCCCCGTCCTCCAGCGACAGCGCACCGGCCACACACGCCGCCGCGATCTCGCCCTGCGAGTGTCCGACCACCGCGTCCGGACGTACCCCGTGGGACTCCCAGAGCGCTGCCAGCGACACCATCACGGCCCACAGCACGGGCTGCACCACGTCGACCTTTTCGAGGTCGGAGCCGTTCAGCACCTCGCGCAGCGACCAGTCCACGTGGGGGGAGAGCGCTTCCTCGCACTCCCGGAGACGTTCGGCGAACGCCGGTGAGCTGTCCACGAGTTCGCGTGCCATGCCGACCCATTGCGAACCCTGTCCCGGGAAGACGAACGCGGTCCTGCCGTCGCCGGCGGCACCTCGTACCAGGTGTGCGGCGGGCGTATCGGAGGCCAGCGCGTCCACGCCCCGCAGCAGCTGCGGGAGGTCGGATCCGACCACGACCGCGCGGTGCCGGTGTGACGACCGTGTGGTGGCCAGCGACCATCCCAGGTCAAGAGGGCTCGGCTCGGCGTTGGCGTTGGCGTTGGCGTTGGCAGCCACTGTGTCGTGGAGGCGTCGTGCCTGTGCGCGCAGCGCCTCGGCGGTGTGGCCGGACAGCACCCAGGGCACCGCGGGCAGCGTCCGGTCCACCGGAGCCACCGCGTCGAGCGGCTGTCCCGTATCCGTCCCGGCCGGTGTCTCCGGGGCGGGGGACCCACCCCGGGTCGGTGCGGTCGGCGCCTCCTCCAGGATGGCGTGCGCGTTGGTCCCACTGACACCGAAGCCGGAGACGCCTGCCCGGCGTGGTCGGCCGTTGCGGGCCCACGGCCGGGCGGCGGTCAGCAGGCTGACCGCGCCGGACGACCAGTCGACCTGGCTGGAAGGCCGGTCGACGTGCAACGTGGCCGGCAGTGTCTCCCGTCGCAGGGCCATGACCATCTTGATCACAGCGGCCACGCCCGCCGCCGCCTGGGTGTGCCCGATGTTCGACTTGACCGACCCCAGCCACAACGGCCGTTCCTCGGGTCGGTCCTGGCCGTAGGTGGCCAACAGCGCCTCGGCCTCGATCGGGTCGCCCAGCTTCGTACCGGTGCCGTGCGCCTCGACCACGTCCACACTGTCGGGGGTGAGCCTGGCGTTGTCCAGGGCCTGGCGGATCACATCTTCCTGGGAGGGGCCGTTCGGCGCGGTCAGTCCGTTGGAGGCACCGTCCTGGTTGACCGCGCTGCCGCGCAGCACGGCCAGTACCTCGTGGCCGTTGCGCTGGGCGTCCGACAGCCGCTCAAGGAGCAGCACGCCGACGCCCTCAGCCATCCCGGTACCGTCGGCCGCGTCCGCGAATGCCTTGCACAGGCCGTTACGGGCGAGCCCGCGCTGCCGCGAGAACTCCTGGAAGGTCCCGGGGGCGGCCATCACGGACACACCACCGGCCACGGCGAGCGAGCACTCGTCGGACCGCAGGGCCTTGGCCGCCAGGTGCAGCGCCACCAGGGACGACGAGCAGGCCGTGTCCACCGTGACGGCGGGGCCCTCCAGACCGAAGGTGTACGACAGCCGGCCCGACAGCACACTGGCCAGGTTGCCGGTGGCGAGGTAGCCCTCGACGCCGTCGGGTACGGAGCGCAGCCGGGTCGCGTAGTCCTGGTCATTGCAGCCGATGAACACACCGGTCCGGCTGCCGCGCAGGGCCGCCGGGTCCAGTCCGGCCCGTTCCCACACCTCCCAGGACGTCTCCAGCAGCAGCCGCTGCTGCGGGTCCATGGCCAGGGCCTCACGCGGCGAGATGCCGAAGAACTCGGGGTCGAACTGGGCGGCGTCGTGGATGAATCCGCCCATGCGGGTGTGCGAGGTACCCGATTGTCCGGGGTCCGGGTCGTGCAGCGACTCCAGGTCCCAACCGCGGTCGGTGGGGAACTCCGTCAGGCAGTGCCGCTCGTCGACGAGCACCTGCCACAGATCCTCGGGGCTCTGTACGCCGTCGGGGAAGCGGCAGCTCATCCCGATGATGGCGATCGGCTCGTGGTCCCGCGCCTCCACCTCGTTCAACCGTGCCCGGGTCTGGCGCAGTTCGCCCATGACCCGATTGAGGTAGTCCCGAAGTTTGTCTTCGTTGGTCATGTCGATCTCACGTTCCTTCAGTAATCGACCAGCGGACAGCCGGGTCAGAGGTTTCCGAGTTCCTTGTCGATGAGGTCGAACATCTCGTCGTCGCTGACGGGGTCCGTATCGTCACTCACCTCGCTACCGCTCGGGTCGTCGCCGCCCTGGGTGTCGGTCCATTTCCACAACAGTGACTTCAGCCGGGCCGTCACTCGGCCGCGTACCGCGTCGTCGGGGTCGGCGAGGGCTGCGAGTGCGGTCTCCAGGGTGTCCAGGTCCGCGAAGACCCCCGGTTGGGCGTCGGTGGGCTCCGGGGCCAGTTCGTCGTGGAGCAGGCGGGCGACCGCGGCGGGGGTGGGGTGGTCGAAGACCAGAGTCGCCTTCAGGCGCAGGCCAGTTGCCGCGTTCAGCCGGTTGCGGATCTGTACGGCGGCCAGCGAGTCGGCGCCGATGTCGCGGAAGGAGGTGCCCGCCTGGACCGCGGTGGAGTCCGCGTGGCCGAGCACGGCGGCCGCCTGGTTGCGTACCAAATCCAGCAGTGCCCGAGCCCGTTCCTCCCCGCCCAGTGCGGCGAGGCGCTCGGCGAGCGCCGGTGTACGGGCGTCCGCCGTCCGCGCGTCCGGGCGGGCGGAGCTGGGCACCAGATCGCGCAGGAGCGCGGGCAGGTCGCCGGAGGGGGCGAGCCGGCGCAGCTCCGCGAGGTCGAGCTTGGCGAGGACCAGCACGGCCCGGTCGAGGGTGAGCGCCCGGTCGAACAGGGCCAGCCCCTCCGTGGAGGTCAGCGCCGTCACACCACCGCGGGACATCCGGCTCAGGTCCACGTCGGACAGCCGGTCGCCCATCCCGCCGCTCTGCGCCCACAGCCCCCATGCCAGGGAGGTGGCGGGCAGGCCCGCGGCGCGGCGGCGTTGTGCCAATCCGTCGAGGAAGGCGTTGGCGGCCGCGTAGTTCGCCACACCGGGACTGCCCAGGGTGCTGGAGAGGGAGGAGAACAGCACGAACGCCGACAGGTCGAGCCCCCTGGTCAGCTCGTCCAGCAGGAGCGCGGTGTCGACCTTGGGGCGGAGTACGCGGTCGAGCCGGGCGGGTGTCAGTGCCGTCACGATGCCGTCGTCCAGTACGGCCGCCGCGTGCACCACGGCGACCAGTGGGTGCCGCTCGGGTATCGAGTCGAGTACGGCGGTGAGCGCGTCCCGGTCCGTGGCGTCGCAGGCCACGATGTCGACCACGGCACCGGTCCCGGTGAGTTCGGCGCGCAGTTCGGCCATTCCTTCCGCGGCCTCGCCTCGACGGCTGGTCAGCACCAGCCGCCTGAACCCTCGTTCGGTGACAAGGTGCCTGGCCAGCACCTGCCCCAGGCCGCCGGAGGCTCCGACGAGCAGGACCGTACCGTCGGTGTCCCACTGCCCGGCTGCCAGGGCGGCACCCTTGTCGGTGCCGGCGGGCGGTGTGGCCGGGCGGGCGAGGCGTGGTGCGGTGAACTGTCCGCCGCGTACCGCTACTTGAGGCTCGTCCAGCTCCTCCAGGCGAGAGAGAACATCGGGTACGGCATCGAGGTCGTCGACGTCCACAAGGAAGAACCGCCCCGGGTTCTCGGCCTGCGCGGAGCGCACCAGGCCCCATACGGGGGTCTGGGCCAGGTTGAGGTCACCGGCCCCGTCGGTGCCGGTCACGACCGCGCGGCGGGTGACGACCGCGAGACGGGACTCTTCGAGCCTGTCGTCGGCGAGCCAGTCCCGGATCACGTCCAGCACGCCGGCGGCTGTGGTGCGTACCGCCTGCGCGCATTCGTCTCCGGTCGCGTCGGTGGCGCCCGGATCGGCGCAGACGAAGGCGGCCAGCGCGGGTGCCGGCTGTCCGTCCGCGACGGCCCTGCGCAGCGCGTCCAGCTCGTCCCCGCTCCGCAGCACCAGCCGGTCTCCGTCGCCGCTGGTGGCCGCACGGGCCGGTGCGACGTCCGTCCATTCCACCTGGAACAGCGAGTTCTGGGTCACACCACTCGCCGCGGCGATCTGCTGCAGGGACACCGGCCGCAACACCAGTGACTCCACCGACGCCACGGGCTGTCCGGCCGCGTCCGCGATCTGGATGGTCACGGCCGAGTCCCCGACGGGGCTCACCTTCACCCGGGCCGTACCGCTGCCGGGGGTGTGGAGTGTGACCCCGGTCCAGGCGAACGGCATACGGGTACCGCCGTCGCCGTCGGTCGGGTCGCCGAGCGTCAGGGTCTGCGCGGCCGCGTCCAGCAGGATCGGGTGAAGTCCGTAGCCGGTGGTGTTCTGGCTCTCGTCGAGCGCCACCTCTGCGTACAGATCGTCGCCGTCGCGCCAGGCCGCGCGCAAGGCCCGGAAGGCGGGCCCATAGGCGTAGCCCAGGGCCGCGAGGTGGTCGTAGTGACTCTCGACCGGCAGTGGGATCGCGCCGACGGGCGGCCACACGAGCAGGCCGAAGTCGGCGGGGGCGTCGGCGGTCAGGGTGCCGCTGGCGTGGCGGACCCACGGTGTGTCCGCGGTCCGTGCGAACACCTGCACCGGGCGGCGGCCCGCTCCGTCGTCGGCGTCGAGCTGTACCTGGAGCCGGACGACGTCCGCCGCCGACACCACCAGTGGTGTGTGCAGCGTCAGTTCGTCGAGGCGGGGCAGGCCCACCTGCCGACCGGCGCGGAGCGCCATCTCGACGAAGGCGGAGACCGGCAGAAGCACAGTGCCACCGATCACATGGTCCACGAGCCAGGGGTGGGTGGCCGTCGACAGCCGACCTGTCAGCAGAACCTGTTCGCCGACGGCCGTCTCCACGGCCGCGCCCAGCAGTGGGTGCTCTGCGGGATCCAGGCCGGCCGCGGCCACGTCGGGGGTCCGGCCGCCGATGTCCGACAGCCAGTAACCACGGTGCTGGAAGGCATAGGTCGGCAGCTCCACAACGCGCGCCGGGCCGAAGACAGCGGGCCAGTCCACCGACTGCCCGTACGCGTGGACCTGGGCCAGGGAGGCGACGAACCGGGCCCAGTCCCCCTCGTCCCGCCGCAGGGTGGCTACCACTCCGGCAGCAGACGGGGCGACCGTCGCCACGCTGTCATCCAGGCCCATGGTGAGCACCGGGTGCGGGCTCACCTCGATGAACAGGTCATGACCCTGCTCCGCGAGGCTCCCCACCGCCTGGTGGAACCGTACCGGTTGACGCAGGTTGCGCAGCCAGTATTCGCCGTCCAGCTCCTCGCCCACGGCCCACTCACCGGTCACCGTGGAGAACAGCCGAACGTCACCCGCCCGGCCGGTCACACCGGACAGGGCCTCGCGGATCTGGTCGCTGACAGCCTCCACCTGGTCCGAGTGCGAGGCGTAGTCCACCGGGATACGCCGGGCCCTGATCTGCTGCTTCTCGCACCGGTCGAGGAACTCCTCGATCGCGCCGGTCTCCCCGGAGACAACAGTGCTCTCCGGTCCGTTCACCGCCGCCACCGACAGCCGGCCCTCCCCACCGGCCATGAGCTGCTCGGTCTGCTCGGCAGAGGCGAACACCGAGGCCATGGTCCCTTGTCCGGCCAGGGCCAGCAGGGCCCTGCTGCGCAGCGCGACCACACGCGCCCCGTCCTCCAGCGACAGCACACCGGCCACACACGCCGCCGCGATCTCGCCCTGGGAATGGCCCACCACAGCGGCCGGACTCACACCGCACGCGCGCCACAGCTCTGCCAGCGACACCATCACCGCCCACAGCGCCGGCTGGATGACGTCGACCCGCTCGAACGTACCGTCGCGCAACACCTCTTCGAGGTCCCAGTCCACCACCAGGGCGAGCGCCTGCCCGCAACGGGCGATCGACGCGGCGAACAGCGGGCAGCTGTCCATCAACGCGACGGCCATCCCCTCCCACTGCGATCCCTGGCCGGGGAAGACGAACACAACACTGGGCCGACGGGGCCGGGCCTGCCCCAGCACCAGCCGGGCGGACGGTTCACCGGCGGCGAGCGCCGCCAGCCCGTCCAGCATCTGTTGCCTGTCCGCACCCAGGACGACGGCCCGATCGTCCAACGCGCCGCGGGTGGTGGCCAGCGACAGGCCGATGTCGGCCAGGCTCGGCTCCGGTCGGTCACGCAGAAAGTCCCGCAGCCGTTCCGCCTGTGCCCGGAGGGCGTCCTCGCCACGGGCGGACAGCATCCACGGCACCACTGTGGCGCCGGGGACCAGCGGGGAGGCGGCACCGGTCGGACGGGGCGGGTCGGTCGGGTCGGTTGTCGGGTCGGTCCCGGGTACGGCTGCGGCTGTGGTGTCGGCGCCCGCTTCAAGGATGACGTGGGCGTTGGTGCCGCTGATACCGAAGCTGGAGACGGCGGCGCGGCGGGGTCGGCCGGTGGCGGGCCAGGGGCGGGCCTGGGTGAGCAGTTCGACCGCTCCCGCGGACCAGTCGACTTCCGGTGTGGGCTCGTCCACGTGCAGGCTGGCAGGCAGTGTGCCGTACCGCATGGCCATGATGGTCTTGATGATTCCGGCGACACCGGCGGCGGCCTGGGTATGCCCGATGTTGGATTTGATGGAGCCCAGCCACAGCGGCCGGCCCTCGGGCCGGTCCTGACCGTACGTCGCCAGCAGTGCCTGGGCCTCGATGGGGTCTCCCAGCCGGGTGCCGGTGCCGTGTGCCTCCACGAGGTCCACGTCGGCAGTGGTCAG
>NZ_JBIVMF010000066.1:0-9225 GCF_044752945.1 Streptomyces sp. NPDC088554 | reverse complement strand
GAAGCCGAAGCCGAAGCCGAAGCCGAAGCCGAAGCCGAAGCCGAAGCCGAAGCCGAAGCCGAAGCCGAAGCCGAAGCCGAAGCCGAAGCCGAAGCAAGGGCGGTGCTGCCACCGAACCTGATCACCGACGTGGCGACCACGGACGCGACGGTGCCGGACGTGAACGCCACCGCTCCCATCCAGCAGCGCCTTAACGACCACGGCCTGCGGCCCGGCGAACACCTGCTGGACTCCGGCTACCCCTCCGCCGGCCTCATCCACGCCGCCGCCCGGCAGGGCACCACCATGGTCACCCCCGCCCTGCTCGACCACTCCCCGCAGGCCCGCGCCGCCGACGGCTTCGACAAAAGCGCCTTCTCCATCGACTGGAAGGCCCGCCAGGCCCGCTGCCCCGAAGACCGCACCAGCAGAGGCTGGTACCCAGTCTCCCAGCACGGCCGCGACGCCATCGTCGTGGACTTCGCCAAGGCCGACTGCCGCTCCTGCCCCTCCCGGCCCCGCTGCACCACCGGCCGCCGCGTCAACCGCATGCTCACCCTCCAGCCCCGGGAACTGCACGAGACTCTCGCCGCTGCCCGCACCGCACAGCGCACCGACTCCTTCAAGACCCGCTATGCCCTACGGGCCGGCGTTGAGGGCACCATCGACCAGGCCCTGGACGTCACCGGGATGCGCCGGGCCCGCTACCGCGGACTGCCCAAGGTCCGTCTCCAGCACGCCTTCTCCGCAACCGCGGTCAACATCGTGCGGCTCGACGCCTACTGGAGCGGACGCCCCCTCGACCGCAACCGAACCAGCCGCCTCACCCGCCTCAGCCACCAACTCACCGGCTGATCAGACGGAATTGCGCACCAGAGTCGGCCTTCTCGGCCTTCCTGACGTTGCGTCGCCACAACTGGTTCAGGCCGCGCTGGAGCTCATCCAGCGAGCGGTCGGCGAGGGAGAGCTGGAAGACGTAGCGCGGCTGACCGGCAGCGAAGCCCTCCTCGCTGCCGCCACCTGACTGCTGCCAGCCCATGCCCCGCAGCCGATCCATGAGCGCGAAGGCCCTGGGGTCCTGGGTGGTGGCCTCGACCTCGCCGAGCAGGTGGGCCTGCGGATCCGCGATCGCGTCCTTGACTGTGGCCGCGTCCCAGCGGCGCGCGATGACGGGCGGCCCCATCTTGACCGTGAAGGCACCCTGCGACTTGAGGTGAGCCAGCAGCGGCTGCAACCACCGGCCGAGGTCAGCGTCATACCAGTCGATGACCGGTCCCTCGGGCAGGTAGGCGAGGTAGCGCTTCAACTTCGGTAGCGGCCGGTAGAGGACGAGAGCGGCACCGACGATCTGGTCCGCCTCGTCGAACCACCCCAGGCTCTCCGCCCGCCAGTCGGGCTTCACGCCGCCCCAGGAGGGTACCTGCATGTGACTCGCCGAAGGCAGGCTGTCGATGAACGCCAAGTGCTCGTCCCGGCCGATCGTCCTCAAGCGGAAGGTCATGCAGATGCTCCTTGTCCATGGGCGGCGGTCCGCTGGCAGCCTACTGGTGTGCTTCTGGCCCTCATCGGTTGCCGATGCGCGTCACGAGTTACTGACCTGTATTCCCTCGCTGTCCGCAGCCCGGGCGGCGAGGTAGTCGGCCCAGTCGCGTCGGGCGTAGGCGACCCAGCGGATCGCGGTGTGGCGGTGCATGCCGGTCAGGTCGGCGAGGATGGGGCTGGGGAGGTCGGCGGCGAGCGCGGCGAGCGCTGCGTTGCGGGCGGCGCGGACCGTGATGCCGTGTCGGCCGAGCTTCTGGGTCATCGCGTGCGTGGAGATCGGCTTGCCCGGGACCATTCCGGGGAAGAGCAGGCGGGGGCCCGGATGCGTCCGTGAGAGCTGAGGCCGTGGTTGGGGCTGTTCGGCGAGCTGCCGTAGGAGGTCGGCCAGCCGTGGGGGCAGCAGGACGGGGTGGCGGCCCAGCATCAGGCGGGTGTGCTTGTCGTCGGTCTTGATGTGGTCCGGCGTCAGATGGCAGAGGCGTTCGGGTGAGCGTCTGCGACTCCAGCAGATTCCGGACGGCCGGACGGCTACGAAGCGGGCTCGTCGCCCCGGTGACGGTACCGGCGCGTGGGGTCGTGGTCGTAGTGGCAGGCATGTGGCCTCGTTTCGGTTGACTCGCGGGTACGGATGGGCTGGTCCAGCAGGGGTGTTGGCCGTTCTTTGCCGTACAGGAAGCGGCTCACCTGGTCGTCGCGTACTCGGATTCCAGGTCGACGACCGTGAATTCGCTCAGCCGCATGATGAGTTGTCCGGCGCAGACCCAGCGGATGCGGGGATCGCCGAAGGCCACTCCTGCCGCGTCCACGGCGACGGGCGAGGGGTGGCCCGGCCGGTAGAGGGCGCCCTGTACTCCGGCCGGAGCGAAAGCGCGTACCCGAAGGGCTGTGTATCGCTCGCGCAGATGCGGGCAGGCGCGGAGGGAGGTCAGGGCACACGGCATGCAGAGCGGCGGGTGAGCCGTGGTGAGATCGGTGGTCCAGAAATCGGCGTCGCCGGAGTCCTCGCCGAGCAGCCACAACACACCGTCCGCGCTGCGGTGGGCGGGGTGCCCGCAGACCTGGCAGAGCAGCTCCCGCATGGCCCGCAGCTGTCTCAGCGCGTGCACCCTGCCGAACTCCGGCCGCCCCTTACCGGGAAGCGAGGGGACGCGGGTCCACAGCACGCCATCCGTATCGCGGTCGTACGGCCGCTCGTCGGCGTAACCGATGCCCTGGCCCTTCGCGACGATGCGCAGGTCGGGCGGCTGCTCGGCGCTCCATTTGGCGATGTAGGGCACCGGTGTCGGGCGGCGCGATACGCCCGTATCCGGTTGCCGCGCCGGGGCATTGGCCTTGAAGGACCGCATGAGGCGACTCCCTTGATCGTGAGACCGCCCCTACGGAGGCAACATCTCTAGGTATCTAAAGTGAAGCTGACATCTCTAGAGAAGTCAATCGTGGTTGCTTCGTGTTGCTTGTTGAGGTGCGCGGGCCCATGTTGATCGGACGCGTGGTCGAAGCGTGCTGGCACAGGTGTGCCCTAGGGTGTCCAGGGAAGAGGGAAGAGGTTTACGTATGGCGACCGAGGGCGGTGACCGGCGGCCGAAGTACCGGCGCATCGCCGACACCATCCGGCAGGCGATCGAGGCGGGCGACTTCGTGCCGGGTGACCGGCTGCCGGGGGAGAATGACCTGATGGCCGTCCATGGCGTGGCCCGGATGACCGCGCGGCAGGCACTGGGCGTGTTGCAGGCCGAGGGCATCGCGGAGTCCCGCAAGGGGGCCGGTGTGTTCGTACGGTCGTTCCGTCCGCTGCGGCGGCGTGGTGTGGAGCGGCTGTCGCGCGAGGTGTGGGGTGCCGGGCAGTCCGTCTGGTCGGCGGACATCGGGGACCGGACACTCGTCGTGGACCAGGTCGCCGTCGGCGAGGAACCCGCGCCGGAGCGGATCGCGCGGGTCCTCGGTATCGCTCCGGGCGACGCCGTGTGCGTACGGAAGCGGCGGTTCGTCCTGGATGGGAAGCCCGTTCTGCTGGCCACCAGCTCGCTGCCGGCCGACCTCGTCAGGGGAACGGCCGTCACCGAGAAGGACACCGGCCCCGGCGGGATCTATGCCCGCCTCGCCGAAATCGGCTACGGGCCGGTGCACTTCCGGGAGGAGATCCGCTCGCGCATGCCCTCCCAGGACGAAGCGAGCCGGTTGGGTCTCGCCACCGGCACACCCGTCATGCTCGTCTGCCGTACCGCGTTCGTTGCCGACGGCCGTGCGGTCGAGGTCAACGAGATGACACTCGACTCCGCTTCGTACGTACTCGAATACGACTTCGACGCGTAGAGCCCCGTGGTGGTCAGTCCCAGCGTACCGGCGTTGCCTCCTCGGGACGCGGTAACGCAACCCAGGACGCGGTACGCGGGCCCCGCTCCCACCGTCATCGGCCGCACCGGAGGTAAGCGCACACTGGAGGTATGTGCCGCAGCATCAAGACTCTCCGCCCGCCCGCGCTCCCCGAGGAGGCCACCGAGGACGAGATCCGGGCCGCCGCGCTCCAGTACGTACGCAAGGTTTCCGGCTTCCGCGCGCCCGCCGCGCACAACCGGGAGGTGTTCGACCGGGCCGTGGCGGAGATCGCCGCGTCCACGGCGAGGCTGCTCGACGGAATCGAGGTACGCGGCGGCGCGCGCCAACCCGCCTGACCCGCGCGCAACCGTCCCGCCCCGCGTGCCAACCCGCCGGGCCCGCGTTGCCAACCGTCCCGACCGCGCGCCCAACCGTCCCGACCCGCGGCGGAGGCTCAGGCCGCCGCCGGCCCTGGCCGGCCCGGCCTGCGGATGAAGAAGGCCGCCAGCGAGCCCGCCGCGAACAGGGCCAGTACGGAGACGGCCGCCCCGAGCCAGCTCGCGCCCAGCCACTGGCCGCCCAGATAGCCGAGGCCCGCGCTGTACCCCGTCCACGCGACGGCGGCCAGGGCGGACCAGGGCAGGAACTCCTTGACCTTGCGGTGTGCCACACCCGCGCCCAGTGACACCACGGAGCGGCCCGCAGGGGCGAAACGGGCGACGACGACCAGGACGCCACCGCCGGCGCTCAACGCGCCACCGAGACGATCCTGCGCGCTGGTCAGCCGCCGGGAGCGCGCGATGGTCCTGGCGACGCGCCCGTCGCTGCGCCGGGCGATCCGGAAGGCGACCAGGTCGCCGAGGACCGACGCGGTGAACGCGCACGCCATCAGCAGCAGCAGCGACGGCACCTCCTGCGGCACCTGCGCGACCTTGCCCGCCGCGCCCGCGACCGTGGTCGACCCCGCGGCGGCGGCGGTGGCCGCGGTGATCACCAGAACACCGCTGGGCAGCAGCGGAAGGAATACATCGAGCAGTACGGAGAGGGCGACGACGGCGTAGATCCATGGGCTGCCCGTCAGCGACCCCAGACTCTCCAGCACTTCTGAACTCCCCCGCCCGTCGTCCCGTGACAGCGCCTCGACATCTCCGGGAGCGGCAGGGGCGGCTGCGACCCTACAGCGTACGCGTGTGCGGTACGGGGAGATCGGCCGGGGCGCGACAAAGGGATGACGGAGAGCGACGCGGAAGCAGCGCCGCGAGGACGCCGGCATGACGCGAGGTCAGCGGTACGCGGCGGTGGTACGAGCCGTACGCGGCGGTGGGTACGAGGCGGCGGTACGACCCGTACCGACCCAGCCGTACGCACCGCGGATACGGCAGTGCCCGGCCCCCCTCGGGGAGCCGGGCACCGTACGAAAAAGCCGCGAACAGCCGTGAGCGGCCGTTCGGAACGGCCGGAACAGTTCGCGCGTCAGGCGGACGCGCCGACCCGCTCCTTGTCTTCTCTCGACTCGTCGGCCGAGGAGCCCGAGCGGGAGCCGATCAGCTGGTCCAGGGCGAACGCGCCCGGTCCCGTGAAGATCAGCAGCAGGAAGGCCCAGGAGAACATCGCGGCCAGCTCGCCGCCGTTCTGGATGGGGAAGAGACCCCCGGCCTGGTGGACGAAGAAGTACGCGTAGGCCATGGAGCCGGAGGACACCATCGCGGCCCACCGGGTGCCAAGGCCCAGCAACACCAGTGCGCCACCGACGAGTTCGATGACCGCGGCGTACCAGCCCGGCCACGCACCGCTCGCCGCGGCGTCCCGGCCGAAGGCTCCGAAGAGGGATCCGAGACCGTGGCAGGTGAACAGCAGGCCGACGACGATGCGGAACACGCCGAGCGCGTACGGCTGGGCGTGATTGAGACGGGCGTTCAGATTCATTGGGGGGACTCCTTCGATCGTGTGGGGGTGGACCGACGAGCGCTCTCCCGGCCTACGTTAGGCAATCCTGACCGATGCTTGCAAGTTCAACCTTTTGCAAAGAGTCGGTTCTCGTCGCCCGGCCCGCTTCCGCGGCTCCCCGTTCCCCGAGCAGCAGCAGTACGGCGCGGGCGACCGCGTCCGTATCCGAGAGCAGCACCGAGTCCACCCCGGGCCTGGCGCCCGCCGCGGTCACCCAGTGCACCCCTT
The DNA here is from genome assembly GCF_044752945.1 of Streptomyces sp. NPDC088554. Taxonomy (NCBI): domain Bacteria; kingdom Bacillati; phylum Actinomycetota; class Actinomycetes; order Kitasatosporales; family Streptomycetaceae; genus Streptomyces; species Streptomyces sp. NPDC088554. The sequence goes on along the minus strand of NZ_JBIVMF010000066.1, from coordinate 3,213 downwards.
CTGTGGGCACACCGATGGCGAACCTCCGCGGATGGGGCTCCCCCTGACGATCTACCAGGTAGTAGGGGCGTTGGGTTACATCCAGGCCACCGGTTTCGTAACCACTGATGGTGTGCGGGCGACACTGCCCTGTCTTCAGCAACTGTGACAACAGGGAGTCACAACTGCGCCGGAGGTCCGTTTCCGGCAACCTGGCCTCCACGAGTGTGGCCGCCCGTACGGCCGACCCGGGCACCTCGGGGGACTCCGCGACGAACACTCCGTCGGCCATCCGTACGGTCGTGCGTGGCCCGATCACATCCAGCACACCCGCCTCGATCAGGGCGGCCATCTCCTCGATACGGCGGCGCGGCGGCCCGATGGAGAGGAACGCGTTCAGCGGTGTGTACCAGCGGTCGAGATGGTCGCGCCGGGAGGTTCCCGAGAGCCCGGAGTGGTCCACGATCTGCCGCAGCTCGTTGCGGAGATCCCGCAGTACGTCGAGGGCGGCCTTCACCGGACCGGTCAGATTACCGAGCGCCGCCTCTGCCGCGTCCTTGCGCAAATGGGCCAGCAACCAGGCACGATGGTCCGCCGGGTCGCGGAATTCCTCCGTACCGTACGGCCGGGAGACCCGCTCCCAGCACCAGCGGTCCGCCGCCGCGATGCCCGCGTCGTCGAGGACGGCGGCCTCCCGCGCGCTGCCGTGCGGAGCTGAGAGGAAGCGGCCGAGGAAGGGGTCCCGCGAGGGGGAGTGGCCCTCGCGGCCCATGGTCCCGAAGGCCGTCGCGTAATACACGGCCTCCACCTCCTTCGCGACCAGCGGCCAGATCTCCCGCCGGAAGTCCGGCGGATCGCCGCCGTCCGCGCGCTTGCGGAACGCCTCGATCACATCCGGGGTCAGTAGGAGCGGCAGGTGCCGGCCGGAGGCCCCCTTCGCGTTGTCACCGCGCGCCTGGTACGGCACGCCACGCCGGGATCCCGCGTACAACTGGGGCTCCCGGCCGGACGGGTGGTATACGAGAACACCTTCCGTGTTCGGCGAGAAAATGCCCCCCCGGCCCGCCGTCAGCAGTGCCATGTGGTCGAAGAAGTTCAGCCCGAGCCCGCGCAGCAGCACCGGTTCGCCGGCGCCGATAGCGGAGAGATCGACATCGGCGGGGTTGGCGGGCGGCAGATAGCGCAGCCGGTGCCGGGTGGCGTACGCGGCGAGCGCCGCCTCGGTCTGACCGGAAACGACCGGAAGATGCCCTTGTGCGAGGACGACGGCACTCAGGCCGGAAATCGCTGTCCCGTCGTCGAGCGTGAGCCGCTGGGGCGGGCGCCGCGCGGTGGTGTCGGTGGTGGTGTCGGCGGGCGCCTCGCCCGTACTGTCCGGGTCACCCGGATCATCCTCCAGGCGGATCGCTCGCGCCCGGTGGGTCACCACCGTCACGTTCTCCGGGGCGCCCTCGACCGTCGTACGGAAGGCCCACTCCAGATACCGGCCGTACGCCGCCCGGCTGGGGTAGTCGTCGGGGCCGAGCCGTTCGTCCGGGCGGTCCGAGGCCCACTCGTACAGGCTCGGCCCCGGGCGTATCGGGCCCTCGCAGCCAACGCTCGCGTCGGTGAACACGGTCACCTGCGAGGCCACCGTGTTCATCAGCAGCTCCGCCGACTGGTCGGTGCGCCAGACCTGGCCCGCGCCCGGGGGCGCCGGATCTATCAGGTGCACCGTCAGGGATATGTCCGATGCCAGCTCGGGCACGGACGCGCAGACTCTTTCGAGGACCGAGGTGCCACGGGGTCCGACGCCGACGACGGCGAGTGAGCGGGGCGGAGACTGCCGTACATCGGACAAAGCTGTGACTCCCGGGGCATGGGGGGTGCTGGAAGCGAATGGTCCGCTCATCATGCCGTTGGAGGGGTGGGAGTTCGTACCCTTGAGAGAAGGATCATGCTGTGTGGGAAAGATCACTCAAGAGGGAAGTTGTCGGAGCGTCAGGGCTCTGTCCTGTACGGTGACCGGCTTTGCGGTCCCCCAGGGAGCCCGCCGCCCCCGCCCCGGACTCGTTCCGGACCCGCCCTGGACCTGCCCTGGACCCGCGTCTCGTGGCCGCACGCTCCGGGCGCCGGCGGGTCGGGCTCGGGGGCGCGCTGCCTGACGCATGACGGAGCCCCGACACCCGAGGCTTTGGAGGGTGGCGGGGCTCCGGATCAGTTGGTGAACGCACCGCCCTTGACGCCTGCCACGAAGGAGGTGAAGGCGTCGGTGGGGACGTTCAGAGCCGGGCCTGTTGGGTTCTTGGAGTCGCGGACGGGGACCACGCCGGTAGCGGACGCGTACGCGGGAGCCCACTCGACGCAGGTGCCACCGTTGTTGCTGTAGCTGGACTTGAACCAATGCGGGGTTTCGGTCGACGCCACGGGATGCCCTTCAGTTGGTGGCAAACGGTCCTGTCTTGATGCCCGTTACGAAGGAGGTGAACGCGTCGGCGGGGACGTTCAGAGACGGGCCTGTTGGGTTCTTGGAGTCGCGGACGGGGACCACGCCGTGCGAGGCGACGAGGTTGGCGGCGACCTCAATGCAGTCGCCGCCGTTGTCGCTGTAGCTGGACTTGAACCAACGCGGGGTTTCGGTCGTCACGGTTTACCCTTTCGGATCTGGCTGATCATGGCCACGGATGCAGCCTGGGAGGGAGATTCCGCCTGTAGCTGATGGTAGGCCGTCAATATGGGCAGTACAGCTGTACTTTCCCGCTCAAGATGGCCCCGCTGTGCTGACTCGGCGTACGACATCAGCGAGCGGTCCGGCATCGTCAGTACGGTTATCGGCAGATGGAACGGTCTGTGGCTCATGTCGAACGGGACGATCTGAAGCATGGTGTTCGGCTGCCTGGCGAACTCGATCAGCTGCGCCAACTGCGCTTCCATGGCTGCTGCATCACCGATGGACCGACGGATGCAGCTCTCGTCTAGCACCACGATCATCATGGGAGGCCGAGTCCGGATCAGCGCCGACTGTCGCTCTGCCAGGAACGAGACGCGTTCATCTGCTTGTTCGGGCGTGATGGCCCCCCGCTGTACGGCGCTGTCTGCTAACACCCTTGCGTAGCGCGGTGTCTGCAACAGGCCGGGGATGATCCCGATGTTGTAGAGGCGGATTTCTACTGCCCGCCCCTCGTACCCGACGTACTCGGGGAAGCCTTCCAGCAGGCTGCCGTGCCGGATTTCGCGCCACTGGCGTTCGAACGT
>NZ_JBIVMF010000065.1:0-9672 GCF_044752945.1 Streptomyces sp. NPDC088554 | reverse complement strand
TCTGCCACGGGACCAGCATGACGGGTCCGTGCCGTCCGTGCCGACACCCGGACGGCGCGCCACAACAGGGCAAACGTTGCCTGATGCGGCACTAGAACGAGCTGACCGGTACGGGCAGCGTGGGCGTCGAGCAGCCCGTGCAGTGCGACGAGGTGGGCGTGCAGGGCGTCCAGCTCGGCCCGGGTGGTGACCAGGGGGCCGCCGGGGATGTTGAGTGCGCGGTGGAAGTCGAGCGCGGCGGTGGCGAAGGGCACGAAGTCCTGCGCGGTCGAACTGGCGGTGCGGGACATGAGAGTGCTCTTTCGAAGGGAAGACGGGGCCGGCGTCAGGCTGCGAGCGCGAGCGGCAAAGCAGCTACGGTGAACGCCTCGGCCTGCTGCCAGGTCAGCGGCCGGACATCGAGCTGGGCGCCGACCGCCGCGGTCTCCACGACCGCGCACGCGGAACGGAGTTCCTCCTCGGAGTCGGCCGAGACGGTCAGCAGCCCGGTCAGGGCGACATCGGCGTGCCCGGCGATGAGCTGGCGCTCACGGGACTTGATGTCCTGGTACTCGATCGAGTCCGCCTCGGAGTCGACCTGGCCGCGCCGGGCCCGCTCGGCGGCATCAGCGATCACGCTGGCCTTCTTGCGCTGGACATCGCGCAGGGCGGCGTCCAGTCCCTTCGGCTCGTAGGAGAGCGACAGCGTGCGCCGGATCCCGCCGGTGAACAGGAGCTGGTGCAGGAAGCCCGCGCTGGTTTCGGTCCTCGGCCAGTTCTCCACCCAGTACGTGGCGTGGACGGCCGAGTCGGTCGTGATGTGGTTGGCCTTCTCGATGACCACGACCGGACCGGCAGCAGCGGGCTCCGCCTCCGGACGGCCGGCGGTCGACCACCGGTCCAGCGCCGCGAGCGCCTTCGGGTCGTACGCCGTACGTACGACGGCGGCGATCTCGCGGGCAGTGAGCCAGCCGGCGGGATTCAGCCCGGCGGTCCGCGCGGCCTGATCGAAGGTCGAGGTCAGCTGCGCCAGAACGCTGAAGGCCCCGGTGAGGCCGCCGCCGGCTTGGTTGATCAGCCGTCGCGTCGCCTTGATGTCGAGCGACACAGCGACGTACGTCTCGTGCGGGGCGGCTGCCGGGCCGGCGCTCTGGATCAGTTCGCTGTAGATCGCGCCTGCCATGGGGGCGTGCGGCTGGCCATGCTCTTCCCAGTAGCGGCGAAGCGCGTCGCCGGAGTCGGGGACGGTGCGCTCGATCACCTGGATGCGGGCGATCTGCCCGGTGCGGGCGAGCGCGGCCAGCGCGCGTCCCCAGCCGCTGACGTTGGCCTGCTGGGTGCCCGGGTCAAGGAGCGCGTAGGCACGGGAGGAAACCTTGACCACGGCGGTCAGCGTGCTGCTGTGCGGGTCGTGGACCGCACCGTACCGGCCGTCGGGCGCGGTGACCACGCGCAGGCTCACCGCGGTACCAGGTAGGTGGAGGAGCCCTTCGCGGGCCGGCCGGCGGGAGGGCCGGGTGAGCCAGACGAGCTGACCGCGCATCCGGCGCAGGACGTACCGGGTGACGATCGGAGCCCAGTCCGCCAGGGCACGGCCCCGGTGACGGACGAAAACCAGGAGGCCGATGACAGCCCACAACGGGATGAGCTGGAGAGCGCCGACCACGCCGCGGGCCAGGACCACGGCGAGCAGGAGAAGGCCGGTGAGACTGGCGACGATCAGTTGCGGGGCGGTCAGACCGAGCAGAATGCCGCGCCTGCTGCGGTGGGGGAACTTCACGGTGGCCGTGGGGGCCTGGTGCTTGCCGGACATGGTGGTTCCAGACGGTGGGAGCGGGCGGAGGACGGGGCGCGCGGCGCTCTTTTGGACATCATGGCGAAACCCTTTCTGCTGGTCGGGGTGGGGCGGGGGCGGGCAGTGTCGTACGGCTCGCCCCCGGGGTGTGGTGGGTCAGGAACCCGACGGCGGCTGGGTGGGGAACACCCAGTTCACCGGCGTCGGAGAACCGGCCGCCGACGGTCCTGCGGGAGGCGGCGGTGAGGCCGGGATGCCGACGGCCGAGCGCGCGGGGCCGACAGGTGTCATGGAGGCCATGCTGCCGCCCGGCGCCGACGTACCGGCGAGATGACCGGAGCCGCCCGTAACGCCCTGGACGGCCACCCCGGTCCCTTCCGCTTCGTCCCCACCGGGACGCGTGATCAGCGGTGGGATTCCGGGGCGCTGGATCAGAGCCCGGCCCTTGTCACCGGTGGCGTTCGGATCCTCGCCGTACCGAAAGCGGGTCTGCGGCTTGGACGGACCGGCGTCGATACCCTCCTTGCTGAGGTTTCCGCCGGAGGGGTTGATGCCGGAGGCAACACCGTCGCTGCCCGCGCCGGGGACCTGGCTTGGCCCCTGCGGTGCAGGCGTGCCGGTGCCGGCCTGCACCGCCAGGCTGCCCGCAGTCTTCGCAGCCCCTGCGGCGACCGCCATGCCGGCAACACCGGTGCGGTGCAGGTCGTCGTGGCCGCCGCCGTCGCTGGCCCAGTGGACGAACTTGTACGTCGCGTAGGGGCACAGGAGCACCAGGACCATCACGACGATGCCAGCCATCGCGTCGGACAGGGCCGACATGCCGTCGTTGGCGTCGGTCTTGCCCATGGCGGAGACGCCGATCAGGAAGACGACGGTCATCAGGAGCTTGGAGACCACCAGGGTGGCGGTGGCTTCGATCCAGCCGCGTCGCCACCGCTTGGCGACCTCCCAGCCACCGCCGGCCCCGGCGAAGACTGCGAGGGCGACCATGACCAGGACGCCGACCTTCCGGGCCACCATCACGCCCCAGTACAGGAAGGCGCCGATCGCGCAGCCCAAGGCGACCAGGGCTGGGACGCCCCAGCCCAGGCCGTACATCGCTCCCAGTTGGTTGACCTTCACCACGCGCCGGATCGCGTCGTCGACCGAGGTGTTGGCCGCCTGGAACAAGCCGGCGGACAATGCGTCGACCACGGTGATGGCAACGGTGGTGAAGGCGATGGCGCAGAAGCTGAACAGGATGCCGGTCATGGTGCCGATCGCGGCCTGGGCCAGGGCGCGATCGTCGCGCCGCCAGGCGGCGAACATGAGCTGGATGCAGAACGTGCCGACGGTCAGCGAGAGCCCGATGGGCAGCAGCAGCTCGTAGTTGTCCCGGAACCATCCGGCGTTGAGGTCGATGGCGGTCGTCTGGTTGACGGCATTGGCGGCGAGATCCGCCGCGCTGGCTGCCAGTTCGCCCGCCGACTTCGCGATCCACGCGCCGATGCCGTCGGTGACGGCTCCGGCGGGGTTGGTGGCGAAGTCGACGGCGCCGCACACCTTGTCCATCAGTGGGAAGTCGCAGACTCCCATGGTCGTGCCTCCTTTCTTAAGACGGGGGTCAGGGCGCGACGGACGGCATGACGCCGACCAGAGCGCAGTGATGGTCGGGCCGGCACTGGACCGCGAGGGTGGTGCTACGGCTCTCCGCGCCGCCGGCGGGCGAGCCCTTCCAGGCGATCGACTGCTTGCCGGAGACCGTGACGGCGTAGACGTATGCCTGGGTGATCGCGCCGGGGTCTTCCTGAAGGGCTTGGGTGAACGCGTTCGGGAAGTGCCCCTCGTGCACGTCGGCGGTGGCGAACTGGCCGTTGGCGGCCATCTCCTTCCACAGCACGGGCGAGGGCACGATCTTGTCGACCGAGGCCGGGTCGGCGTACTTCGCCTCCGTGGTCAGCCACCCGCGCAGGGCGGTTCGCAGCTTGGTCTGCGAGTACGCACGGGTGTCGTAGGACCACAGCGCTGCTGCGGTTGCCTTCCCGAACGCGATCGGGTCATGGGTCTTCGGCGGGACCGGGAGGGCACGAGGACCGGTGTGCGGCGTGAGCGGACTGGACGGCGAAGATGAGGAGGAAGCCGTGGGCGAACTCGAGGGTGGAGCAGGAGTTTCGGAGGGGCTCCTGCCATCGCGGGTGAGGTACGCGGCCAGGCCGACGAGGGCGACGAGCACCACCAGGACGACGGTGCCGAGCAGCGCCCGGCGGCGCACGCGAGATGCGCCGCTGGGGTGGGTGGAGTGTTGAGCCATCAGTGGACCTGCGTCCCCAGCGTGCTGAAGAACGCCACCACGCCGTTCGCCGCGCCGAGCAGAAGGGCCGCGCCGGCGCTCACCAGCACGCCCTTCTTGCCGTTCGCCTCGGACTGGTGGCCGCCGGAGTGGTGGCCCCAGGCCCACACGCCCGCGCTGACGGCGAGGGCACCGACCACGGCGATGAGGCCGAAGAGGTTGATCGAGCCCATAACCTGCTTGAGGACGGACAGGCCCGGCAAGCCGCCCTCGTTCGGCTTGATCCCGGGGTCGTAGGCGAGTTGGATGATCTGGTCAGCGAGATACATAGGGAACTCCAGTTCGATTGACTGCACGTCAAAGCTCGCGAGGGCGGAGCGGCGGTGCGAGGAAAGGGGAGAGGGGAGAAAAGCGCCGGTCAGACGACTCGGCGGACCGCGAGAACCTGCGGCCTCCAGGACGCAAGGGTCGAGATGCGGACCACGTCGCCGGTGCGCGGCGCGTGGACGATCAAGCCCTGCCCGATGAACATGCCGACGTGCTCAGGTACGGCGGCCGTCCCCCTGGTGAAGAGGAGGTCTCCCGGCTGAAGAGCATCGACGGATGCCGCCTTGCCGTCCTTGACCTGCGTGTACGTCGTACGCGTCAGAGTGACCCCGGCGGCCTTGTACGCGCCCTGCATCAGAGAGGAGCAGTCGCACCGGCCCATGGGGTTCTTGCCGTGGGAGTCGGTACAGCTCCCGCCCCACTGGTAAGGCGTACCGAGCTGACCGAGCGCCCACCGGATCGCCGTCTGGACCTCTCGTGGAGCATCTGCCGGGATCTTGTACTCGGCTGGCACCGCGCCGGGCGGGATGGTGCCGAAGTCGGTCCCGTCTCCGTCTGCCGAACAGCCACCCGTCGTGCTGGGCGAAGGGCCGCCGGGGCCGGCCGAGCCGGACGGCGAAGGACTCGGCGGCCCGTTACCGGACTTCGGTAGCAGGGGTTCGATGGCCTTCTGTAGGGCGGTGGCCAGGGGCTCCCACTTGGCGTATGCCTCCGGGAAGCCTGACCGCTGCACCGCCTGGGCGGCCTGAGTGACCGACAGGGATTGCCAGCCCGAGACCTTCTTGAGCCCCTCGTAGAACTTGGTCGAGGCGTGCACCGGGTCGAGGATCTGGTTCGCTGTGCCCCAGCCCATCGACGGCCGCTGCTGGAACAGACCCAGCGAATCGCGGTCGCCGTAGGTCAAGTTCCGTAGGCCGCTCTCCTGCAGGGCGGTCGCCAGGGCCACGACCTGCCCCCGGGCCGGGATGTTCATCGCGACGCCGGTGGCCTGGATCGTCTTGGCGTTGGGCACCTGCTCGGCCGGGTCATCGAGACCCGGCACGGAGGCCGAGCCCTTGTCGCCGCCGTCCAGGATGGCCTTCACTTGAGTGGCGACGGCTGCGGTATCCACAGCCTGTGCACCGCCGGTCGAGCAGGAGGCCGAAGCCGTACCGGCACCGATGGCGAGGATGGGAACGGCCAGCAGCAGCGGGCCGGATGCGAAGAGACCGACGACGGCTCCGGTGGTCTTCTTCATCGCCGCTGCCGTTCACCGGTACGGCGGTGCCGGACGGACAGCGGTGTTGGGTCGGGGCACGGGGGTGTCAGGGCATGCTGCATCGCAGCGGCTCCTCGTGGTTCGTAGGAGGCGCGGTGCCGACTTCTCGTGCAAAGCCGTCGGCACCGCGCCGATGTGAATCCGCCTCTCAGGGCGGGCCCGGGTCAGGGGAGTTGGTAGCTCCCGGACGCCGGTCTCGGGTCAAGCGCGGCAGCCAGCCGCGCTCGTAATCTCAGGCGGTACACCGGGTCTCCTCACGGTTTCTCGGACGAGGGGCTAACTGGCCTGCCATACTGCCCATCCGGACGAGACAACACGGATAAGCACAGGTCAGCGGGGTTGGAGCGCTGCTCCGTCCCGGTGACATGGCGAGACAGTAGACCGGGATTCCGGCCGCACCAAACGGCTCTCGGGCTCGGCCTCGGACAGAGACACGGCTCGTTAGGTGCGGCCGGAATTCGCGACTAACCTCCGGTGCAACCCCGCTCGAAACGAACGCTGTTGAGCGGCGTCCGGAGCGGGTCCAGTCCCGCAGTGCCCTGAAAGAGGCCCCGCACATGAGCTACACGCTGCACCGAGGCGATGCCCTCACCGTGCTGAAGACCCTCCCGGACGAGAGCGTCAACGCCGTCATCACCGACCCGCCGTACAACTCCGGCGGGCGTACCAGTTCGGACCGCACCGGTCGCACCGCGCGAGCCAAGTACGTCACCAGCAACAGTGCGCACGACCTGCAGAACTTCCCCGGCGAGAACCGCGACCAGAGGAGCTATCGGAGCTGGCTGACCGCCCTGCTCACCGAGGCGTACCGGGCCTCCACCGAGCACTCGGTCGCCATCGTCTTCTCGGACTGGCGCCAGGAACCGACCACATCCGATGCCCTGCAGATGGCGGGCTGGACCTGGAGCGGCACGATCCCGTGGATCAAGCCCGCCAGCCGGCCCCGCAAGGGCGGGTTCAAGCAGTCCGCCGAGTTCATCACCTGGGGAGTCAAGGGCAGCCTCGCCAAGGACCGGGACCTCTACCTTCCCGGCCACTTCACCGCCTCCCAGCCCCGCAAGGACCGGGTCCACATCACCCAGAAGCCGGTCGAGATCATGCAGCAGCTCGTCCAGATCTGCCCCCGGGGCGGGACCGTCCTCGACCCCTTCACCGGCAGTGGCTCCACGGGAGTCGCGGCACTCCGCGAGGGGCGCCGGTTCGTGGGCGTCGAGCTGTCGTCGCACTACGCAGCGGTCGCCGAGCGCAGGCTCCAGGCGGAACTGACCCAGGACGACTTCGTCCTGGCAGGACCGGAAGCGTCGGCATGAGACCGACCATGGCGGGGGTTGACGGACCGCAGACGCAAAAGGGCGGCTGGTGGCATCGAGAACCGATGCCACCAGCCGCCCTTTGCTCACAGCAGCCTCTCGTGAAGGCTTGCCAGTCACATCCTCCGCCAGGCGGAGAGGCCGTCAGAACCCAAGGTCGCACCGTTCGGCCCAGGACATAACTCCACTCGTTCCCGGATCAGCGGTCAACTTCCGTAAGCGAAGCTCACCGTGCTTCTTGTGAAAGGCACACAGCCTTGACATGACGCCTTTTATCCAGGCAGCCACCGATGTTGCGTCACAACCTGCCCACTCGGTCGAGTGAATTGTCATACAGGCAATCATCCGTGAGCGGACTAGGGCGACTTGTTGCAAGCGTCATGACGTCATATGTTTCTCTCGCGTTAGGCATCCGATGCATAGAGGGAACGGGTGGGCGTGAAGAGTACGACAATCGCATTAAGTGAGATCGTTGCAGAACCTTCTAGTCGCGATTCATCTGGCGATGTAGAAGGGCTCAAAATGTCAATTCGATCCAACCGGCTCAGGGAGCCGCTTCTGATCGCAGCGGAAAGTAATGTGCTGCTCAGTGGATACAGGCGTCTCGCAGCTTGTAAATCTGCAGCAATGCGAAATGTTCCAGTGCTGGTCGCTGAAGACGTGCTCGAAGCGTGCAATCACTTTCGCGAGCATATGAATCGCGACAACCGATATGTAGTCCACATGAATCCTATGGAGAGACTTGAGGCCGCCATGCGCCTGCATGCGCTCCCGCGCCCTCAAGGGGTTCCAGCTAAAGGGTTTACTTATGATACTCATGTGGCTCCCGCCCTTGGATTCCAGTCGCGTGTCTATTGGCGTATTCGCTCAATCGCGGGAAAAGCGAACGATCATAATTCTGGGTTGTCTCTACAGGCCGATCGGGCGCGACGGGTTCTCCGGCTGATGTTGAATGCGGCTGAGGAGATGCCTGCTGATTGGTCTCCAAGTCGATTGTTCGAGTACCTGCACGCCCTTGTGGGCTCTGGAGAAATCCCCTCCTCCCTGGCTGAGCTTCACCCTCTCGTGGACGGGCGTCTGAAAAGCTTTGCCGCGCCCGCCGTTGAGGCCGCTCCGATGCGCGAACCGCAAAATGAATCGGAGTGGCGAGTTAATCAGCGGAAGCGTAGTAACGCTGACCTGCATCGCGGCGTGAATACAATTTCTGGTGTTTCCGCAGGGTTGGATAGTATTGTAGATTTCAGTCACATTCCCCTAGGTGAGCGTCGGCGTCTGATTGGTGAGCTCAAGAGTAGTCGGAAAAGTCTGCTTTGCCTTATCGCGCGACTGCAAGGTGGTATCAATGAGTAGGACCTCGTACACGTCAGAGATCGAGTCGCTGGCCCCCAATCAAGTCACCACAGATCCAGATGTCAATACGCGCCCCGTTGACAGGGCGTGGGTCGCCAGAAAGCTTAGGGAGGGGTTTGACGTTAAACGGCTAGGTGTGCCACAGGTTTCAGCTCGTGCTGATGGAACCTATGTTTGGCTCGACGGGCAGAATCGCGGAGCCCTGTGTGGTGCGGCTGAGCGCGGAGAAATTAAAATCAAGGTGAAAGTGTTTCGAGGTCTGAGCAAGGCGGAGGAGGCGGAGCTGTTTCTGGGATTGAATGACAATCGTAGGGTGCAGCCCATCTATAAATTTATTGCAGAAGTGACGGCTGGAAGATCGGAAGCTCTTGAAATTACCAGAATTGCTTCAGCGGTTGGCTGGAAGATCTCTGATGGTGGTGGCATTAGCGCCGTTGCTGCCCTTCGTGCGGTCTATCGCTTATCGCCCGAGCCGGGCGTCACGCTTAAATCGGTGCTGGAAATCGCATCGGAAGCATGGGGGCGCACTGCCGAGTCGGTTAATGCTTACGTTATCCTCGGCATTGCTGCTGTGTTGACGGAGTGCCCGTACCTAAACCGGAATGTTCTGGTTAAGAAGCTGGCGAAGTTCCCCGGTGGTCCCTCTAGCCTGGTGGGCAAGGGTAAGGGGTTTCGAGAGGCGACGGGTAGCACAGTGGCGCAGGGAATTGACCAGGTGATTCGGCAGACATATAACGCTGGTCGGCGTGGCGGAAAGCTTCCAACCTGGGCTGATCGGGTACCAAGTCAGCACGCGGGCCAGGCGAGCATGCTTGTTGATGATTAGCGGTTGCAGGCCCTTGCTGTGAGGGTGCTCCCTAAACCAGCCAGGCAGCCTAAAGCTGCTGGGAAGGCGTGCTGCGCCTTCCCAGCAGCTTTAGGCTGCCTCAAAAGCTCGCTGGATCAGCGGTGCTGCTCTGTCCAGGTCGGCAGCGGATGCGATCCGCACTTCTAGATCACCGGTCCCGACATGCCCGATACCGCGCATGTCGCGAGTGAACCCCTCTTCTAGCTTGGCCGTGTCCGGATCGAGAGTGAGGTAGAGCAGGATCACCTCGTGCGCGGGGCGGAAGACGACTGAGGCACGGTTCACCATCAGCCGGTAGGCGACATAGTGCCGCAGCATCTGCACCTCGACCTCGCCCCATACGGTGAGGGCCTCGTCCAATTCGGCATATAGGTCTTGCAGGCAAGCCGGAATGATGCCTGGGGATCTCGGTATCGGCGGCGTCCCGTCTCCCCCGCTAGTACCAAGGCCGTGAAGTTATGGCTCTGGCTGCGTTGTCCAGAGGGCCTTGAGGTGCGGTTTCGGCGGACATGAGGAGCGGAGCCCCGGTAGAACTGG
>NZ_JBIVMF010000064.1:0-10442 GCF_044752945.1 Streptomyces sp. NPDC088554 | reverse complement strand
GGGAGATTATCTGGCCGCCACCAGGGACACCCACGAGGCCACCAGCGGGGAAGATCACTGGCCGCCCACGGGGAGCACTACGAGGCCGTTGACACAGGTGCTCGGCGACTGCCGTCTCCATACCGCGGCGACCGCAGAGGGCTCGCCAGGGCGAGCCGTCAGCGAGCTGTGGGGCCTTTGCGGACGACTACTCCTCGTCGCGCCGAGCGCCAGCCCCTCCGCTCAGCCGCTGGCCGTACCAGTGGGACTCATGAAGCGACGCTGCTCGAATGGAACCGTCTGCGCGGTGGCGGGGCGTAGCCGCTATCTCCGCCTGCTCGTCGGCGCTCACCATGCGCACTCCGTCGAAGAGACGTTGTTCCCAGGAGGAGAGCTCCCTGCCGAGCTTGGGCGCCGGGCTGACTTCTTCCGTCTCGTCCACGGCTCAGATGCGCCCGACCCCTACGAGCACGCGGCCGATCAGGTTCGGATCGACTCGTGGCGCCCTCAGCTTCCCGGGGCCGGCTATTGGAGGCCGGTCCGGAGAGCGCGCCGACCTCTCGTCTCCACCAACTCGGTTGGCGGGATTGAGACCGATCTCGGCCCACACCACCTTGCCGGGCATACCGCGCGCCGGATAGTGGCCCCAGCGCCTGCTCATCACCGCGACGATGAAGATGCCACGGCCCCCCGTCGCCTCCACGCCGACCTGTTTCAGCACCGGCGGCCTCGTGTCGCGGTCCCACACCGATACCCTCACCGCATCGCCGAGCATCTCCAGCGTGAGTTCGAAGGTCTGCACCGTGTTCCGCACCGAGAACGGGGAGGTGTCTTCCTCGCCCTCCTTGGGGTGCCGGACTGCGTTCGTAGCCAACTCCGACACCAGAAGCTGCACGGTCTCGACGATGTCGGCGTGCACGCCCCAGCGGGACAGAACGTCTGCGGTGTGCAACCGCGCCAAGCCAACGGCGTTGGGGGTATCAGCCAACATGAGGCTTTTGCGCGAGTGTGGTGCCTGGGACACGGTGTGCCTCCCGAGTTGGGAGAGGAGCGCGGGGTGCGTTCGCTGGCTCTCGCTCGTTTCGTGATGGGGCCGCCGAACCCGGCATCGGCGATTGAGCAATGGCAGACGGCATCCCGGGTCCGCGCCGTCTCCGGATCCGCGGGACCGATACTTGGCGGATCGCCGACTGCACGGTTTTCCCCGGGCCGGGTACGTCCATAAGAGAACCGCCCTCGTGCCGCGTTAAGAAGGGTGCAGGGAGGATGTCTCCGGCCACACGGGTCGGCATGGTTGGTGAAGGGTTGTACGGATGACGAGTGCAGAGAGTGACCACGGGAAGCGAGCGGTAAAGGGGCGGTTCGAGGGGCGACGAATCGTGGTGACGGGGGGTTCCAGAGGGCTGGGCGAGTACGTCGTGCGCCTGCTGCTCTCGGAGGGAGCGCAAGTGGCGACGTGTGCTCGGAAACCCGAGCCGTTGGAGGCGCTTCGCAGTTCGCTCGGTTCGCCCGACGCACTGTTCACCCGGCCCCTGGACGTCACCGCGCCGGAGTTGCTGGAGCGGTTCGTAGATGAGGCAGCGTCAGTGCTGGGCGGGTTGGACGGCGTCGTCGCCTGCGCCGGCGGCGCGCGTGGTCGAGGGATCGCCGAGGCAACAGCTCAAGACTGGTCTGCAACATGGGAGATGAACGTCGGCCATGTCGCGCGGCTGGTCGCCACAGGTGCGCCACACCTGCGGACTGCTGGCGGCGGCCCGATCGTCGTGGTGGCTTCGATCTCCGGTTGGAAGCCGGGTCCACAGGCTCAGTACGGCGCGGCGAAGGCAGCCCAGATCCAGATGGTGTCGTCGTTGGCGAGGGAGCTGGCCACGGACGGCATCCGCGTGAACGCGATCTCCCCCGGGTCGATGCTCATCCCGGGCAAGCGATGGGACCGGATGCGTCAAGAGGACCCAGCGGCCTTCGACCGCTTCCGCGCCGAGTTCCCCGGCGGCGACCTGGTGCGTCCGGAGGAAGTGGCGGACGTGATCGCGTTCTTGCTTTCCGACGAATCCCGGGGGGTGACAGGAGTCAACCTGCCTGTCGACAAGGGGCAGAACGCGCCTACGCCGGAGGGGTACTGACTGAGCGGGTCAGGCCGCAGTGCCGAGTATGGGCCTGGCCCGGAGTTCGAATTCGCGCACGATCGGCTCGCCTCGGTGAGGAGCAAGTCGCGTGCGGAAGTCGCGCAGTGCCTGGACTGACCGCTCGCTGTGAACGCCGCTGAGTAGGTCCAGGGCGTTGCTAGCGGTGCCGACTGCCTCGTCCAGCCTGTCCTGCTGGAGGAACGCCGTGGCGAGTACCGAGCGGCTGATCGCCTGCCGACGGCGCCGGTCGCTGTTTGCCTCAACCGACGCGCTGGCGAGGCGCTCGGCCTGAGCGGCCTCGCCGAGGTCACGGTGGACCAGGGCGGCCTCGGCTTCGAGATAGTGGTGGTCCAGGAAGCGGACCCACGGAGATTCCTCGGCCGGCCCCCGGCTGATTTCCAGTCCCTTGCCAGCCGCGTGGAGGGAAGCCGTGGCCTGTCGGGTGTCGCCGAGAGCGGCGTAACCGCGGGCGGCCATGGCGTGCAACCGCATGAGTCCCAGCGGGCTGCCCGACAACTTGGCGGTCGCGATGCCCGCTCGGGCGAGCGAGACGCCTTCAGCGGGGTTGCCGAGGCTGGTGGCCAGGTGGGACATGCCCGCCAGGATTTGTCCGCCGAGCACACGGTCGCCGCCCTCGGCGCACAGCCTCAGTGCTTGGATCATGTAACGCTCGGCGAGCCCGTAGTCGGCGGTGTCGTACGAGCACCAGCCAGCGGTCGCGGCCATCTTCGCGGCCGAGGTGTACAGGAGTCGGCGCTGGTGGCTGGGCATGTTGCGCTGCTGCAGCATGGGTGCGAGCTGGGTGCTCAGGTAGTGCACGATGCTCGCTCTGACCCCGCCGCCGCCGAAGCGGTTGTCCATCTCGTCGAACATTTCGATCATCGACTGGACCTGCTCGACGGGCCCACCGTCGGCGACAGCGGCTAGGCGTGGAGCCTGATCGTCCTCAAGGAGCCAGAGGAGCCACTGGCGTTGAGGGTCCATGAGGGCCAACGCAACGAACGGCACGGCCCCGAGCAGGCTGCGCCGCGAGATGTCAGTGGAGCCCAGCTCCGCGAGCGTGTGCAGTGTTTCACCCACGTCTTCACGGTACGTCAAGGCCCGTGCGACAACGGGACGCTGGCCCTGCTCTGCGAACCCGAGGTCGACGGGCGCGATGGGGCGTCCTAAGAAATCGGCCAGGGCAGCGGCGATGAACTCCGGAGCGCGATCACGAGGCGTCATACCTTGCAGCCACCGGGTCACGGACGCCTTGTCGTAACGCGTTACCACGCCTTGCAGCGCGGCCAGTTCGTTGACTTTGCGGGCAAGGGCGGCATGCGAACGACCGGCCTCCGAGATCACAGCAGCGAGCGCGGCGTTGGTCTCGCCAGCCCCCCTTGCACTTCCCATGCGTAGATGATGCCTTGTCGATCACGCTCTGTCCCAGCCTTTCGACACAGGGGCATGAAAGAACAACCTCCGTACAACCGAACAACCCCGCTGCCCTCTCCTCGGAACGGGTGGCAGCGCTGAGACTGGGAGAGCTGCGGGCCGACCGCCCATCCCAGCGAGGACGCTGCTGGAACGTCGCCGATGCCCTCAGCACCGGAGGGAGAACACCATGCAGCCAGTAGTCGTCTTGGACTGCTTCACTGTCGAGCCGAGCGGTCTCGGCGTGCCGCCGTACCTGTCGACCTACGTTCGGAACGCCTGGTCGGCACTGCGTCGGGCAAGGCCGGACGCGGACGTCCGGTACGTGACGATCGACGACGTCCGCTGGTGTCTCGCTGGCGGCGGGCCCACCGTCGAGCCACCCCAGAGCGATCCGTTCACGTACTCGACCACCGTCAACCGGGACTCCGCCATTCAGCTTCTGCGGGATGCCGAGATCGTGGTCGTCATTGCCGGAGACGCCGTTCCCTCCGTCCATCTGCATGCTGTGAACGGGTCGTTCGAGGAGATTTCCCGCGCGCTCGCCTGTGCACGAGGCCGTCGGTACCTGCTCGGGCCGTTGTCCACCTACGCCCTGGCCGCTCCTGCGGAGTACGCCGGGCTGTTTGACGCCGTCCACACCCACACGGTGACGTCCGGCGACCTCCTGCTCGGTAGCCACCGCCCCGCCCCCTACGGGCAGATGCAGCGCGAGCGCGACTCTTTCACCGGGCTCGTCGAGCAGATGCCCTGGCGGCCGATCGCCGAGCTGGAGCTTTACCGCGGCTGCACCCGGCGCAAATTCTGCGACTTCTGCAACGAGCCTGCGAAGTCCCCTCTCGTCGCCTTCCGCGAGGTCGACGATGTCGTCGCCGAGGCTGCCCAGCTCTACGCCGCCAGCGTTCGGAACTTCCGACTCGGCCAGCAGACCTGCTTCTTCTCCTACCGCAACCGGGACGAGGACGCGATCCGCGCCCTGCTCGGCGGTATCCGGGAGCGCTGCCCCGAGCTGGAAGTGCTCCACATCGACAACGCGGACCCCCTCGCTGTGGCCGCGCCGGTCGGCCTGCGCATCGCCAAGCTGGTGGCGGACTACTGCACCGAGGGCAACTGCGCCCCGATGGGCATCGAGAGCTTCGACCCGGTGGTCATCGCGAGGAACACCCTCACCTGCACGCCCGAGATCCTGATGCGGGCCGTCGAGCACGTGAACGAGGCGGGCGCCGCCCGTGGTCCCGGTGGTCTGCCGATGCTGCTCCCGGGCCTGAACCTGATCTACGGTCTGCCCGGTGAGACCCACGGCACCCACGTGGCGAATCTCCGGGGCCTGGCGGAGATTCTCGACGCCGGCCTTCTGTGCCATCGGACGAACGTCCGCCTGGCACGGGCCTTCCCCGGTACACCGCTGGCCGCGCTCGGCGAGCTGGAGCGGCTGCCTTCGGCGGAGCACTTCCCCTCCTGGAAGGCGGACATCGACTTCACCTGGGATCAGCCGATGAAGGAGCGGGTCTACCCGACTGGTCTGCGAGTGCCCGGACTTCACAGCTACTTCATCGGCCAGGGCGGCACCTGGTGGCGACGACTGGGCTCGTACTCGATCCAGATCGTCGAGCGCGATGCGTCGGTGCCGCTCGGCACTACCGGCGAGCTGGTGGTTACCGGCCATGCACCTCGCATGATCTACGGAGAACGTGTTGCATCCGCTTCGTGACGGGACGCTCGCGACGTTGGCGGCCCTGGATGCAGCGGCGGACCGCACCATCCGTGCGGGGCTGCTGCTGCCCTGGGCCAACGTCGCCGTGGAGACCGAATTGACCCGGCTCGGCCTGCGCCAGACGGTCTTCCACCACGCGCGGCTCGTACCCGCATCCAGGACGACGGCGATCGACGCCTCATTCTGGCTCGGACTGCGTGAAGCGTCAGCGCAGGCGCTGGACTCGCTGTCCCACATCCCTCTCGACGCAGTAATGCTGGCGTGCACGTCAGCGGGGTTCACCGGCGGTCCGCCGCTACCGGGCGGTGTGTTCACCGCCTTCGACGCCCTTCTGCGGGCTCTCACCGAGGCAGCCGTGGCACGCGTGGTACTGGTTACGCCGTACCCCGCCCTGGTGACCGAAGCGGAATCGGCGGCGTTGGCCGAGGCCGGCGTGGAGGTCTTGGCTCATGCGAGCCTGGGCCTGTCCGACGGCTATCCCACGATCACCCCGGATCAGATCCTGTCCCTGGTGGAGCAGCTCCCGCAGGAAGCGGTCGGGGCTGCCGAAGCCGTCGTCTTGTCGTGCACCGGATGGCACACCCTGCCGGTGGTCGTTGAACTGGAGCACCGGTTCGGGAAGCCGGTCTTCTCGTCCAACCTCGCCATGGCACTTCTGGCCACCCGCGCCCGTGCTGGAGTCTGTTCATGAAGATCGAGAGAGCGAAGGCGAAGCCGCTTGAGATCCGGCGCGTCCACCGGCTGGTGGCCTGTGCCGCCGCTCTCCCGGATGTGCAGGCCGAGGTGGAGGCCAATCATGACGAGAACCGGTGGTGGCCGACGTCGATCAGCGATCCACGTGTGCGGATGCTCGCCGCTGGCTGGTCCACCCGGGTCTCCTATCGAATGGTGGAGACATACGCCCGAGTGATCGCCTCGGCGAACGCTCGTGGGTTCGAGAGCCTCGTTGCCGCCTCCGACGCCGAGCTTGCAGCGCTGGTGCGTCCCATCGGCTTGCCACAGACCCGGATCGACTACCTGCGCTCCCTTGCGGAGCTTCTCCGTGGCTGGGAGGAGGAGGGGACGGACCCGACTGAGGATGCAGCCGACTGTGATGCCTTGATCCTGGACTTCGCCTCGCGCGTGCGGGGTGCGTCCTACAAGGTCGCCCAGTGCGCACTGCTCAACGCCCGCGGGTATCACTGCGGCATCATCCCCGTGGACTCCGGCATGGTCACGAAGCTCGCACCCGTGCTGGGCCTCGCCCTTCCGTCGGGAGCCGTGGCACACGAACGTATGCGGCACGTCCTTGAAGCGACCGTGCACGCCCGCTCAGCCGAGTTCCGCTCGCTGGCCACCGACAACGAGTACCAGGTGACAATCCCCCAGAGGGCGGAGCCAACCTGGTTCGCACACCTCGTCTTGATCTACTTCAAGCGCCTGTACCTGAACGGTCCCGCTCCGCAGCTCTGCCGTCGGCGACCGGTCTGCTCGAAGGTCGTCGACTGCGCACACCGTGCCCGCCGTGCTTGACCTTCTGGAGGACACCGTGGAACGCCTTGACATGATCGGCAACATCAGCCGGGACCGGACCCGCTATCCCGATCACCGTGGTGGATCCCGGCTCGGCGGCGCAGCTCTGTTCCTGTCCCTGGCGGCGGCGAAGGCCGGCCGCCGGGCGGCCCCGGTTTGCGTCCTCGGGGGCGATCTCTCGCATCTTCCGGAGGCACCGGGTCTAGACACGCTCGACTGGACGGCCCGGATCCAGGTCGACGGCGTGTCCACCACCTTCGACTTGCGGTACGACCTGCAAGGCGAGCTGGTGGAAGTAGGCACCGACTACGGCGTGGCCGAGGGCCTGACCGAGCATGCGCTCAGGCATGTGGACCTGCATCCGGGCGGCACCTACCACGTCTGCTGCCGCCGACCGCTGGACGTGGCGGCCGTGCTCGATCGACTCTCCGCGAACGGGAGCGACTTCAGCGCGGACTTCTTCCTGCCGAGCGCGGAGGAGATGATCCGCGCTGCCGCGCCCTGGCTGCCGAAGGCGACCACGTTGTTCGTCAACGCCGCCGAGCACCGGCTTCTGGAGCAAGTGATCAACCCCGCTGCGCTTCCGGAGGTGATCATCACCGATGGCCCCCGGGCCGCAGT
Source organism: Streptomyces sp. NPDC088554 (assembly GCF_044752945.1). Lineage (NCBI taxonomy): Bacteria > Bacillati > Actinomycetota > Actinomycetes > Kitasatosporales > Streptomycetaceae > Streptomyces > Streptomyces sp. NPDC088554. The sequence continues at coordinate 3,077 of NZ_JBIVMF010000064.1, read as the reverse complement.
AGTTCAGCGCTTCGGGCGCCAAGTCGCCTCCGCCGTTCCGCCGCCGCATCCTCCGCGCGAGGTCTCCGGTGCCGGCGACACCTTGGCCGGGACCTTTCTGGCCCATCGTTCGCAGGGTGCAACAGCCGCGCAGGCGCTGACAGAGGCGACTGGAGCTGCGGCTCGGTACGTCGCGGCCCCGTCCCTTCCGATCCCCGCGCCCCGTCGCGGCTGACCTAATGACTTGGGGTCCTCTTCCGGTGTCCGTCTACGTAGCCCACCGGCTTTTTGCCGCGCACGACCGCGCTCTCGCCGCCGACCTCGCCGATCGACTCTCCACGAAAGTCGGACCAGAGCGCGTCTTCCTGCCGTTCTGCGACACCGACGAGGAGGACCTAGTCGCCGAGGTCAAAGGGCGCCGTCTGTTCGAGCTGGACCGCGAACGCCTCGGCAGCCTCGACGCCATGGTCGCAATACTGCACGGTCCGAGCCTCGACGACGGGGTCTGCATGGAAATCGGGTACGCCGCTGCGTCGGGCGTCCCAGTCATCGTGCTCACCACCGACTTCCAGACCTACTCGCTGACCGAGGCCGGCCCTCGCCTCGAATTCCCCGACCCTCTCCTCCAGGCCGTGGCCACACACATCGTGCGCGTCACCAAGCTCGGACCGCCAACCCTGCCGTCGACCCCGCCCCAGTCCCGCTTTCCGGGCTTCCAGGCACGCAACGTAGCCCAGACGAACACGGCACTCGACGCAGCCGTCGACGCGCTGCTCGACCTCCCGGATCGTGCTCCCCGTCTCATAGGTGCACCCGCCGTAATCGGCGCACCCGTCTACGTCGAAGCATCGCCGTACACGGCATGGGGTCGAGATCACCTGGCCAAGGCATGTGTCGACGCCGGGCACACGGTGGTGGTGCCCCAGCGCTTCACCGCGTTGGACCCGATAGCGGGGGCCCTCGCCGACCTGACCGCGGTGTGCTCGGCTGCTCGGCTACTGGCCGACGTCTCCGGACCGGAAACACCGCCCGGAACCGCCCTGCTCATAGGTGCGGCTGCGGCCAGCGGCGTACGGATCGCAGCGTTCCAACCGCGCCCGACGTTCACGCACGCCCATGGCCGCGAGCCCAACTGGCGGAACCTCATGATCCAGTACGCCGCCGACGCCCACCTCGACAATGGCGACGCCGTCCTGTCCTGGCTGGCCGCATGAACCTCGACGAGATCGCCGGCGAATACCAGACCTTGGTCCTGGAAGGCTGCGACGGGGTCGGCAAGAGCACGCTCGGTGAACGCTTGTCGACGGACCACGGCTTCGTCGTTGTGCACTCCCCGAAGACGCCCGACCATCTCGACCTGGCCACCCGCTACAGGAACATCCTTACCGGGCCCGGACGGATCCTCTTCGACCGGTGCTTCATCAGCGAACTCGTCTACGGCCCCCTTCACCGGGGCCGGTCTCGGATCAACTGGAGCCAGGCAATCGACCTGGCCGAGAGCGTCATCGAGCGTTCCGGCGTGCTCATCCACCTGACCGCACCGCCAGCCGTCATCCGCCAGCGGCTCCTCCTGCGCGACGGTGAGGCGGTCAGTCTGGAGGAGGTATCCGCGCTGGTGACGGGGTACGACAGGGTCTTCTCCACCCTCGCTGACTACACTCGCGTGGTCACGATCGACACCACGGCCCTCGAACTCCCCTCAGCAGGGTGACGGCCTGCCGAAGCCAGCACACCAACACTCCGCTCCCGCTAGGCTTCGAAGGCACCTGCTGTACCGCCGCTGGAGGAGTCTTGGAGATCGGGTCCGCCCAGAAGCTCGCCTGGGAAAACAAGACCCTCAAGGGGTTCAACACCACGGACGTGGCCTTGGAGTTTGGTCTCCTCACCGCCGAGGTCGGCGAAGCCTTCACCGCCTGGTGCAAGGGACTACCCGATCTCGGGGAAGAACTGGCCGACGTCTTCCTCTACTTGACGGCCCTGGCCGAGATGAACGGCGTGGACCTGGACTCCGAGGTCGCCCGGAAGATCGAAAAGAACACGCGGCGTACGTACGAGCGGAACGAGCACGGGGCTCAGATCCGGACGAGCGAGGTCTAGGTCTCGCTGAGCGACGGCGGCGGGCCCCCGAATTCGCCCTGGTCGGGGGCCCGCCGCCGTACAGGTTCAAGGTCAGCACATTGCTCGGTTGACGCCTCTAGTAGTGCTTGGTCATGTTGGTGCGGGATCTGGCATGTCGCGGTGACAGGTGGGGCAGGCGCCGGTCCAGATCACGAGGAGTATCTGCAGCTCGCGAACGACCCGATAGAGGCTCAGGCCGACGCCGTCTCTTTTGGGGATCGGCTCAGTCGCTGCAGGGTGCAGAAGGCGTGGGCGACCGAGACGAGGGTGACGTGGTGGTGCCAGCCCGGCCAGGTCCGGCCTTCGAAGTGTGCCAGGCCCAGGGCTTGTTTCATCTCGCGGTAGTCGTTCTCGATGCGCCAGCGGAGCTTCGCGGTGCGCACGAGTTCGGGCAGCGGGGTGGTCTCGGGCAGGTTGGAGAGCCAGAACTGCACGGGCTCGGCCTGGTCTGCAGGCCATTCGGCCAGCAGCCAGCGGACCGGAAGCCCGGTAGCGTCCGTGGCCCTGCGGATCTCACGTCCGGCGGGCCGGATCCGCAGAGCCACGAAGCGCGAATACATGCGCTTGTGCCCGCTGCGGCCGCTGCCCGGCCGTGATCCCTGCCGCCACTGCACCGGCCGGGCGGAAGATTTACCGGCCGCGATGACCAGGCTCTTCACCCGCTGTGCCGGCTCGGGATAGGCGGGATCCGGCCGTCGGCCCCTGCCGGGGTAGGCCGGGGTGCATGGCTGTGCGTCCTCGGGTTGCGCGGTGGTCGTGGTCGAGATGCCCACCACGTAGTCGAGACCGCGTTCTTCCAGGCCGAGCCGGAAAGCGGCGGTGTCCCCATAGCCGCCGTCGGCGATGACCCGGGGCACCTCGATGCCCCAGGACCGCGTCTCGTCAATCATGTCGAGGGCCAGCTGCCACTTCTCGACATGGCCCACCTGGGCAGGGATGGCGCACTTGGCACGGCGGGCCACTTTGACCGGATCGGCCTT
>NZ_JBIVMF010000063.1:0-10453 GCF_044752945.1 Streptomyces sp. NPDC088554 | reverse complement strand
GACTTGGCCGACACCACCCACGACACAGCACCCACCACCCCCGCCACAGGCTCGGGTTCAGGAACCGGAACCGGAACCTGCTCCAGGATCACGTGCGCGTTCGTCCCACTGACCCCGAACGCCGAGACACCCGCCCGACGCAGACGATCAGTCTCTGGCCACTCCCGGGCATGCGCCAGCAGTTCCACCGAACCACTGGACCAGTCAACCTGGTCGGTCCGCTCCTCCGCGTACAACGTGGCCGGCAGCACACCGTGCCGTATCGCCTCCACCATCTTGATGACGCCCGCCACACCGGCGGCCGCCTGTGTGTGTCCGATGTTCGACTTCACCGAGCCGAGCCACAACGGCTGATCTGCCGAGCGCCCCTTGCCGTACGTGGCCAGCAGTGCCTGCGCCTCGATCGGATCCCCGAGCCGGGTTCCCGTACCATGCGCCTCCACCACGTCCACCTCAGCAGCAGACAACCCGGCGGCGCTCAGCGCCTGGCGGATCACCCGCTGCTGCGAGGGACCGTTCGGAGCGGTGAGCCCGTTGCTCGCACCGTCCTGGTTGACCGCACTGCCCCGCACCACAGCGAGCACCCGGTGCCCGAGCCGCTCCGCGTCGGACAACCGCTCCACCAGCAGCACACCGGCACCCTCACCCCAGCCCGTACCGTCCGCACCCGCGCCGAACGCCTTGCACCGGCCGTCCACCGACAACGCCCGCTGCCGCGAGAACTCCACGAACGCCAGCGGAGAGGACATGATGGTCACACCACCGGCCAGCGCGAGGTCGCACTCCCCCGACCGCAGCGCCTGTACGGCGAGATGCAACGCGACCAGGGACGAGGAACACGCCGTGTCCACCGTCACCGCCGGACCCTCCAGGCCCAGCGTGTACGCCACCCGGCCGGACATCACACTGGCAGCGTTGCCGGTGCCCAGGTAGCCCTCGGCGGGATCGGCCGAGTTCTCCAACAGCCCTGCGTAGTCCTGGCCGTTGGTGCCCATGAACACCCCGCCCCGGCCACCGCGCAGCGAAGCCGGGTCGATACCCGCGTCCTCCAGCGCCTCCCAGCAGGTCTCCAGGAGCAGCCGCTGCTGCGGGTCCATCGCCAGCGCCTCACGCGGCGAAATACCGAAGAAGCCCGCGTCGAAGCCGGCCGCGTCCGCCAGAAACGCCCCATGCCGTGTGTACGACGTCCCGAGATGCTCGGGATCCGGATCGAACAGCCCCTCCAGATCCCAGCCACGGTCCTCGGGGAACTCCGACACCGCGTCGGCCCCTGACAGCACCAGCTCCCACAGCTCCTCCGGCGAACCCACTCCCCCCGGGAAGCGACACGCCATACCCACGATCACCACCGGGTCCTCGGCCACCGAGCCTATCCGTACCGGCAGTTGACCCGTCGTATCCACGAATCCGGCGAGCTCGGCCCACAGGTGCTCGGCGAGCGCATCCGGGGTCGGGTAGTCGAATGCCAACGACGACGGCAACGCCAGACCGGTCACCGCGTTCACCCGATTGCGGAACTGCACCGCCGTCAGCGAATCAAAACCCAGATCCTTGAAGGCCCGCCCGGGTACGACCGCGTCACCCGACGCATGCCCCAGCACCAGCGCCGCCTGCTCCCGCACCAACCCCAGCAACAGCCCCCGCTGATCCGCCTCCGGCAAACCTGCCATTCGCGACCGCAGCGGCTCCGCAGCCGAACCGTCCACAGATGTCGAGGGATCCGCTGTCCCCGCCCGGCGAACCGTCTGTACCTGCGGAATCTCGTCAAAGAGAACGGTGTTACGGGCATCGGTCACCGTCGGCAGGTAGCGTACCCAGTCCATCTCCGCGACCGTGAGGACACCCTCGTCGGCCCCGGCCACCTGTGCCAGTACCACCAGCGCCCGGGACGGCTCCATGGGTACGACACCGAGCCTTCGCATACGACCGGCGACCGCCGCGTCAGCAGCCATTCCCGCACCGGCCCAGGGGCCCCACGCTATGCAGGAACCAACCAGCCCGCGTGCTCGACGACTCTCGACCAACGCCTCCACCACGGCATTCGCCGCCGCGTAGTTGCCCTGTCCCGCGCCTCCCCACGAACCGGACACCGACGAAAACGCCACGAACAGCGACAACGGCTCCGCCAAATCGGCGGTCAGCTCGTCCAGATGGACTGCCGCGTCCGCCTTCGCCCCCCACACCCCGGCGATCCGATCCGGCGACAGTGCCGCGATCACCCCGTCGTCCAGCACTCCGGCCGTATGGACAACGCCCCGCAGCGGGAATTCCGTCGGAATCCCCGCCAGCACCTCAGCCAGCGCCGACCGATCCGACACGTCACACGCCACCACACTCGCCGCGCAGCCCAACTCGTTCAATTCCGCGATCAGTTCAGCGACTCCGGGCGTCTCTGTGCCGCGTCGTCCCGCCAGCAGCAGTCGAGACACACCTTCGCCCGCGAGCCAGCGCGCCACCTCGGAACCCAGCCCACCGGTACCCCCGGTCACCAGTACCGTCCCGCCGGACCGCCACGCACCGGTCGGTACCGCCCCGGTCGGCGCCGAAGCGGGCACCATCCTCCGTACGAACACACCGGCAGCGCGCACCGCCACCTGGTCCTCGGCGGGAAACGCACCAGCGAGGACCGAGACCAGCCGCTCGGTGACCTGCCTGTTCGCCACCGCCGGGAGGTCCACCAGACCACCCCAGCGACCGGGGTGCTCCAGGGCCACCACACGGCCCAGCCCCCACACACCCGCCTGCGCGACCGAGGCAACCCGGTCCGAGTCACCGACCGAGACAGCACCCCACGTCATACACCACAACGGGGCGTCAACCTCGGCGTCGCCGAGTGCCTGCACAAGGGTGAGCGTGGCGGCTACGGGTGCCCAGGTCGCCTCCTCGCCCTCCCCCTGCGTCGGCAGGGATACAACACCGGCGACGCCCTCGGCAACCTTCCGCAGCCGTACGGCCAGCTCCGCCCGGTCGAGGGCGCCCGCGTTCACCTCGACGGGCACGACCTCGGCACCAGCGGCAGCCAGATCCTTCAACACCTCACGTATATGCGACTGTTCAGCGCCACCAGCCGGAATCGCGACCAGCCAGCGCCCTGACAGCCGCGCACCGGCAGCCGACCCGACCCGCGCCGGACGCCACACCTCCCGATACCGCCAGCCATCCACCACGGACCGCTCGCGCTGCCCTCGATGCCACGATGCCAAGGCCGGTACGACCTCATCCAACGAGGCATCGCCCGGCACTGCGAGGACCCGTGACAGTTCCGCCGGGTCCTCGCGTTCCACGACCTCCCAGAACCGGGCGTCCAGCGCACCGTCCGACACCGCGCGCGCGACCGGACCCGGCAGCCAGAACCGCTCACGCTCGAACGCATATGTGGGCAGGGAGACAATCCGCGCCGAATCGGTGGGCAGCGTCTTCACCCATTCCACCGCGACGCCATAGGTGAACAGTTCGGCCAAGGCACGCAACGCGGTGCCCGATTCGTTCTGATCCCTGCGCTGGAAGGCCACCACGCGCGCCTCGTCCTGAAGGCAACGAGCCGCCATGGGGCTGAGTGCGGCGTCGGGTCCGAGTTCGAGGAACGCCGACACACCCTCCCCCGCGAGCCATTCCACCGCGTCGGCGAACCGTACCGCCTCACGGACCTGCCGCACCCAGTACTCCGGCGTACTGAACTCCGCACCCGCCGGACGACCCGTCAACGTCGACACCACCGCCATACGAGCAGGCTCGAACGAGATCTCAGCGAGAACACGACGGAAATCATCCAGCATCGGCTCCATCAACACCGAATGGAACGCATGACTCACCGGCAACGAACGCGTACGACGACCGAGCGAGGCAAAATACTCCGCCACCACCCGCACCGCATCGGCCTCACCCGAAACCACCACCGAACCCGGAGCATTCAGCGCAGCGATCCCCGCGCCCTCGGTCAGGTGCGGAACAACCTCGGCCTCGGAAGCCTCCACCGCGACCATCACCCCACCCCCGGGCAGCGCGTCCATCAGCCGGCCCCGCGCCGCCACCACACGACACGCATCCGCCAACGACAGCACACCCGCCACATACGCGGCAGCGACCTCCCCCACCGAATGACCCACCAGGAACCGCGGAACCACACCCCACGACTCCACCAACCGGAAAGACGCCACCTCAAACGCGAACAAACCCGCCTGAGCCCACACCGTCCGATCCAACAAACCCTCATCCACACCCGAAGCCCACACCACCGACCTCAGCGGCGCCTCCAACAACGGATCCAGCACCTCACACACCGCATCCCACGCCCCCGCGAACACCGGAAACGCCTCACACAACTCCCGACCCATACCGAGCCGCTGCGCACCCTGACCCGAGAACAGCACAGCCAGCCCGTTCTTGGCCCCGAGTTCCGTCACACCACATACCGCATCGGTGCCCACGCCACCGGATTCCACCGTCTTCAGCCCGGCCAGCAGCTCGGTACGGTCCCGGCCCGTCACCACGGCCCGGTGCTCGAACACCGAACGCCCCACCGCCAGCGACAACCCCACATCCGCCAGGTCCAGCCCGCCATCGGACTCCACCCGCGCACGCAACCGCGCCGCCTGCCCCCGCAACGCGCCCTCACTCCGCCCCGACACCACCCAGGACACAGGTCCCGAGTCCAACTCGCTTGTTGAGGCGGCCTCTTCGTCCTTACGTTCCGGGGCTTGTTCCAGAATCACGTGCGCGTTCGTACCGCTGATCCCGAACGACGACACACCCACCCGCCTCGGCCGGTCAGCGTCCGGCCAGGAGACCGGCTCCGTCAGCAGCCGGACCGCCCCCGCCTCCCAGTCCACCTGGTCCGTGGGCTCGTCCACATGCAACGTGGCCGGCAGCAGACCGTGCCGCATCGCCTCCACCATCTTGATCACACCGGCCACACCGGCGGCCGACTGCGTGTGACCGATGTTCGACTTGATCGAGCCCAGCCACAGCGGCCGGTCCTCGGACCGGTCCTTGCCGTATGTGGCCAGCAGCGCCTGCGCCTCGATCGGATCCCCGAGCCGCGTACCGGTGCCATGCGCCTCGACCGCGTCCACCTCGGCGGCGGACACTCCGGCAGCCGACAGCGCCTGCTGGATCACCCTCCGCTGTGCCGGACCGTTCGGAGCCGTCAGCCCGTTGCTCGCACCGTCCTGGTTGACCGCACTGCCCCGCACCACGGCAAGGACCCGGTGCCCGAGACGTTCCGCGTCGGACAACCGCTCCACCAGCAGCACACCGGCACCCTCGCCCCAGCCCGTACCGTCCGCACCCGACGCGAACGCCTTGCACCGGCCGTCCACGGCCAGCCCCTTCTGCCGCGAGAACTCCACGAACACCTTCGGTGTGGACATCACCGTCACACCACCGGCGAGCGCCAGGTCGCATTCGCCCGACCGCAGCGCCTGTACGGCGAGATGCAGCGCGACCAGGGACGAGGAACACGCCGTGTCCACCGTCACCGCCGGACCTTCCAGGCCCAGCGTGTACGCCACCCGGCCGGAGATGACCGAGGCGATGTCGCCCGTCAGCACATAGCCTTCCGCGCCTTCCGGCAGGTTCCCGTTATCCGTGGCGTACCCCATGGCGGAGGCGCCGACGAACACACCGGTTTTGCTCGCCCGGAGCGACAGCGGGTCGATGCCCGCCCGTTCCAGCACCTCCCACGACGTCTCAAGCAGCAGCCGCTGCTGCGGGTCCATGGCCAGCGCCTCACGCGGTGAGATCCCGAAGAACGCGGCGTCGAACTCGGCGGCACCCGCCACGAATCCGCCCCGGTCGGTATAGCTCGATCCGCTGCGTTCGGGATCCGGGTCGTACAGCTCCCCCAGGTCCCAGCCACGGTCCGCCGGGAAACCGCCGATCGCGTCGCCGCCCGAGGCGACCAGGTCCCACAATTGCTCGGGGGTATCCGACCCGCCCGGAAAACGGCATGCCATACCGACGATCGCGATCGGCTCACGACCGGCTTCCTGAAGGGCGAGCAGCCGCTCCTGCGTGGTGTGCAGTTCGACAGTGACACGCTTGAGGTATTCGAGGAGCTTTTCCTGCTCACCCATGGCTGACGCCTCCCATTGAAACCGAAATTCAAAGCAAATGTGTTATCGGACCGGCCGAGCCCCTGGGCTCACTGAGCATCTCGGTCGGAGCGGAATCCCTGGTCGATCAGCTCGAATACCTCCGCCGCCGTGGCGGACCGGATTTTCTCCAGAATGTCGCCGGATTCGGCGGGCGCGGGGGCCGACGGGGCCCCGACGCCCTCATCCAGGCGGTCGAGCAGCACCCTCAGTCGCGCACGCACGCTTTCCGTCTCGTCCGCGTCCTGGCCATTGTGGCCGTACTGTCCGAAGCCGGCCATGGCCGCTTCCAGCCGGTCGAGTTCATCCAGTACGGACCCGGAGGGCCCGCTGCCGGGAATCTCCTCCAGTCCCAGTTCCGCATAAAGGTGATCGGCGAGGGAACGGGGGGTGGGGTAGTCGAAGATGATGGTCGGCGGCAGCCTGAGTCCGCTGACCCCCGCGAGGCGGTTACGGAATTCGACGGCCGTCAGTGAGTCGAACCCCATGTCCTGGAAAATCTGTTCCGGGTCGACCGCCGCCGCGGAACGGTGGCCGAGGACGAGTGCGGTCTGTTCGCGCACACTGTCGAGTACGGCCCTGCGCCGCTCGCTCTCGTCGAGGGCGGCGAGGCGGTCCCGCCAGGTCCGCGCCCCGTCCGCGTCCGCCGCCGTGCGGGCCGACGCCGCCTTCTTGCGTGCGGGCCCCTGTACGAGACCGCGCAGCAGCGCCGTCGGCTCGACACCGGTCGCCGCCCGGTTGCGCAGCCCGGCCAGTTCCAGACCTGCCGCGGCGAGCAGCGCGTCGGGACTGTCCATGGCCCGGTCGAAGAGATCCATGCCCTCGGCGTCTGTCAGGGGCCGCCAGCCGTCGCGGGCCAGCCGGGACCGGTCGCGTTCCTGGAGATGTCCGCTGATCCCACTGGCCGACTCCCACAGGCCCCAGGCCACCGACACGCCCGCGAGTCCCCGTGCCCGGCGCCGGGCCACGATGGCGTCGAGGCCCGAGTTGGCCGCCGCATACCCGCCCTGCCCTGCCGTGCCGAGCACTCCGGCCAGCGAGGAGAAGACCAGGAACAGCGAGAGGTCCAGTCCGGCCGTGGCCTCCTCCAGGTGCAGCAGCGCATCTGTCTTGGGCCGCATGGCGGAGTCCACCCGCTCGGGTGTCAGCGCCTCGACAACACCGTCGCCGTTCACCCCGGCCGCGTGCACCAGGCCGACCAGTGGCCACTCCTGTGGCACCGCACGCAGGGCCAGGTCCACCGCGGCCCGGTCCGCGCCGTCACAGGCGGTCACCCGGACCCGGGCACCCCATGCCTCCAGTTCGGCCACCAGGGTGTCGGCTCCGGCACTCGCCATTCCCTGACGACTCGTCAGCAGCAGGCTCCGTACGCCGTGTTCGATGACCAGACGCCGGGCCACCATGGCACCAAGCTGTCCGGTGCCGCCGGTCACCCACACCGTGCCGTCCGTGGGCAGCCCGCGCGGCATCCGCAGGACGACCTTGCCTATGTGCCGGGCCTGGCTCACATGGCGGTACGCCTCCTCGGCCCTGCGTACGTCCCACACACGCACCGGCAGAGGCTCCAGGGCGCCCTGCTCAAAGAGGTCGAGCAGGGCGAGCAGCATCTCCTGGATACGGTCGGGGCCCGCTTCTGACAGGTCGAACGCCTGGTAGGAAACGCCCGGGTTCGCCGCGGCGACTGCCTCGGGATCCCGCACATCGGTCTTGCCCATTTCGAGGAACCGTCCGCCTCCGGCGAGCAGCCGCAGCGACGCGTCGACGAACTCCCTTGCCAGCGCGTCGAGTACGACGTCGACTCCGCGCCCTTCGGTGGCACGGGAGAACTTCTCCTCGAAGCCGAGGTCACGGGAGGAGGCGATGTGCTCATCGTCCAGGCCCAGGGAACGCAGAACGTGCCACTTGCCCTCACTCGCCGTGCCGTAGACGTCCGCGCCGACGTGTCGGGCGATTTGTACGGCCGCCATCCCGACGCCACCCGCCGCGGAGTGCACCAGCACCGACTCGCCCGCGCGCAGCCCGCCCAGGTCGAACAGGCCGTAGTAGGCGGTCAGGAAGACGAGTGACACCGATGCGGCCTGCTCGTACGACCACGCGTCCGGCATCTTCGCGACCATGCGCCGGTCCACCACGGCGAGCGGCCCGAAGCCACCCTGGAGCAAGCCCATGACACGGTCGCCTGGGAGGAGGTCCGTCACCCCCGGTCCAACCTCGGTCACCACACCGGCACCCTCACTGCCCATGCTGCCCTTGCCCGGATACATACCGAGGCCGAGCAGCACATCGCGGAAGTTCAGCCCGGCCGCTCGTACGCCGATACGTATCTGGCCGTCGGCGAGCAGTGCGGTGGCGTCCGGCGCGGGCGCCAGGGCAAGGCCCTGGAGCGCCTGACCAGTGGCCTCCAGCCGCCAAGCGCTGTGGCCCGTCGGCGGGATGAGGGCACCGCCCGGAGCGTCGACACCCGCCAGCCTCGGCGCGAACACCGTTCCCTGACGGATCGTCACTTGTGGCTCGCCGCAGGCCACAGCCCTGGGGAGCGTCTCCCACGAGGTCCGCTGTCCATCCACGTCGACCAGTACGAACCGGCCCGGATGCTCCGACTGGGCCGAGCGAACCAAGCCTCCGACGGCCGCCTGAGTCACATCCGGCGCGCCGTCGTCGAGCCCGTCGGCGACCGCGTTCCGGGTCAGCACGACCAGCTGTGTCTCCGGCCACAGTTCGTCCGCGAGCCACTCCTGGAGCAGCTCGACGGTCTTGGAGACCCCGGCCCGTACCGTGCCCGGACCGGCGGGGTCTTCGTCCGCCGCCGGGGCGGGGGCAACGACCACCGCGGGCGTCGGGATGCCGCCACCCTTTACGGAAGCGTCGAGTTCGGCCAGATCCGCGTACGTACTCACGTTCTGTATGCCTGCGGACCTGAGCGCCTCGCTCGCTTCCACGGACGCTCCGAGTACGGCCCAGCCCCCGGCCCCGGTGGAGTCGGCCGCAGTCGCGGGTACGGGGACCCAGTCGACCCGGAAGAGTGATTCGGCGCCCGAACCAGCGCTTCCAGCAGAAGCGTTGGCATCGGCCAGATCCACGGGCAGGACGGGGCGAGTGGCCAACGAGTCCACCGTGAGCACGGGGCGCCCCAGGTCGTCGGCGAGCGCCAGCGCCACAGCGTTTTCGCCGCGTGGCTCCACCCGTACCCGAAGGGTCCCTGCGCCCACGGCGTGGAGCGTCACACCACTCCAGGAGAAGGGCAGCCGCAGCTCCGTATCGGCGCGGCGGCCCGGTATCAACTGGGCGTGCAGGCAGGCGTCGAACAGCGCGGGGTGAATCCCGAACCGGTCGGGGTCGGCCAGCCGGCCATCACCCCTGCCGTCGCCGTTGTCAGCTGCGGGTCCGACCTCCGCGAACACCCTGTCGCCGAGGCGCCAGGCACTCCGCAGCCCCCTGAGCGCGGGCCCGTACTCATAACCCGTCGCCGCCAACTGCCCGTAGAACTCGTCAAGTGGTACGGCTTCGGCCTCGGCCGGAGGCCAAGTCCCCGCCAAATCACCGAATTCGGGAGCCTCCACATCGGCAATGTCGTTCCCGGTCAGCACACCGATGACGTGCCGGGTCCACGGCCGGCCCTCCGGCGCGTCCTCCCGCAGCGAGAAGACCCGCACATCCCAGCGGCCGGAATCCTCGTCGCTCGCACGCTCCAGAACCACCTGGACGCGCACACTTCCACGCTCCGGCAGGACGAGTGGGGCCTGGACCACCAGTTCCTCGACCCTGCCGCAGCCCACTTGGTCCCCGGCACGAACGGCCATCTCCACGAACGCCGTTCCCGGCACCAGCACGGCACCGCCCACCACGTGGTCACCGAGCCATGGCTGTGCCGCGACCGAGATCCGCCCGGAGAACAGGATCCGCTCGTCATCCGCCGACTCCACCACCACGCCGAGCAACGGATGCCCTGCATCCGTCAGCCCCAGTCCAACCGCGTTGCCCTTCACACCCGGCACCGGAGCGGGCCAGTAACGCTCACGCTGAAATGCGTAGGTGGGGAGAGGAACCCTGCACGCGGGACCGGCGGGGAGTGTGTTCGCCCAGTCGACCGGAAGGCCGTGGGTGAAGAGTTCGGCCAGGGCTCGCAGCGCGGTGACGGCCTCGTACTGGCCCCGCCGCTGGAGGGAGACCACGACCGGTCCCCCGGCCGGCAGGCAGTTCGCCGCCATGGGGCTGAGTGCGGCGTCCGGTCCGAGTTCGAGGAACGCCGACACACCCTCCCCGGCCAGCCATTCCACCGCGTCGGCGAACCGTACCGCCTCACGGACCTGCCGCACCCAGTACTCCGGCGTACTGAACTCCGCACCCGCCGGACGACCCGT
>NZ_JBIVMF010000062.1:0-10983 GCF_044752945.1 Streptomyces sp. NPDC088554 | reverse complement strand
CAACCCATTCGACGCACCATCCTGATTCGCCGCGGAACCCCGCACCACCGCCAACACCCGACGACCATTCCGCCGCGCATCCGACAACCGCTCCACCACGAGGAAGGCGACCCCCTCGGACCAGCCGGTGCCGTCCGCCGCGTCGGCGAACGCCTTGCACCGGCCGTCCGGGGCCAGCCCGCCCTGGCGGGCGAACTCGTCGAAGGCTCCCGGTGTGGACATGACGGCGACGCCGCCGACCAGCGCGAGATCGCATTCGCCGCTGCTCAGGGCCTGTCCGGCGAGGTGCAGGGAGACGAGCGAGGAGGAGCAGGCCGTGTCGACGGTCAGGGCCGGGCCCTCCAGGCCCAGGACATACGAGATGCGGCCGGACATCACACTGCCGCTGTTCCCGGTGAGCAGGTAGCCGCCGGCCTCGGCCGCGTCGCCCAGGAGGGCGCCGTAGCCGGTCGGCGTACCACCGACGAAGACACCGGTACGGCTGCCGCGCAGGGCGACCGGGTCGATGCCCGCCCGTTCCACCGCCTCCCAGGAGGTCTCCAGCAGCAGCCGCTGCTGCGGATCCATGGCCAACGCCTCACGCGGCGAGATACCGAAGAACTCCGCGTCGAACCCGCCAACCCCCCTCAGGAACCCGCCCATTTGGTCGCCGGAGGCTCCCCAGGCGTCCCAGCCCCGGTCGTCCGGCGCTTCGGAGATCGCGTCCACGCCTTCGGTGACCAGCCGCCACAGATCCTCGGGGCTGGTGACACCGCCGGGGAGACGGCAGGCCATGCCGACGATCACCAGAGGGTCATCGTGGTCCACCTGGCGTACGACGACCGTCTGGGCGCCGGGGGCGGTGCCGCCGTGCAGTTCGTCGTACAGGAGGGCGGCGAGGGCGTTGGGTGTGGGATGGTCGAAGACGAGGGTCGCGGGCAGCCGCAGTCCGGTGGCCGCGTTGAGCCGGTTGCGCAACTCCGTCGCCGTCAGCGAGTCGAAACCCAGATCCTTGAACGGCCGGTGGGCCACCACCTCCGCCGCGTCGGAGTGCCCCAGCACCACCGCCGCCCGGCCCCGTACCAGATCCAGCAGCACCGCACGGCGCTCGCCCTCCGTCAGACCCGCGAGCCCGCGCCGCAGCTCGTCGCCGGCGCCACCGTCAGCGGTGGGTTCGGTGGGTTCGGCGTCGTCCTGGCGCAGTGTGCGGGCCGCCTCCGGAATGTCCTCGATCAGTGGGCGGCGGCGGGCGCCCGCGTAGACGGGGGTGAAGCGGGACCAGTCGGTGTCGGTGACGGTGAGCGCGGTCTCGCCGTGCTCCACCGCTTCCCGCATGACGGTCAGGGCGAGCGCGGGTTCCATCAGGGCGAGGCCCTGGCGGGCGAGGGAGGCTTCGTCCAGTCCTGCCGCCATGCCCTCGGAGCGCCAGATGCCCCAGGCAAGCGAGGTGGCGGTGAGCCCGCGGGCCCGGCGGTCGTGGGCGAGTCCGTCGAGGTGTGCGTTGGCTGCGGCGTACGCGCCCTGCGAGCCGCCGCCCCACGACGCGGCTCCGGAGGAGAAGAGGACGAACGCGTCGAGGTCGAGGTGGGCGGTCAGTTCGTCCAGGTGCCGGGCGCCTTCGGCCTTGCCAGAGATCACGTCGTCGAGTTCGGCCGGGGTCAGGTCGCGGACCTTGGTGTAGCGCACGATGCCCGCGGCGTGTACGACGGCGGTGAGCGGGGTGTCTTCCGGTATGCCGTCCAGTACGGCGGCCAGTGCCTGCCGGTCGGCTGTGTCGCATGCCTCGAGCGTCACCTCGGCACCCAACGCCCTTATTTCCCGAGCGAGTTCTTCGGCGCCGGGGGCCTGGGCCCCTCGGCGGCTCGTCAGTACGAGGTGGGCCGCGCCCTCGGTGGCCAGCCAGCGGGCCACATGCGCGCCGACACCGCCCGTGCCGCCGGTCACCAGGACCGTACCGCGCGGCTTCCACTCCCGGGCGGGGGCGCGTGCGGTCAGCGGTGCCCGCACCAGCCGGCGCGCGGATATCTCCGTACCGCGCAGGGCGAGTTGGTCCTCGCCGCCGGTCGCGCCCGTGAGGACGGCGGTGAGCGACTCGCCCGTGGTGTCGTCCCATGTGGTGGGGAGGTCGATCAGGCCGCCCCACCACGAGGGTTCCTCCAGGCCGACGACCTGGCCGAGCCCCCACAGCCGCGCCGCCTCGGGGCGTACGACATCGTCCTCGGTGACCGCGACGGCGTTCCGGGTGAGCCACCACAGGGGTGCTTTCCCGCCCGTGGACCGCAGATCCTGGACGAGGGCGACGGCGGCGGCGGCCGACTCGGGCAAGGCCACCACGCCAGTGAACTCCCCGTCGACGGCTGCGGTGGCGGTCTCCACCTCGGCGCCGACCGCCCGCAGCGCGTCCGCGACCTCGGCGCCTTCGCCGTCCGGCGCCACCAGCAGCCAGCGGCCCGCCGTCTGCTCCGCGCGGTCCGGGGCGGGCGCGCAGGGGCGCCACACCACCCGGTAGCGCCAGTCGTCGATGATCCGTCCCCTGCCCGTTCCGGTGCCGGTGCGCGGCCAGTAACGACGGTGCTGGAAGGGGTACGTCGGCAGCTCCACCCGCTGGGCGCCGGTCCCGGCGAGCAGCGCCCGCCAGTCGACGTCCGCGCCCTCCGCGTGTGTCCGGGCGAGCGCCGACAGCAGGGTGAGCGCCTCGTCCCGGTCGCGGCGCGACGCCGTCACCACGGACAGCTCGGGCTCGGCGTCGGCCACCATGGCCACGAGGGAGCCGTCGGGGCCCAGCTCCAGTACGGTGTCCACACCCTGGGCCCGTACGGCCCGTACCCCGTCGGCGAAGCGTACGGTAGCGCGGACGTGCCGCACCCAGTAGGCGGGGGTGCACAGCTCCTCGCCCGCGACCTCGCCGGTCACGTTCGACACCAGCGGGATCACCGGCTCGGCGAATGTGACGCGGGAGAGAACCTTGGCGAAGTCGTCCAGCATCGGTTCCATCAGACCGGAGTGGAAGGCGTGGCTGACGGCGAGCCGCTTCACCCGACGGCCGTCCCCGGCGAACCGGTCCGCCATCCTGCGTACGTCCTCTTCCGGGCCCGAAATCACCAGGGAAGAGGGGCCGTTGACCGCCGCGACCCATACATCGGGGTCTGCGGGGATCTCCGCCTCCGCCGCCTCGATCGCCCACATAGCACCGCCGGATGGCAGTGCCCGCATCAGTCCGCCGCGCGCCGCCACCACCTGGCAGGCGTCGGTGAGCGACCAGATCCCCGCAACATGGGCCGCGACCATTTCGCCGAGCGAGTGCCCGAACACCACGTCCGGGCGCACCCCCCAGGACTCCATGAGCCGGAACAGCGCCACTTCCAGCGCGAACAGGGCGGGCTGGGCCCACTCGGTGGATTCCAGCCTCTCCGCCGGGCCGTGGAACACCACGTCCTTCAGCGGTCCCGGCAGCAGCCCACCGAAGGCCGCGCACACCGCGTCGAAGGCAGCGGCGAAGGCCGGGAACGCCTCGTACAACTCCTGTCCCATGCCGACTCGTTGGGATCCCTGACCGGAGAAGACCAGGGCCAGGCCGCCGCCCGTGGCGGTTCCCCGGACCAGTCCGGGGGCGTCCTCGCCGGCGGCGAGGGCGCGCAGGCCCGCGGTGAGGCCGGGCAGGTCCGCGGCCGTGACGGCGGCGCGGTGTTCCATGAGGCCACGGGTGGTGGCGAGCGAGTGGGCGAGGTCGGGGAGGCGAAGGGCGGGCCGCTCGTCGAGGTGGGTGAGGAGGCGGGCGGCCTGGGCACGGAGCGCGGTCTCGCTGCGGGCGCTGAGCGCCACGGGAACCGCGGGCAGCGGGTGGGCGGGGGGCTCGCCCTCCGTCCCGCCGAGTGGCACGCTCTCCTCGGGGGCCTGCTCCAGGATGATGTGCGCGTTGGTGCCGCTGATCCCGAAGGACGAGACGCCCGCCCGGCGCGGCCTGTCGGTCTCGGGCCATGGCTGACGCTCCGTCAGAATCCTGACGGCACCGGACGTCCAGTCCACCTGCCTGGTCGGCTCGTCCACGTGCAGGGTGCGCGGGAGTTCGCCTTCGCGCAGGGCCATCACCGTCTTGATGACTCCCGCCACCCCGGCGGCGAACTGGGTGTGCCCGATGTTGGACTTGATGGATCCGACCCACAACGGCCGTTCTTCCGAGTGCCCTTGGCCGTACGTGGCGAGCAGCGCCTGGGCCTCGATCGGGTCGCCGAGGCGGGTGCCCGTGCCGTGCGCCTCCACCACGTCCACATCCGCCGGGGTGAACCCCGAATCCGTCAACGCGTCCTGAATGACCCGCTGTTGGGAGGGTCCGTTGGGGGCGGTGAGCCCGTTGGAGGCGCCGTCCTGGTTGACGGCGGAGCCACGTACCACCGCCAGCACCCGATGACCGTTACGGCGCGCGTCCGACAGCCGCTCCACCGCGAGCATTCCGGCGCCCTCACCCCAGCCCGTACCGTCGGCCGCGTCCGCGAACGCCTTGCAGCGGCCGTCCGACGCGGATCCGCCCTGGCTGTCGAACTCGCCGTAGATGGTGGGGGTCGTCATGACGAGGACCCCGCCGACGAGGGCGAGGTCGCATTCGCCGCCGCGCAGGGAGCGAGCCGCGAGGTGGAGGGCGACAAGGGAGGAGGAGCAGGCCGTGTCGATGGTCAGGGCGGGGCCTTCGAGGCCCAGCAGATAGGCGATGCGGCCGGACATGATGCTGGCGGGCAGGCCGGTGATGGCGTAGCCGTCGGTGTCCTCCGGGGAGTCCGCCAGCAGGGCACCGTACTCCTGGGGGGCGCCGCCGACGAAGACACCGGTACGGCTGCCGCGCAGCGAGAGCGGGTCGATGCCGGCCCGCTCCACCGCCTCCCATGACACCTCCAGCAGCAGCCGCTGCTGCGGGTCCATGGCCAGCGCCTCACGTGGCGAGATGCGGAAGAACGCGGCGTCGAAATCCCCCGCCGTGTCGAGGAAGGCGCCCTGGTGGCCGGGGTTGAAGGAGGCACGCTGTTCCCAGCCGCGCCCGGCGGGCGGGCCCGTCATGGCGTCGCGGCCCTCGGCGACCAGCCGCCACAGCGCCTCGGGGCTGTTCGCGCCGTCGGGGAAGCGGCAGCCGATGCCGACGATCGCCAGCGGTTCGGTGGCGGCGGAGGTGAGCCGGTGGTTCTGCCGGCGCAGCCGGTCGTTCTCCACCAAGGAGGTGCGCAGTGCGCCGATGACCTCGTCGAGGGATGTGTTCATGCCTCTGACTCCCACTGGTTCTGCCGCTGGTTTCCGCCTGTCGCACCGGGACCGGAGAAGGGGACGATGGAGTCTTTGCCGGTCCCGGCTGTCCGGGCGTACCATTGCGGGCCTGGTTGTTGACGCTATGGGGCGGGTCGGGGCCTGTAACCCCCAGAAGGGGCCCGGTGTCCCCCTAGCTTCGGGGTGGCCGGATTAGGGGGCGACCGCTCACCAGGTGACGGGCACGGCGAGCGCTCCGTGGACCATGTCGTAGCCCCGGTAGGCCACGTCCTCGCGGGGGATCGCGAGGCGCAGGCCGGGGAAGCGGCGCAGCACGGCGGAGAAGCCGATCCGCATCTCCATGAGGGTCATGGCCCCGCCGATGCAGCGGTGGACTCCGTGGCCGAAGCCGACCTGCTGGGCGGGGGTGCGGGTGAGGTCGAGCCGGTCGGGGTCGTCGTAGTGGTCGGGGTCCCTGTTGGCGGCGGCCAGGGCGGGCACGACGTACTCTCCGGCGCGGATGGTGACACCGCCCAGTTCCAGGTCCTCGGTGGCCGTGCGGCCTCCGGTGGCGGAGATGACACTGAGGTAGCGCATGAGTTCCTCGACGCCGGTGTCGAGGACGGTGGGGTCGTCACGGAGCAGGGTGAGCTGGTCGGGGTGGTCGAAGAGGGCGAGGATGCCCAGGCCCAGGGTGCTGGCGACGGTGTCGTAGCCCGCGCTCAGGAACAGGTTGCTGATGCCGGCGATCTCGGCGTTGTCGACGTCGTCGCCGTGTTCCCTGACGAGCATGCCGATCATGCCGTCGCCGGGGTCGGCGCGTTGTGCGGAGACGGCGTCGGCCATGAACCGCTGGGCGTCCGCGAGGAATTCGTGGGCCTCCTCCTCGGTCGCGGCCAGTCCGGTGGCCCGGTGGGTGATGTCGAGGAACGCGTCGCGCTGTGTGTCGGTGAGGCCGAGCAGTTCGCAGATGGCCAGCAGGGGGAAGCGGAAGGCGAACCCGGTCATGAAGTCGGTGGGCGGGCCGGTGCGTTCCATGTCGTCGAGGCAGTCCTCGGCGATACGTTCCAGGCGTGGGGCGAGTTCTCGCATGCGCCGGTTGGTGAAACTGGAGGTGACCGTCCTGCGCAGCCGGGTGTGCTCGGGCGGGTCCATGTTGACGAAGCTGCCCGCGGGGATCTCCAGGCCGGTGTCGTCAAGGCCGGGGAGCATCAGGGTGAGGGGGGTCAAGGCGCTGCTGAGCCGGGGATCGGTGAGCATCTGCCGTACGTCGTCGTACCGGGTGACGACCCAGATGTCGCGGCCGTCGGGGAGGCGGTACTTGTGGACCGGTTCCTTCCGCTGGGCCGCGCGCAGCTCCGTGCTGGGGTCGAACGGGCAGTGGGGGTCGCGTTGGTAGGGAAGGGGGGTTTCGATGTCGAGAGGCATCGGGGGGGTTCCTTTGTGCGGGTACGTCAGTGGGTCTGCGGGAAGGTGGGGGGAGGTGTGTTCACTGGATTCCGAACTCGTCCCCGATGAGGCTGAGCAGTTCTTCGGTGCTCGCGGTGCCGAGGTCGTCGTCGACGTCGTCGCCGTAGGTGTCCGTGGCGGCGGTTCCGGCCAGGCCGGGCGTCTCTTCGAGCTTGGCGAGGAGTACCCGCAGACGCACGGCCAGCGAGCTCTGACGGCCGGGGTCGTCGGTGGGCGTTCTGAGGGCTGTTTCGAGGGAGTGGAGGGCGAGCAGGGCCGGGTCGGGAGTGTGTACGGGGGTCAGGTCGAGTCCCTCGTGGAGGAGTTCGGCCAGGTCCTTCGGTGTCGGGTGGTCGAAGATCAGGGTCGCGGGCAGGCGCAGACCGGTGAGGGCCGAGAGCCTGTTGCGCAGGTCGACGGCCATGAGGGAGTCGAAACCGAGGTTCTTGAAGGGTTTGCCCTGGGGCACGGTGTCCGCCGAGGGCAGTCCGGCGGCGGTGGCGGTCTCGGCCCGTACCAGCTCCACCAGGACGGTGGCGCGGTCGGCCGCGGAGAGCGGCAGCAGCCGTTCGCGCAGTCCGGCCGCCGAGGCTGCGGGTGTCCGGCCGCCGGTACGTGACGGGGCGGCGTCGGCGGCGAGTCCGCGCAGCAGTACGGGGGTGGTGGGCGAGTCCGCGTCGAGTGCGGAGGTGTCGAGGCGTACGGGTACGACGACGCTCTCTCCGGCCGTGCGGGCGGCGTCGAACAGGGCCATGCCCTCGCGGTGGTCGAGCTGGCGCAGTCCCGCGCGGGCGATGCGTTTGAGGTCGCTCTCGGCGACGCCCGCGGTCATGCCCTCGCCGCGCTGCCAGGGGCCCCAGGCGAGGGAGAGCGCGGGCAGTCCGGCCGCCGCGCGGCGGTGGCACAGAGCGTCCGCGAAGGCATTGGCGGCCGCGTAGTTGGCCTGTCCCGCGCCGCCCATGGTGCCCGCCAGGGAGGAGAAGACGACGAAGGCGTCGAGGTCGAGGTGGGCGGTCAGTTCGTGCAGGTGCTCGACCGCCTCGGTCTTGATGGGCAGGACCGCGTCGACCTGTTCGGGGGTGAGGGCGGCGAGAGTGCCGTCGTCGACGGTGCCCGCGGTGTGGACGACGGCCCTGAGGTCGTCGACGGTGTCCAGGAGCGCGGCGAGTGCGGCGCGGTCGGTGAGGTCGCAGGACACGGCGCGGGCCGTGGCCCCGGACTCGGTCAGTTCCGCGAGGAGTTCGGCGGTGCCGGGGGCGTCGGGGCCGCGCCGGGCGGCGAGCAGCACGTCCCGTACGCCGTGCCGGGTGACCAGGTGCCGGGCGACCAGGCGGCCGAGGGTACCGGTGGCTCCGGTGACCAGGACGGTGCCGGTGGTCGGCCAGGCGGCGGTGACCGGTTCCCCGGAGAGGGTGATCCTGTCGAGGCGGGGTACGAGGAACGCGTCGCCGCGCAGGGCCAGTTGGGGTTCTCCGGTGGCCAGCGCCAGGGCGACGGCGCCGGACAGCGGCGCGGTGGCGCCGGGCGCGTGGTCGAGGATCAGGACGCTGCCCGGGTTCTCCAGCTGGGCGGAGCGGACCAGGCCCCAGACGGCGGCGCCCGCCGGGTCCGCGACGGTGTCGTCGGCCCCGGCCCGTACGGCGCCGAAGGTGCACAGCACCAGTTGGGTTCCGGCGAGTGTGTCGTCGGCGCTCCACCGCTGGAGCAGCGCGAGGACGCGGTGGACGGCGTCGCGGGCCGCGGCGGCGGTCGGTGCGGCCGGTGGCAGTGGGACGACGACCACGTCGGGCGGTGCGGCGGCGGCGCGCAGGGCCGCGAGGTCGGTGTGGTGCTCGACGGTTCCGGCGGCCTCCAGGAGCGGCCCGGCCAGGGCGTACGCGGCGGGGTCGCCGAGGACCGCGAACCGGCCCTGGAACCGCCCGGCGGGGGCGACTTCGAGGGGGGTCCACTCGGTGCGCAGCAGCCACTCGGGGCGCAGCCGTACGGTCTCCAGTTGGTCGGTCGAGGTGGGCCGCATGTGCAGGGCGGACACGGAGGCGACGGGGCGGCCCGAGGCGTCGGTGAGTTCGACGGACACCCGGCCCTCGGCGCGGTCCTCGACATGCACGCGCAGGGTGGTGGTGTGCTGCCCGTACGTGGTGACGCCCCGCCAGGCGAAGGGCAGCAGCGGGCCGCCTTCCGTGGGGGCCGTGGGGCGGAAGGCCAGGGAGTGCATGGCCGCGTCGAGCAGGGCGGGGTGTACGGCGAATCCGCCGCCCGCGGACTCGGGCAGGGTGACATCGGCGAACACCTCGCCGCCGCGCCGCCACGCGGCGGTCAGGCCGCGGAAGGCGGGGCCGTAGGTGAAGCCGTGGTCGACGAGGTCGTCGTAGAAGGTGTCGAGGTCGACGGCTTCGGCGTCCTCGGGTGGCCAGACGGTGAGGGGCGGCGCGGTGTGCGGGGCGGGTGCCTCGGGGAGCAGGGTGCCCTCGGCGTGGGCGGTCCACGGGCCGTCGGGGTCGGTACGGGAATGGACGGACAGGGCCCGGTCTCCGGTGTCACCGGCCGGTCCGACGGTGAGCTGGAGCTGGACCGGTGCGCCGTCGGGCACCAGCAGGGGTGCGGCCAGGGTGAGTTCGTCGAGGTGGTGGCAGCCGGTCCGGTCGCCCGCCCACAGGGCCAGCTCCACGAATCCGGTGCCGGGGAAGAGGACGGTGTCGAGGACGGCGTGGTCGGTGAGCCAGGGGTGGGTGGCCGTGGACAGTTCCCCGGTGAACAGGGTGGTGCCGTCGGCGGCCGAGGTGATCCGGGCGCCGAGCAGCGGGTGTCCGGCGGCGGTCAGACCGAGCGCGGCCAGGTCGCCGCCCGAGCCCGCCGGGAGCGGGTCGGGCCAGTAGCGGCCGCGCTGGAAGGCGTAGGTCGGCAGGTCGGCGCGGCGGGCGCCGGTGCCCGCGTAGACGGCGGTCCAGTCGACGTCCGTACCGGCGAGATGGGCGTGGGCGACGGCAGTGACCAGGGCTTCGTCCTCGGGGGTGCCCTTGCGCTGGGCCGGTACGCACCGGGGTGGTCCGGCGTGGTATCCGGCGTCGAGGCAGTTCTGGGCCATGCCGGTGAGGACGCCGTCGGGGCCCGCTTCCAGGAGGACGGTGACGCCTTCGGCGGCCAGGGTGCGCACTCCGTCGGCGAACCGGACGGTCTCCCTGACGTGCCGGACCCAGTACGCGGGTGAGCACGCCTGTTCGGCGGTGAGGAGTGTGCCGGTGAGGTCGGAGACCACGGGGATCCGCGGCGGGCGCAGGTCGAGCGTGGCCACGATCTGGGCGAACTCGTCCAGCATGGGTTCCATCAGCGGCGAGTGGAAGGCATGACCAACCGTCAGGAAGCGGTTGCGCAGGCCCTGTTCGGTGAATTGCTTCTGGAGTAGGGCCAGTTCGTCGGCCGGGCCCGAAAGCACGACGGAGCCGGGTGCGTTGACGGCGGCGACCGCGGTTCCGGGGTGGTCGGCGAGTGCCTCGGCGGCCTGTGTCTCGCCGGTGGCGACGGCGAGCATGGCGCCGCCCTGCGGCAGTCGCTGCATCAGGCGTCCGCGTGCGGCGATGAGCCGGCAGGCGTCGGGCAGTGTCATGATATCGGCGAGGTGGGCGGCGGTGATCTCGCCGACGGAGTGGCCGAGCAGATAGTCGGCGCGTACGCCCCAGCTCTCCAGCAGCCGGTAGAGAGCGGTCTCGAAGGCGAACAGGGCGGGCTGGGTGTACTCGGTGCGGTGCACGGCGTCCTCGTCCGGTGTGTCCGTGCCGGTGCCGAGGACGATCTCGGCGAGCGGGCGCGGCAGCTGCGGGTCGAGGTGGACGCAGACGGCGTCGAAGGTCTCGGCGAAGACCGGGTGGGTGGCGTACAGGTCGCGGCCCATGCCGAAGCGCTGGGCGCCCTGTCCGCTGAAGAGCACCGCGAGGGCGCCCTCGCGAGCGGTGTCGCGTACCAGTCCTGGCGGCAGTGCGCCCGTGGCGAGCGCGGTGAGGGCGGCGGTCGCCCCGGCGCGGTCGTGGACGGTGGCGGTGGCGCGGTGTTCGAGGGCGGCGCGGGTGGTGGCCAGGGAGTGGGTGAGGTCCGTGACGGTGAGGTCGGGGTCGGTCTCCAGGTGGTCGAGGAGGCGGGTGGCCTGGGCGCGCAGGGCGCTTTCGTCGGGTGCGGAGAGCAGCAGGGGCCAGGGGCGTGGGGTGGCAGGTTCTCCGGTGGCGTTCTCGTCGGTGGCGGGTGCCTGTTCGAGGATGACGTGGGCGTTGGTGCCACTGATCCCGAACGAGGACACACCGGCCCGGCGCGGCCGACCCGTCTCCGGCCAGGGCC
>NZ_JBIVMF010000061.1:0-11706 GCF_044752945.1 Streptomyces sp. NPDC088554 | reverse complement strand
CACCGCACCAATCCCCACCCCACCCCCACAACCAGCCAGCACAGCAGCGACCTCCTCCTCGGACGCCTCCACCGCCACCATCACCCCACCCGAAGGCAACCCCTGCATCAACCGCCCACGCGCCACCACCAACCGACACGCATCCACCAACGACAACACACCCGCCACATACGCCGCCGCCACCTCACCCACCGAATGCCCCGCCACCACATCAGGCAACACACCCCACGACCCCAACAACCGGAACAACGCCACCTCGAACGCAAACAACGCCGGCTGCGCAAACCCCGTCTCATCCACCAGAACACAGGAAACATCGAACATCACCTCACGCAAAGACCCCGACCACCCCCCCAACACCGGCCACTCACCCAACAACCCATCAAGAACCCCACACACCTCATCAAAAGCCACAGCAAACACCGGAAACCCGGCATACAACTCCCGCCCCATACCCACCCGCTGGGACCCCTGACCCGAAAACAGCAACCCCAACCCACCACACCCCACGCCAGACACACCAGACACACCAGACACCGAACCCGAAGCAACAGCCCGAAGACCTGCCACCAACTCCGCCCGGTCACCACCAACCACCACAACACGATGCTCGAAATGCGTCCGGCCGGTCGCCAACGACCGCCCGACATCAACCAGAGGTATCCCCTCCCCGGCCGGCGAAACAGCCCACTCCGCCAACCGCCCCGCCTGAGCCCGCAGCGCCTCGACCGAACACGCCGACACCACCCACGGCACCACCACGGGGTCCGGCTGTTCCTCCGAGTCGCCCGGGACCGGGGCCGGAGCCTGTTCCAGGATGACGTGCGCGTTCGTACCACTGATCCCGAACGACGACACACCGGCGCGGCGCGGGCGGCCGGTCTCGGGCCAGGCACGCGCCCGGGTGAGCAGTTCCACCGCGCCCGCCGACCAGTCCACGTGCGAGGACGGCCGGTCCACATGCAGGGTCGCCGGCACCGTGCCACGGCCCATCGCCAGCACCGTCTTGATCACACTGGCAACACCGGCAGCCGCTTGCGTATGGCCGATGTTTGACTTCACCGACCCCAGCCACAACGGCCGGTCCTCGGGCCGGTCCTGGCCGTACGTGGCCAGCAGCGCCTGCGCCTCGATCGGGTCGCCGAGGGCGGTGCCCGTGCCGTGCGCCTCCACCACGTCCACCTCGGACGATGTCAGCCGCGCGTTCGCCAGCGCCTGCCGGATCACCCGCTGCTGCGAGGGACCGTTCGGCGCCGTCAGCCCGTTCGAAGCGCCGTCCTGGTTGACCGCGCTGCCCCGTACCACCGCCAGGACCGGGTGTCCGAGCCGCTGCGCGTCCGACAGCCGCTCCAGCAGCACCAATCCCACGCCCTCGGCCAGGCTCATCCCGTCCGCGCCATCGGCGAACGCCTTGCACCGGGCGTCCCGTGCCAGCCCCCGCTGCCGGCTGAACCCGACGAAAGCCCGCGGGTTCGCCATGTAGGCGACACCGCCGGCCAGGGCCAGGGTGCACTCGCCCTGCCGCAGTGACTGCGCGGCCAGGTGCATGGCCACGAGCGACGACGAGCACGCCGTGTCCACGGTGACCGCGGGGCCTTCCAGCCCGAAGGTGTACGACAGCCGGCCCGACAGCACGCTCGGCGCGCTGCCGATCAGTTCCTGTCCCTCGGAGACGGCGGAGTCCTGCTGCGAACCCACTCCGTAGTCCTGATAGTTGCTGCCGACGAAGACGCCGGTGTGGCTGCCGCGCAGCGTCGCCGTGTCGATGCCCGCCCGTTCGAACGTCTCCCAGGAGGTCTCCAGGAGCATCCGCTGCTGCGGGTCCATGGCCGACGCCTCACGCGGTGAGATTCCGAAGAAATCCGCGTCGAACTCGGCGGCGTCGTGCAGGAAGCCGCCTTCCCGTACGTAGGTGTGTCCCGCGCGGTCCGGGTCCGGGTCGTACAGGCCGTCGAGGTCCCAGCCGCGGTCCGTGGGGAAGCCGGAGATGGCGTCGCCCTCGGCGGCCATCAGCTCCCACAGCTCCTCGGGAGAGCCGACTCCGCCCGGGTACCGGCAGCCCATCGCCACGATCGCGATCGGCTCGTCCGCCTCGGCGGCGGCCACAACACCGGCGAGGGCCCCGTCCGTGGTACGTGGTGTGCCCGCGATCCGTCTCAGGAGGTACGCGGTGGTGGCCTGCGGGGTCGGATGGTCGAAGACCAGCGTGGCGGGCAGGGCGAGCCCGGTGACGTCCCGCAGCCGGTTGCGGAACTCCACGGAGGTAAGGGAGTCGAAGCCGAGGTCGCGGTAGGGGCGTACGGCGCCGAGCGCGCCCGTCGTCGTGTGGCCGAGCACGGCCGCTGCCTCGGTGAGCACCACGTCCTGGAGGGCCTGGGCGCGCTCGTCCTCGGGGAGGGTGTTCAGCCGGCGGACCAGCTCCGATTCCGTGTCGTCCGCCGGGCGGGACGCGCCTTCCCGGCCGTCGGCCGCCGTCTCCGTGAAGTCGGCGAGCAGGGGGCTGGGGCGTGCCGAGGTGAATACCGGGGTGAAGCGGCCCCAGTCCACGTCGGCGACGGCCACGTAGGTGTCGCCTTCGTCCAGTGCCTGTTGCAGCGCGGTGATCGCCAGGTCGGGGGCGATGACGGGGATGCCGCGCCGCAGCAGCAGCTTGTTCAGCGCCACCATGCCGTCGCCGTCCCAGGGGCCCCACCCCACGGAGGACACCGGGAGCCCCTGTGCCCTGTACCGCAACGCCAGAGCGTCCAGGTAGGCGTTGGCGGCCGCGTACGCGCCGTGGTCCGCGACCCCCCAGGCGGCGGCGATCGAGGAGAAGAAGACGAAGGTGTCCAGGTGATCGAGGTCGAGGAGGTCGAGGAGGTGCCGGGCACCGGCGGCCTTGCCGGA
Organism: Streptomyces sp. NPDC088554; assembly: GCF_044752945.1. Lineage (NCBI taxonomy): Bacteria > Bacillati > Actinomycetota > Actinomycetes > Kitasatosporales > Streptomycetaceae > Streptomyces > Streptomyces sp. NPDC088554. Next base: position 8,820 of record NZ_JBIVMF010000061.1, on the reverse strand, counting down.
CAGGACGTCGGCCAGCTCGGCGAGGTCCGTCTCCGCGAGGGGGGTCAGCCGGGCGACCCCCGCGGTGTGCACCACGGTACGGACGGGCGTGCCGTCGGCTTCGAGGCGCGCCAGCAGTGCCGCGACCGCGTCACGATCGGCCATGTCGCAGGCGGCCACCGTCACCGGGACCCCGAGTTGGGTACGGAGGTCGTCGGCGCCTGCCGCGGCCTCGCCCGACCTGCTGACCAGTACGAGGTGTTCGGCGCCCTGGCCGGCGAGCCAGCGTGCGACATGGGCGCCGAGGGCGCCGGTGCCGCCGGTGATGAGCACGGTGCCCTGCGGGGTCCACCGCCGCCGCTCACCGGTTCGGGGGCCGGTGGCCCGCGCCAGTCGGCGACCGTGGAGCCCGGTCGGGCGGATCGCCACCTGGTCCTCGCCCCGGGCACCGGCCACCACCGACACCAGCCGGCGCACGGCTTGCTCGTCCGGCTCCTCGGGAAGGTCCACGAGGCCGCCCCACCGTTCGGGGTGCTCCAGGGCGACGACCCGGCCCATCCCCCAGATGTGGGCCTGCACCGGGCGGTTCGGTGCCCGGTCGTCGTCGACCGACACCGCTTCGGATGTCACCGACCACAGCGGCGCGTCGATCCCGGCGTCGCCCAGCGCCTGCACCAGCGCCAGTGTCAGCGCCAGACCGGTCGGCACCTCGGGGTGGAGCGGGAGGCCGTGTTCGGCGAAGGCCAGGAAGGAGAGGACGCCGGCGATCGGGCCGGTGGAGGACAGCCGCTCGGCGAGCGCCGCCCGGTCCGTCGTGGTCGCGCCGACCGGCCACGCGGCGACGTCGGCGCCGCGTTCGGCCAGCGCCCTGGCCGAGGTGATGACCCGCTCGTCCGCTCCGTACTCCTCGGGGAACACCAGCAGCCAGGTGCCGGACGGGGATGCCGGGGTCGGTGTGTCGGCGACCCGTCGCCACTCGACGCGGTACCGCCATGCGTCGACGGTGGACCGGTCGAGGCGTTTCCTGCGCCACGACGACAGCACCGGGAGCATGGTGTCGAGCGATGAGGTGTCGTCCCGCGTACCGAGATCCAGCACGTCGGCCAGCGCGTCGAGATCCTCGCGTTCGACCGCCGACCAGAACCGGGCGTCGACCGGGTCGACGGCCGGGGCGCCGGTCCGCTCCGGGGCCTGCGTCCCGAGCCAGTAGCGCCGGCGCTGGAAGGCGTACGTCGGCAGTTCCACCCGGTGTCCCGGGGTGTCCGTGAACAGGGTCCGCCAGTCGATCCGGACCGCGTGCGTGTGTGCCTCCGCGAGAGAGCGCAGGAACCGGCCGGGGCCGCCGTCGTCGCGGCGCAGCGAGCCGAGGACCACGGCGTCGCCGTCCGCCGCCTCGATGGTGCCCTGTATGCCGACGGCGAGCACCGGGTGCGGGCTGGATTCGATGAACACACCGAATCCCTGCTCGACCAGGGCCTGGGTCGCCCGGTGGAGTTCCACGGTCCGGCGGAGGTTCTGGTACCAGTAGTCGGCGTCCAGTCCGGTGGTGTCGTACCAGTCCCCGGTCACCGTGGAGAAGAACGAGAGGGAGCCGGGCCGCGGTGTGATCGGGGCGAGCGCGGCGAGCAGCTCGTCCTGGATGGCCTCGACGTGGGCGGAGTGGGACGCGTAGTCCACCTGGATCTTCTTGGCGCGGACCTGCTCGGCTTCGAGTTCCGCGTGGAGGCCGTCGACGGCGTGGATGTCGCCGGACAGGACGACCGACTCCGGGCCGTTGACCGCGGCGACGGACAGCCGGTCCTGCCAGCGCGCCAGATGGGGTCGCACCTGGTCGAGGGCGAGGGGGACGGACAGCATGCCGCCCTGTCCCGAGAGCGCGACCAGTGCCTTGCTCCGCAGTGCCACGACCCGGGCCGCGTCCTCCAGCGACAGGGCGCCCGCGACACAGGCGGCGGCGATCTCGCCCTGGCTGTGGCCGAGTACGGCGTCGGGCTCCACCCCGTACGAGCGCCACAGCTCGGCCAGCGACACCATGACGGCCCACAGCGCCGGCTGGACCACGTCGACGCGGTCGAGCGGCGGGGCGTCGGGGGCCTCGCGCAGTACGTCCGTCAGCGACCAGTCCACGAAGGCCGCGAGGGCGTCCTCGCATTGGCGGAGGCGGGCGGCGAACACCGGGAAGGCCGCCGCGAGGTCCTGGGCCATGCCGATCCACTGGGAGCCCTGGCCGGGGAAGACGAACGCGACCCGGTCTCCGCTGTGCGGTGCGCCGCGCACCAGGCTCGGCGCGGAACGGCCCTCGGCCAGTGCGGCCAGGCCGGCCAGCAGTTCGTCCCGGCCGGCGGCCACCACGGCCGCGCGGTGGTCCAGGGACGAACGGGTCAGCGCCAGCGAGCACGCCACGTCGGCGGTGTCCGTCCCCGGGTGGTCGGCGAGGTGCGCGAGCAGGCGCCCGGCCTGGGCGCGCAGCGCGTCGGGCGTGGCGCCCGACACCAACCACGGGACCACGGCCGGATCGCGGGGTGTGGTCCGGTCGGTGTGGTCCGGGGTCTTAGGCGCCGTGTGCTGTTCGATGATGACGTGTGCGTTGGTGCCGCCGACCCCGAAGGCCGACACACCGGCCCGGCGGGGCCGGTCGGCCTGGGGCCAGGGCCGTGCCTCGGTCAGCAGCTCCACCGCTCCGGCCGACCAGTCGGCCTCCGGTGTCGGCTGCTCCACGTGCAGTGTCTGCGGCGCCACACCGTGGCGCATCGCCATCACCATCTTGATCACACCGCCCACTCCGGCGGCGGCCTGGGTGTGACCGATGTTGGACTTCAACGCGCCCAGCAGCAGCGGCCGTTGTGCGGGCCGGCCCTGGCCGTACGTGGCGAGCAGGGCCTGCGCCTCGATGGGGTCGCCCAGCTTCGTGCCGGTACCGTGCGCCTCGACGACGTCCACTTCGGACGGTGTCAGCCGGGCGTTGGCCAGTGCCTGCCGGATCACCCTCTGCTGCGAACGCCCGTTGGGCGCCGTCAGACCGTTGCCGGCGCCGTCCTGGTTGATGGCACTGCCCCGCAGCACGGCGAGGACCTCGTGGCCACCCCGTCGCGCGTCGGACAGCCGCTCCACGAGCAGCATGCCCACGCCTTCGGCCCAGCCCGTACCGTCCGCCGAGTCCGAGAACGCCTTGCACCGGCCGTCCGCGGCCAGCCCGCGTTGCCGGCTGAACTCGATGAACGTGCCGGGGTTCGACATGACGGTGACGCCGCCCGCCAGCGCGAGCGAGCACTCGCCCTGACGCAGTGACTGCACGGCCAGGTGCAGGGCCACCAGCGAGGCCGAGCACCCCGTGTCCACGGTGACCGCCGGCCCTTCCAGACCGAAGGTGTACGACAGCCGGCCTGACGCCACACTGCCTGCGGCACCTGTCAGCGCGTATCCGCCGAGTTCGTCGGTCGTCTCGTGGAGCCGGGGCACGTAGTCCTGACCGGTGCAGCCCACGAAGACACCGACAGCGGCACCACGGAGGCCGGCCGGGTCGATGCCGGCCCGTTCGAACGCCTCCCAGGAGGTCTCCAGCAGCAGCCGCTGCTGCGGATCCATCGCCAGCGCCTCGCGCGGCGAGATCCCGAAGAACTCCGCGTCGAACTCGGCGATGCCGTCGAGGAACCCGCCCTGGCGTGTGTACGTCCTGCCCGGGACGCCCGGCACGGGGTCGTAGATGCCGTCGATGTCCCAGCCGCGGTCGGTCGGCATGCCCGAGATCACGTCATGCCCGTCGGCGACCAGCTGCCACAGCTCTTCCGGGGAGCCCACTCCCCCCGGGAAGCGGCAGCTCATGGCGACGATCGCGATCGGATCGTCCGCCACCTCACCCGCCGGGGCGGGCGCCGTATCCCCGGCCTCCGTACGGGGCGCGCCGAGGAGTTCGCCTGCCAGGTGTTCGGCCAGGGCGGCCGTGGTCGGGTGGTCGAACAGGGTCGTGGCGGACAGGCGCAGCCCGGTCGCCTCGTTCAGGCCGCTGCGCAGTTCCAGCGTCATCAGCGAGTTGAACCCGAGGTCCTTGAAGGGCCGGTCGGTGCGGATCGTGTCGGGTGTGGCGTGTCCGAGCGCGTCGGCGACCCGGCCTCGCACCAGGTCGAGCAGGATGCGTCGGCCTTCCGCCCCGGATGCCTTCGCGAGGCGGCCGGCGACCGGCGACGCGTTCCCCTCCCGCGCGGTCTCCGCCGACGTGTGGCCGACGAGGCGCGCCACCTCGGGCAGCTCCGCCAGCAGAGGGCTGCGGCGGGCGATGGTGAACAGCTCGGCGAACCGTGTCCAGTCCATGTCCACCACGGTCAGCGCGGTCTCGCCGTCCGCGAGCGCGCGGTCGAGCGCGCCGATCGCGCGGTCGGGGTCCATGGCCGTGAAGCCGCTGCGGCGCAGCTCGCCCATGTTGATGACGGCGGTGTCCGCCGCCATGCCTTCACCGTCCCAGGGGCCCCAGGCCACGGCCGTCGCGGCCAGGCCGTCGGCTGCCCGCTGGCCGGCCAGCGCGTCCAGGTAGGCGTTGGCCGCGCCGTACGCCCCCTGTCCACTGCTTCCCCAGACAGCGGCCGCCGACGAGAACAGCACGAAGGCGTCGAGGTCGGTGCCGAGCGCTTCGGCCAGATGGGCGGCGCCGCCGACCTTCGCGTCGAAGGACACGGCGAGGTCCGCCGGGGTGGTGCGGGCGAGCGGCTTCGTCACTCCCACACCGGCGGTGTGCACCACGGCGCGGATCGGGTCTCCTTGTTCCGCGCACCGGTTCACGAGTTCGGCGACCGCGCGCCGGTCGGAGACATCGCAGGCGACCAGTGTGACGCGGGCGCCCAGCTCGGTGAGTTCGTCCCGCAGCCGGTCCGCGCCCGGCGCGGCCGGTCCGCGTCGGCCGGCCACCACCACGTGGTCGGCGCCGTTGCCGGCGAGCCATCGCGCGACCCGGGCGCCCAGCGCTCCGGTGCCGCCGGTCACCAGCACGGTTCCGCCGGGCCGCCATGTGCGGCCGGTGCGGGTCGGCGCCGGGCCGCCGCGTACGAGCCGACGGCCGAACACACCGGCGGCCCGGATCGCGACCTGATCCTCGTCGCCGTCCGAGGCCAGCACTCCCACCAGCCGCTCCAGCACCCGGTCGGTCAGCGTCCCGGGCAGGTCCAGCAGACCGCCCCAGCGTTCGGGGTGTTCCACGGCCGCGGCCCGGCCCAGGCCCCACACCTGTGCCTGGGCGGGGCTGTCCAGGCGGTCGGAGGCGCCCACCGACACGGCTCCCTGGGTGAGGCACCACAGCGGCGCGGCGACCTGGGCGTCGCCCAGGGCCTGTACCAGACGGAGCGTCGCGGCCAGGCCCGCCGGCACCGACGCGTGCGCCGCGTCCGTGTCCTCGTGCAGGGCCAGCAGCGACACCACCGCACGTATCGCGCCGCCTTCTGCGGGCACTCCGACGAGCCGCTCGGCCACGTCCGTACGGTCCGCGCCCGCCTCAATGGCGAGCCGCTCGACCGCCGCGCCTCCCGAGGTCAGCGACCGGGTGATCACGTCGGCCCGCGTGTCTGCCTCGCCCGTGGCCGGCACCACGAGCAGCCATGTCCCCGAGAGCCGGGACGCCGTCGGCTCCGGCAGCGGTGTGAAGATCACCCGGTACCGCGTCGAGTCCGCCTCGGGCCCGGTCTCCGTCGGGGTCTGCGGCCGGTCCAGCCAATAGCGCTGCCGTTGGAAGGGGTAGGTGGGTATATCCGTACGCGTGGCGCCGGTACCGGCGAACAGGGTGTCCCAGTCGACGGGACCGCCGTGGGTGTGCACCTGTGCGAGGGCGTGCAGAAAGCGGTCCGGTCCGCCCTTCTGACGGCGCAGGGAGCCGGTGACAACACCGGTCCGGCCGAGTGCGTCCAGTGTTTCCTGTACGCCGATCGTCAGCACCGGATGCGGGCTGGCCTCGATGAACACACCCCAGCCGCCATCGGCCAGCGTGCGGACGGCCTCCTCGAACCGGACGGTCTGCCGCAGGTTGCTGTACCAGTATTCCGCGTCCATCGGGGTGGCGTCGTCCAGCCACTGCCCGGTCACCGTGGAGAACACGGGAACGGTGCCCGGACGTGGGGCGAGCCCGTCCAGCGCGTGCAGGAGTTCGTCGCGGATCCGGGCCACCTGCGGGCTGTGCGAGGCGTAGTCCACCGGGATCCGCCGGGCCCGGATGTCCTGGGCGGCCAGCGCCTCCAGGAGCTCGTCCACGGCCGGGGAGTCACCGGACACCACCGTCGACCCCGGACCGTTGACCGCGGCGACGCCGATCTGCCCGGAGTCGGCCCACGGCCGGATCCACTCGGCCGTGTCGGCCTCGGACAGAGGTACGGACACCATCTGGCCCGCACCGGCCAGAGCGGTGATCGCGCGCGAGCGCAGGGCCACGACCTGGGCGGCCTCGTCCAGTGTCAGGACCCCTGCGACGCAGGCAGCGGCGATCTCGCCCTGGGAGTGGCCCACGACGGCGTCGGGGTGCACACCGTGGGACCGCCACAGCGCGGCGAGCGCCACCATGACCGCCCACAGCGCGGGCTGTACGACATCCACTCGCTCCAGCGACGGAGCACCCCCCGTCTGCGCCAGCACCTCGTGCAGCGAGTGGCCGTCCCAGTCCACGTACTCGGCCAGCGCCTGGGCACACTCCGCCAGTACGGTCGCGAACTCCGGGAAGTGCTCGGCCAGTTCCAGGCCCATCTCGGCCCACTGCGAGCCCTGTCCGGGGAAGACGAACACCACGCGCCCCGCGCCGTCCGCCGGTGCCCGTCCGGTCGCCAGGTTCGTCGCTGTCTCCCCGGAGGCCAGCGCTTCGAGCCCGGCGAGCAGTTCGTCCCGTTGCCGTCCGACCACCACGGCGCGGTACTCGAAGGAGGAACGGGTCGCGGCCAGCGAGTAGCCCACATCCACCGGACGTACGGACGGGTCCGCGGTGACCTGGGCGATCAGCCGAGCCGCCTGCTCACGTACCGCGCCCGTCTCCCGGGCCGACAACAGCCAGGCGACAACCGGGTCGATCGCACCGGGAGCCGCGTCCCGCGTCGGGGTCACATCAGCGGTGTGTTCGAGGATGACATGGGCGTTGGTGCCGCTCACACCGAAGCTGGAGACGGCGGCGCGACGCGGCCGGTCCGTGTCCGGCCAGGGCCGCGCCTCGGTGAGAAGCTCCACGGCACCGGCCGACCAGTCCACATGCGAGGACGGCCGGTCGACGTGGAGCGTGGCCGGCATCGTTCCGTACCGCATCGCCATCACCGACTTGATGACTCCGGCGATGCCGGCGGCGGCCTGGGTGTGACCGATGTTCGACTTCAACGACCCCAGCCACAGCGGCCGTTCCCCCGGCCGGTCCTGCCCGTACGTGGCCAGCAGCGCCTGCGCCTCGATCGGATCGCCCAGCTTCGTACCCGTACCGTGCGCCTCCACCACATCCACCTCGGCAGGGGTCAGCCGCGCGTTGGCCAGCGCCTGCCGGATCACCCGCTGCTGCGACGGGCCGTTGGGCGCGGTGAGCCCGTTGGAGGCACCGTCCTGGTTGACCGCACTGCCCCGTACCACCGCCAGCACGGGGTGGCCGTTGCGCTGTGCCTCGGACAGCCGTTCCAGGAGCACCAGACCGACGCCCTCGGCCCAACCGGTGCCGTCCGCCGCCTCGGCGAACGCCTTGCACCTGCCGTCCGCCGCCAGCCCGCCCTGGCGGGAGAACTCGGCGAACATGCCCGGTGTGGCCATCACTGTCACACCACCGGCCAGGGCCAGGGTGGACTCGCCCTGCCGCAGCGACTGGCAGGCCAGGTGCAGGGCCACCAGCGACGACGAACACGCCGTGTCCACCGTGACCGCGGGGCCTTCCAGCCCCAGGAAGTACGAGATCCGGCCGGAGGCCACACTGACCGTGCCCCCGGTCAGCAGGTGCCCTTCGAGCCCGTCCGCGGGATCGCCGAGCTTGGGGGTGTAGTCCTGCGCGGTGGCGCCGACGAAGACACCGGTACGGCTGCCGCGCAGGGACGCCACGTCGATACCCGCCCGCTCGAACGCCTCCCAGGAGGTCTCCAGCAGCAGCCGCTGCTGCGGATCCATCGCCAGCGCCTCACGCGGCGAGATCCCGAAGAACTCCGCGTCGAAATGATGACCGTCGTAGAGGAACCCGCCCGCGGTCGGGAACCGTCCGGCGTCGGCGTTCCAGCCACGGTCCGACGGGAACACGGAGACCGCGTCGACACCGTCACGGACCAGCTCCCACAGGTCCTGGGGCGTCTGGACGCCGCCGGGGAACCGGCAGCTCATCGCCACGACGGCGATAGGATCGTCATCGACCGCGCGGGACGCCACGACCTCGGCGGCGGGAGCCTCGGCCCCCGTCAGCCGCGCCAGGACGAACTGCGCAGCCTCCGCGGGGCTCGGGTGGTCGTACAGCAGCGTCGTGGCGAGAGGCAGGCCGGTGGCCGCGCACAGCCGGTCGCGCAGTTCCACGGACATGATGGAGTCGAAACCCAAGTCCTTGAAGGAACGCGTCATCTCCACGTCGGCGGCAGCGGTGCCGAGCACCAGCGCGGTCAACTGCCTTACTGTCCCGGCGGGATCCGGGTACGTCAGCTGCTCCGGGTGGTCTGTCACCCCCTCCTGGGGCACGACATCCGCAGCCGCGGGCGCGACGGCAAGCTCAGGAACGTTCTCCAGCCAGTAGCGGGAACGCTGGAAGGCATACGTCGGCAACTCCACACGCCGCACGGACCCCCCCGCGAAGAACACCCCCCACTCCACCGGAAAACCACCCACGAACAACTCACCCAACGCCGACACCAACGCGACAGGCTCAGCCCGGCC
>NZ_JBIVMF010000060.1:0-11857 GCF_044752945.1 Streptomyces sp. NPDC088554 | reverse complement strand
CGGGTGCGCCGGGTGATCTGGACGAGGTTGTCGCGGAGGTGACCGGCCGGGGTGCCCGTGCCAAGCGGGTCGAGGTCGACTATGCCTCGCACTCCGTCCAGGTGGAGGGCATCCACGAGGAACTCCTCGATGTGCTGGGCGGGTTGACGCCTGTTGCCGCTCCTGTCCCGTTCTATTCGACGGTGACGGCCGGCCGGTTCGACACGGTGGGTCTGGATGCCGCGTACTGGTACGGGAATCTGCGGTCCACCGTCCGGCTGGACGAGACCGTCACCGGGCTGGTCGCCGCCGGACACCATGTCTTTGTCGAGATCAGCCCCCACCCCGTACTGACCGCCCCGCTCGCGGAGACCGCCGAGCGCGCGGGCGCCGAACCGCTCGTCGCGGGCACCCTGCGCCGGGGTGAGGGCGGCCTCCCCCGGATGTTCGCCTCCCTCGCCGAACTCGCCGTGAGCGGGGTACGCGTGGACTGGACGCCGGTCTACGGCACCGACGACCGGCCCGGGGCGCCCGCTGTCCCGGTGGAGCTGCCGACCTACGCGTTCCAGCGGCGCCGCCACTGGCCGCGGACGCTCCCGGGCGCGCCCGTGGCCGACCCGGCGCACGAGGAGTTCTGGCAGGCGGTCGAGGAACAGGACGTCACCGCGCTCGCCGCCGCCCTCGACCTGTCCGCCGACGAACCGGCCCTGCGGACCGTCCTGCCCGCGCTCTCCTCCTGGCGTCGCGGACGCCGCGAGCGCACCGCCGTCGACGCCTGGCGATACACCGTGGACTGGCGCGCGCTGACCCCGCCCGCCGCCCCCGCCGTACTGCCGGGCACCTGGCTGATCGCCGTACCGGAGGCGGCCGGTGCCGATCCGGCGCCGGCCGCGCTGGCCGCCGCCGTACAGGAACGCGCCGAGCACGGTGTCCTGCTGACCGTGGGCGCGCACGACGACGCCGATACGCTCGCCGCCCGTATCCGTGCCGTCGCGCCGACCGGTGTGGTCGCCCTCACCGGTACCGACACCACCCCGCACCCCACCGACCCGGTGGTCCCGACCGGCCTCGCCACCACCCTCGCGCTCTTCCAGGCGCTCGTCCGGGCCGACACGACCGCCCCGCTGTGGTGCCTCACCCGTGGCGCCGTGGGCACCGCCGACGACGCAGGGCCCACCGATCCCGCGCAGGCCGCCGTCTGGGCGCTCGGCCGCTGCGCCGCCGTCGAACTGCCTGAGCACTGGGGCGGGTTGATCGACCTGCCGGCCGTCGTCGACCCGGCTGTCCACACACAGGTCCTCGCCGTGCTCGCGGGGGCCGACGGCGAGGACCAGATCGCGCTGCGGCCCACCGGGACCTTCGGCCGCCGGCTCGTCCACGCCACCGCCCCGGCGTCCCCGGCCGGGGGCTGGTCCCCGCGCGGCACCGTACTCGTCACCGGAGGCACCGGAGCCCTGGGCGCGCATGTCGCCCGCTGGCTCGCCCACGACGGCGCCGCACACCTCGTCCTGCTCAGCCGGCGGGGCGCGGCCGCCCCGGGCTTCGGCCAACTCCGTTCCGAACTGCAGGAGATGGGGGTACGGGTCACCCCGGTCGCCTGCGACGCCAACGACCGCGCCGCGCTGGCCACCGCGCTGGCCGAGGTCGAACGCGACGGCGACCTGATCCGGGCCGTCGTGCACGCGGCGGGCGTCGGTGTCCTCGGCCCCGTCGCCGAGGCCCCGTTCGAGGACCTGGTCACCGTGCTGGCCGCCAAGGTCGCCGGCATCGAGAACCTTGAAGCCGTACTCGACCCCGAACAGCTCGACGCCGTCGTCTACTTCTCCTCCATCACGGCCGTCTGGGGAGCCGGTGACCACGGTGTCTACGCCGCGGGCAACGCCGTGCTCGACGCCCGCGCCGAACGGCGCAGCGCCGACGGCGTGCCGACGCTCTCCGTCGCCTGGGGCCCCTGGGCCGGTGGCGGCATGGTCTCCGACACCATCTACGACCAGCTCCGGCTGACCGGTCTGCCCGTCATCGACCCGGGGACCGCGATCGCGGGGCTGCGTACCGTCCTCGCGGACGGCGAGACCTCGGTGATCCTCGCCGATGTCGAGTGGGAGCGGTTCGCCGAGGTCTTCACCAGCGGCCGGGCCGGCCATCTGCTCGACGACATCCCGGGTGCCCGGCCCGCCGCCGCCGACGGGACGGCCTCCGCCACCCCTGCCTCCCGGCCGGCCGGCCTCGACCGGCTGGCCGCCCTCGACCGGGCCGCGCGTGTACGGGCCCTGCGCGACCTGGTGCGCGAACACGCCGCCGCGGTCCTCGGCCACCCCGACCCGGACGCCGTCGACCCGAAGCGGGCCTTCAAGGAACTGGGCTTCGACTCGCTCACCGCCGTCGACCTCCGCGACCGGCTCGCCACCGCCACCGGCGTGCGGCTGCCCAGCACCCTCGTCTTCGACCACCCCACCCTGACGGCGCTGGCGGGCTTCCTCGGCGACCGGCTGTTCGGCGCGGCCGACAGCGCCGCCCCCGTGGTGGTCGGGGCCGCCGACCGCGACGACCCCATCGCCGTCGTCGCGATGGGCTGCCGCTTCCCCGGCGGCATCGGCTCCCCCGAGGAGCTGTGGCGGGCCGTCAGCGAGGAGGCGGACCTCATCACCGCCTTCCCCGCAGACCGGGGCTGGCCGCTGCACCGGCTGTACGACCCCGAGGGGACCACCACCGAGTCCAGCTATGTCGACCACGGTGGTTTCCTCGACAGCGCGGCCCTCTTCGACCCCGCGTTCTTCGGGATCTCGCCGCGCGAGGCGTCGGCCATGGACCCCCAGCAGCGGCTGCTGTTGGAGACCTCCTGGGAGGCCCTGGAGCGCGCCGGACTCGACCCGGCCACCCTGCGCGGCAGCCGTACCGGCGTCTATGTCGGTGTCAGCGAGCAGGGACACACCGCCCGGCTGCTGGACGCGGCCACCGATGTCGAGGGCTACTTCGCCACCGGGGCCGCCGCCAGTGTGGCCTCCGGGCGGATCTCGTACACCCTCGGCCTGGAGGGCCCGGCGGTCACCATCGACACGGCCTGTTCGTCCTCCCTGGTCGCCCTGCACCTCGCCGTACAGGCGCTGCGGGCCGGTGAGTGCGACCTCGCGCTCGCGGGCGGTGCGACCGTGATGTCGGAGCCCGCCTCCTTCGTCGGCTTCAGCCGCCAGCAGGCGTTGGCGCGCGACGGCCGCAGCAAGTCCTTCGCCGCCGCGGCCGACGGCTTCGCCCTCGCCGAGGGCGCCGGGATGCTGGTGGTGGAGCGGCTGTCGGACGCCCGCCGCCACGGCCATCCGGTGCTCGCGGTGGTACGCGGTACGGCGGTGAACCAGGACGGCGCGTCGAACGGGCTGACCGCCCCGAACGGACCGTCGCAGCAGCGGGTCATCCTCGCCGCGCTCGGCGACGCCGGGCTGACCGCCGCCGAGGTGGACGCGGTCGAGGCACACGGCACGGGTACCCGGCTGGGGGACCCGATCGAGGCGCAGGCGCTGCTGGCGACGTACGGGCAGGACCGCGAACGCCCGCTGTATCTGGGGTCGTTGAAGTCGAACATCGGACACACCCAGGCGGCCGCGGGTGTCGGCGGTGTGATCAAGACGGTGCTGGCGCTCCAGCGGGGTGTGCTGCCCCCGACCCTGCACGTGGACGCGCCGACCCCCGAGGTCGACTGGTCGGCCGGGTCGGTGGAGCTGCTGACCGAGGCGCGGCCGTGGCCCGAGACCGCACGGGTGCGCAGAGCGGGCGTCTCGTCCTTCGGGATCAGCGGGACGAACGCGCATGTCATCCTCGAACAACCCGAACTCGCGGCAGCGGAAACGGAATCGGCCCGCGAAGACACCGGTCCCGCCGCCGTCCCGGTCGTCGTCTCCGCGCACGGCCCGGCGGCCCTGCGCGCCCAGGCCGCCCGGTACGCCGACCTCCTGGCCCGCGAACCGGGGACCGGCCTGGGCGACCTGGCGCTCTCCCTCGCCACCACCCGGGCGGTGCTGCCCAGCGCCACGGTCCTGGTCGCCGCCGACCACGAGGAGCTGCACCGGGCCCTCGCCGCCGTGGAGTCCGCCACCGTCGACGAGCCGTCGGACGGCACCCTGGGGCTGGTGTTCTCCGGGCAGGGCTCGCAACGGGTCGGTATGGGAAGCGAGTTGTACGAGGCGTTCCCGGTGTTCGCCGCCGCCTTCGACGAGGTGTGCGCGGCCTTCGAGGGCCTGCTGCCGGGGTCGCTGAAGGATGTGGTGTTCACCGGCCCCGAGGACGCTCTCCACTCCACGGGCTGGGCACAACCGGCCCTGTTCGCCCTGGAAGTGGCGCTGTTCCGGCTCATGGAGTCCTGGGGGGTGCGCCCGGACGTGGTGTTCGGGCACTCGCTGGGCGAGCTGGTCGCCGCGCATGTGGCCGGGGTGTGGTCGCTCGAAGACGCCTGCCGTGTGGTGGCGGCGCGCGGCCGGCTGATGGGGGCACTGCCGCCCGGCGGCGCGATGTGGGCGATCGAGGCCGAGGAGCCCGAGGTCCCCGACGCGCCGGACATATGGCTCGCCGCCGTCAACGGACCTTCTTCGCTGGTGATTTCGGGTACGGAGGAGGCGGTACGGGGCATGGCGGACCGGTTCGCCGCGGACGGCCGCCGGGTGAAGCGGCTCACCGTCAGCCACGCCTTCCACTCCGGCCTGATGGATCCGATGCTGGACGACTTCGCGGGCGTACTGTCCGGTGTCACCTTCCACGAACCGGCCGTCCCCGTCGTGTCGAATGTGACCGGCGGGATCGCGGGGGAGGAGCTGAGCACCCCGGAGTACTGGGTGCGGCACGTCCGCGCCACCGTCCGGTTCGCCGATGGGGTGCGCGCGGTCCGCGCCCAGGGCGTGGGTACCGTAATGGAGTTGGGCCCCGACGGCTCCCTCGCCCCCATGGTGCGGGAGAGCGCCCCGGGTCTGCTGGCCCTCGGCGCGCTGCGCAAGGGGCGGGACGGGACGCGCTCCCTGGCCGTCGCCCTCGGGCGGCTGCACATCCGCTCCGTGGCCGTGGACTGGCCGGCGTACCTCACCGGGGCGCGCAGGATCGACCTGCCGACGTACGCCTTCCAGCGCAGCGCCTACTGGCTGGAGACCACCCGGCACCGGGACGAGGACCGCGACACCTCCCAGCAGGACCTGTACACCACATCCTGGGAGCCGGTCGACGCCGCCACCGCCCCGGGCGCCGCCGCGAGCCGTGTTGTTCTCGGCCCGCCGGACGGACGCGCCGGGACCCTGGCCAAGGCGCTCGTCGACCCCACCGACATCCATGCCTCGCCCGGCACGGTCGACGGGGCCACCGGCCTGATCATCCTGCCCCTGGACGCGGTGACGTCGTACGACGGCGACGACCCCGCCGCCGTACGCCACCTCACCCACGGCACGCTCGCCCGCGTACAGGAACTCCTGGCGGAGGAACGGCTGTCGGGCTCCCGCGTCGCCCTCGTGACGAGCGGGGCCACCACCGCCGACTCCGCGCAGGCGGCGGCGCGTGGACTCCTGCTGTCGCTCCAGGCCGAGCACCCCGACCGCTTCGTCCTGGTCGACCTGGCGGACGACACCGCCGACGGCCCCGGGCTGGTGGCCGCGGTGGCCACCGCGTTGAGCACCGGGGAGCCACAACTCGCCGTACGCGGAGGTAAGTTGTTCGTCCCGCGGCTGGCGCCCGTGGCGGACGCGCCGCTCCCCCCGGAGCCGCGCGAGCACGGCACGGTGCTGGTCACCGGAGGCACCGGGGAACTGGGCGGACTCGTCGCCCGGCATCTGGCCACCACTCACGGCGTACGGGACCTGCTGCTGGTCAGCAGGGGCGGCGCCGACGCCCCGGGCGCCGCGGAGCTGGCCGCCGACCTGGAGCGGGCCGGCGCGCGTGCGGCTTTCGCGGCCTGCGACGTGGCCGACCGGGCCGCGCTCGCCGCGCTCCTCGCCGCGATACCGGCCGACCGGCCGCTGACCGGTGTGGTCCACACCGCGGGCGTGGTGGACGACGGTGTGCTCACCTCGCTCACACCGGAGCGGATCGACACCGTCCTCGGCCCCAAGGCGGACGCCGCCCATCATCTGCACACCCTCACCCGGGAGCTGGGCCTGTCGCACTTCGTGCTCTTCTCCTCCGCCGTGGGCACCCTCGGCGGTGCGGGGCAGGCCAACTACGCCGCCGCCAACGCCTACATGGACGCACTGGCCCGCAACCGCCGGGCCCAGGGACTGCCCGCGACCTCACTGGCCTGGGGGCTGTGGGGGACCGGCGGCGGCATGGGCGGGAGGCTCGGCGAGGTGGACCTGCGGCGCATGGCCCGCGCGGGCGTACTGCCCCTCGACGCCGCCCAGGGCCTCGACCTGTTCGACCGGGCCTGGGCCGGGGACGAGGCCGCCCTCGTCCCCCTGCGCACCGACCCCGGCGTACTGCGGGGCCGGGCCACGGCCGGCACACTGCCCGCCATCCTGCGTGCCCTGGCCCCCGTGCCCCAGGGCGCTCCCGGCGCCGGCGGGGAGCCCGGTGGTCCGGGGCCCGGCAACGCGGAGCGGCTGGCGGCACTGCCCGCCGACGAACGCGCCAGGACCCTGCTGGACCTGGTCAGGGCGCGGGCCGCGGCGGTCCTCGACTATCCGTCGCCGGAGAGCCTCGACCCGCGCAGGTCGTTCCGCGAGGTCGGGTTCGACTCGCTGACCGCGGTGGAACTGCGCAACGGCCTCGTCGCCGCGACCGGCCTGCCCCTGCCCGCCGCCCTGGTCTTCGACTACCCCACGCCCGAGGCCCTGGCGGAACAACTGGAGCACCGCCTCCTCGCGCACGCGGCCCCCACGGGCCCCCGGCGGCGCCTCGCCGTCCCCGACCTGCTCGACCAACTGGAGGCGGCGATGGTGGAGCTGGCCGCCGAAGACCCCGGCCGCCCCGGGTTCGCCGCCCGGCTGCGGACCCTGGCCACCGCGGGCGCCCCGGCGGCCGATGGCACGGACGCGGACACCCGGGACGGAGGCGACGTCGACACCCGGCTCGCCGCCGCCTCGGACGACGAGCTGCTGGACTTCATCCGCTCGGAACTCGGCAAGGAGTGAACGGTTCACATGGCTGATGACAACGAACTCCGCGACTACCTCAAGCGGGTCGCCGCGGATCTCCACCGGACGCGCAAGCGCCTGAGCGACCTGGAGTCGGCGGCCCGGGAACCGATCGCGGTCGTCGGCATGGCCTGCCGCTACCCCGGCGGTGTGCGGACGCCCGACGACCTGTGGCGGCTGGTGGACGAGGGCCGCGACGCCGTGGACTCCTTCCCCGACGACCGGGGCTGGGACCTGGCCGCCCTCTACGATCCCGACCCCACGAAGGAGGGCACCTGCTACGTCCGCGAGGGCGGCTTTCTCGACGACATCGCCTCCTTCGACGCGGCGTTCTTCGGGATATCACCGCGCGAGGCCCACTCCATGGACCCGCAGCAACGGCTGCTCCTCGAAGCCTCCTGGGAGGCGCTGGAACGCGCGGGCCTCGACACCCGCGAGCTGAAGGGCAGCCGCACCGGCGTCTTCGCGGGCGTGTCCCAGCAGGACTACGCCACACTGCTGACCGCCACCGAGGGCGGCATCGACGGCCACGGCTCCACCGGGGTCTCCAACAGTGTGCTGTCGGGCCGGATCTCGTATGTCCTCGGCCTCGAAGGCCCGGCGCTCACCGTGGACACCGCCTGCTCGTCCTCGCTGGTCGCCCTCCATCTGGCGGTACGGGCGCTACGGGCCGGCGAGTGTGATCTGGCGCTGGCCGGCGGTGTCACCGTGATGTCCACACCGGACGTGCACGTGATGCTCTCCCGGCAGGGCTCCCTCGCCCCCGACGGCCGCTGCAAGGCGTTCGGAGCCGCCGCCGACGGCGCGGGCTGGAGCGAGGGCGCCGGAGTCCTCGTCGTCGAGCGGCTGTCCGACGCCCGGCGCAACGGTCACCCGGTGCTGGCGGTGGTACGCGGCTGTGCCGTCAACCAGGACGGTGCCTCCAACGGGCTGAGCGCCCCCAACGGCCCCTCCCAGCAACGGGTCATCCGGGACGCCCTCGCCGACGCGGGCCTGACCGCCGCCGAGGTCGACGCGGTGGAGGCACACGGCACCGGCACCCGGCTCGGCGACCCCATCGAGGCCGACGCGCTGCTCGCCACCTACGGCGCGGCCCGGCCCGAGGGACGGCCGTTGTGGCTGGGCTCGCTGAAGTCCAACATCGGCCACACCCAGGCCGCCGCGGGCGTCGGCGGCATCATCAAGATGGTGCTCGCCCTGCGCGAGCGCACCCTGCCCCGCACCCTGCACGCGGACGAGCCGACGCCCTTCGTCGACTGGTCCGCCGGTACCGTACAACTGCTCGACCGGGCCCGTGACTGGCCGGACGGCGACACCCCGCGCCGAGCCGCCGTCTCCTCCTTCGGTGTCAGCGGCACCAACGCGCACATCATCCTGGAACAGGCGCCCACCGCCGAGGAACCCGACCCCGGCACACCGCCCACCGGCCCGCTGCCCGCCGTCCTGTCCGCGCGCGGCGCCACCGCTCTGCGGGCCCAGGCCCGCGCCCTCGTCGCACACCTCACCGACCGCCCCGGCCTGCCGGTCGCCGATGTCGCCCGCTCCCTGGCCACCACCCGCACCCCCCTCGACCAGCGGGCCGCCGTCCTCGCCGCCGACCGCGACGCACTCCTCGCGGGCCTGACCGCGCTCGCCGAGGGCCGCCCCCACGACACCCTCACCGAGGCCACCGCGGTCACTGGAAGGACCGCGTTCGTCCTGCCGGGCCAGGGCTCCCAGTGGCTCGGCATGGCCCGCGAACTCCTCGGCACGGAACCAGCGTTCGCCGAGTGCGCCCACGCGGCGGCCGCCGCCGTACAGCAGCTCGTGGACTGGGACGTCCTCGCCGTCCTGCGCGGTGAACCCGGCACGGTCGACACCGACCGCATCGATGTCATCCAGCCCGTCCTGTTCACCGTCATGGTGTCCCTGGCGGCGACCTGGCGGGCGTACGGTGTCGAGCCCGCCGCCGTCGTCGGACACTCGCAGGGCGAGATCGCCGCCGCCCACATCGCGGGCGGCCTCACCCTGGAGGACGCCGCACGCGTCGTCGTCCTGCGCAGCCGCGCGCTGCGGACCCTGACCGTACGCGGCCAAATGGCCTCGGTCATGCTCCCCGAGGAGTGGGTACGGGAACGGCTAGAGCCCTGGGCCGACCGCCTGTGGATCGCCGCCGTCAACGGGCCCGCCTCCGTCGCGCTCACCGGCGACCCCGACGCCTGCGACGCGTTCGTCGCCGCCTGCGCGGCCGACGGAGTACGGGCCCGGCGCATCCCCGGCGCCGCCAGCCCCGGCCACTCCCCGCACGTCGAACCGCTCCGCGAACAGCTCATGGCCGACCTCGCCGGGCTCGCACCACGCACCGGTCGGCTGCCGTTCTACTCCACCGTCACCGGCAAGCCCCTGGACACCGCGGAACTCGACGCCGCCTACTGGTGCGACAACATGCGCGAACCGGTCCGCTTCGAGGCCGCCGTACGGGCGCTGCTGGCCGACGGCCACCGGCTGTTCGTCGAGTCGAGCCCGCACCCCGTCCTCGTCACCTCCGTCCAGCAGTGTGTCGAGGCCGCCGACCACGAGGCCACCGTCACCGCCACACTGCGCCGTGACGAGGGCGGCCCCGGACGGCTGCGCACCGCCCTCGCCCAGGCGTGGACCGGCGGCGCCCCCGTCGACTGGCCGCGCGTCTTCGCCGGCGCCCGCCGCGTCGACCTGCCCACCTACGCCTTCCAACGCCGCCGCCACTGGCCCGAGGGGCCGCGCCGGGGCGGCGACGTGACCTCGGTGGGCCTCGGCGCGCTGCGCCACCCCCTGCTGGGCGCCATGGTGCGGCTCGCCGACGACGACGGCGCGGTGCTCACCGGCCGGCTCTCCCCGCACGACCACCCCTGGCTCGCCGGATACTCGCTCGGCGACCGGGCGGTGGTGCCCGGCACCGCGTTCGTCGAACTCGCCGTCCTCGCCGGGGACCGGTTCGGCCACGGACGCGTCGAGGAACTCACCCTGCACGCACCCCTGTTGCTGCCGTCCGAGAGCGCCGTCGGCCTCCAGGTCAGGATCGGCGCCGACGGCGGCGGACGCCGTACCCTCGCCGTCCACTCCTCGGCCACCGCGTCCGACACCGACCCCGTCTGGACCCTGCACGCCTCCGGCACCCTCGTCCCCGAAACCGGCGCCCCCGCCCCCGGCCTCACGGTGTGGCCACCGGTCGGCACCGAACCCGTACCGGTCACCGGACTGTACGAACGGCTGGCCCAGGACGGCTTCGGCTACGGGCCCGAACGTCATCTGCTCACCGGACTGTGGCGCGGCGACGGCGAGGTCTACGCCGAAGTACGGCTGCCCTCGGGCCAGGGGGCCGAAGCCGCCCGCTTCGGACTCCACCCCGCCCTCGCCGACGCCGCCCTGCACGCGCTGTACGCCCTCGGCGAGGACGCGGACCAACAGCGTTCCATGGCCGTCCCGTTCGCCTGGAGCGGCGTCGAACTCCTCGCGTCCGGCGCCACCCGGCTACGCGTCCGGCTGACCCGTACCGGCGACACCACCGTGTCCCTGCTGCTCGCCGACACCACCGGCTCCCCGGTGGCCGTCGTCGATTCCCTGCTGCTGCGCCCCACCGGCCCGACCGGACTGCTCCCCGGCGCGCCCGGTACCGACCTGCCCGCGCGTGTCGGCCCCGCGCGGACGGCCGGGCCCGGCCGTCCCCGCCGTACCGTCGCCGACACCACGGGAGACCTCGACCCCGGCTCACTGCACGGCCGGCTCGCCCCGCTCACCGAGACCGAACGCACCCGGTTCCTGCTGCGGCTCGTCCGTGACACCGCCGCCACCGCGCTCGGCCACGACGACCCCGACGTAGTCCAGGCCACCCGGCCGTTCACGGAACTCGGCTTCGACTCGCTCACCTCCGTCGACTTCCGCAACCGGCTCGCCACGGCCACCGGGCTGCGCCTGCCCGTCTCCCTCGTCTTCGACCACCCGTCGCCCCGCCGCATGGTCCAGGCCCTGTACGCGCAGCTCTTCGGCGCCCGGAGCGCCCAGAACGCCCCGGCCGTCCCGGCGACAGCGGCGCCCACCACCGCCCGTGGCCGTACCGCCACCGACGAACCACTGGCCGTCATCGGCATGGCCTGCCGCTTCCCCGGCGGTGTCACCAGCCCCGAAGAGCTGTGGAGCCTGCTCACCGAAGGCCGCGACGGCATCACCGGATTCCCCCGGAACCGGGGCTGGCGCGCCCAGGACGCCGCACGCGGCGGATTCCTGGAGGACGTCGCCGGCTTCGACGCCGGATTCTTCGGCATCACCCCGCGCGAGGCCCTCACCATGGACCCGCAGCAGCGGCTCCTGCTGGAGACCTCGTGGGAGGCGATCGAGCGCGCCGGGATCGACCCCACGACCCTGCGCGCCACCCGGACCGGCGTCTACACCGGCGCCGCCGGCCTCGGCTACTCGCTGCTCTTCCCGCCGGGATCGGACCAGATGGCCGGGTACGCCGTCACCGGCACCGCCACCAGTGTGATCTCCGGCCGCGTCTCCTATGTCCTCGGCCTGGAGGGCCCGGCGGTCACCGTCGACACGGCCTGCTCCTCCTCGCTCGTCGCCCTGCACACCGCCGCCCAGGCGCTCCGCGGCGGCGAGTGCGACCTCGCGCTGACCGGTGGCGTCTGCGTCATGCCCGACGCCTCCCTCTTCGCCGACTTCGAACGCCAGGGCGGGCTGTCGGCCGATGGTCGGTGCAGGTCGTTCGCGGCTTCGGCGGATGGTACGGGTTGGTCGGAGGGGGTGGGTGTGCTGTTGGTGGA
>NZ_JBIVMF010000059.1:0-12038 GCF_044752945.1 Streptomyces sp. NPDC088554 | reverse complement strand
GGCTGCGGGTGAGTCATGCGTTCCATTCGGGTCTGATGGAGCCGATGCTCGCGGAGTTCGCAGAGGTTGCCGAGACGCTTTCGTACAGGGTGCCGCGTATTCCGATGGGGTTGGCGGCGGATGGTGGTGTGGCTGCTGGTGTTCCGGGTGCAGGGTATTGGGTGCGGCAGGTGCGTGAGGCTGTGCGTTTCGGTGATGTGGTGACGGCTCTGGCTGGGGAGGGTGTGGGCCGGTGGGTGGAGTTGGGGCCTGACGGTACGCTTTCTGCTCTGGTCCGTGGTGTTCTCGGGGCGGACGTTACCGCTGTGCCTCTCCTGCGGAAGAACCGGGACGAGCCTGCCACGTTCCTTACCGCCCTGGCCCACTTGCATGTCACCGGCACGGACATCCCATGGGGTGAACTGTTCGGTGGCGGACCGCTCACAGCGCTCCCCACCTACGCCTTCCAGCGTCAGCGTTACTGGCCCGAGGTGAAACTGACCCAACGGCCGGGTGGCGTACGTTCGTTGGGTATGACTTCGCCGGGTCACCCGTTGCTCGGTGCCACCGTGCAGCTGGCCGGTGAAGGGGAGCGGCTGCTGACCGGTGTGCTGTCGCTTCAGGCACAGCCCTGGCTGGCCGACCATGTTGTGGCCGGCACTGTTCTCCTCCCGGGTACGGCCTTGGTGGAGATGGCGGTCCGGGCCGGGGACGAGGCAGGGTGCGCGGAGTTGGAGGAACTGTCGCTGCTGGCCCCGCTCGTCCTGCCCGAGCAGGGTGGTGTCGCCGTACAGGTAGTCGTCGGATCCGCAGACGGCACGGGCCGCCGCTCGGTGGGCATCCACTCCCGGCTGCAGGACGTGCCCGACGACGAGCCCTGGACGCAGCACGCCGACGGCATCCTCACCGACACCACCTCCACCAACGACGACGCGCCCGACACCGACTGGGCCGAGCAGTGGCCGCCCGCCTACGCCACCCCGGTGGAACTCGACGGCACCTACGAACGGCTCGCCCAGCTGGGCTACGGCTATGGCCCCGTCTTCCAGGGGCTGCGGGCAGCCTGGCGACACGGCGATGTTGTGTACGCAGAGGTTTCCCTGCCCGAGACGGCGCGCGGCGAGGCCGAGACGTTCGGCGTACACCCCGCGCTCCTGGACGCCGCCCTGCACGCCATGTCCGGCCTGGCCGGGGGCGACACTGCGGATGGCGGGGAGGGCGCCGCGCCGAAGGTCCCCTTCGCCTGGTCCGGGGTCCGGCTGCACGCCGGGGGCGCCGTCGCCGTACGGGTCCGGCTCAGTCGTACGGAGGCGGACGAGACCGCCCTGCTCGCAGTGGACGCCGAGGGTGCCCCGGTCGTCTCCGTGGCGTCGCTGGCGGTACGTGAACTCGCCACCGCCCCTCTCGCCCCCGGCGGGCCGGCCGGCAGTGGCCTCTACGAGCTGACCTGGGTACCGGCCGCCCCGGAGGACAGCCAACCGCTCGACCCGACGCGTTGGGCCACACTCGGCGACGGCCCGTGGGACGACGCCATGCCCAACTGCCCTGACTTGGAGGCGGTTTCCGCACTACTCAGCTCCGGGCGGCAGCTCGACGGCGTCGTCGTCCACTCCGTCCCCGCTCTCGCCCCCGGTGACACCGACATCGCCGCCGGCACCCGCGAGCTGCTCAATGGAACCCTGGAGCTGGTCAAGTCCTGGCTGACGGACGACCGTTTCGCGGGGTTGCGCCTGGTGACGGTCACCCGCGACGCCGTGGCCGTACTGCCCACGGGGTCCGTCGCACCGTCTTCCCTGGCCGGGGCCGGTGTGTGGGGCCTGCTGGCGACCGCCGAGTCGGAGAACCCGGGCCGTTTCACCCTGGCCGACCTCGACGCCGACCCCGGCGCGGCCCGTACCCAGGACCTGGGCACCGCCCTGGCAAGTGGTGCCCAGCGGGTCGCCGTGCGCGACGGCCGCGCGTGGACTCCTCGCCTCACGCCCGCCCCGACCGCTCCCACTGCCGACACGGCCGCGACCGTTCGTACTGGCCCGGCGCTCGCCGGTGGCACCGTCCTGATCACCGGCGGTACGGGTGGCCTCGGCGCCCTGTGTGCCCGTCATCTGGTGGCCGAACACGGTGTACGACACCTGTTGCTGCTCTCCCGCAGTGGCCCAGCCGCGCCCGGTGCCCCGGAACTCGTCGGGGAATTGACCGAGTTGGGTGTCGCCGCCACCGTGGTCGCCTGCGATGTCGCCGACCGGGCCGCGCTGGCCGCCGTCCTCGCCGCCGTACCGGCAGAACACCCACTCACCGGTGTGGTGCACACGGCGGGTGTCCTGGACGACGGTGTTGTCACCACGCTCACCCCGGACCGACTGGACACCGTCCTCGCCCCCAAGCTGGACGCTGCCCTCCACCTCCACACCCTCACCGCCGGTCTGGACCTCGCGGCCTTCGTTGTCTTCTCCTCCGTAGCCGGGACCCTCGGCTCCGTCGGGCAGGCTGGATACGCGGCGGCCAACGCGCTCCTCGATGGCCTGGCCCGGCACCGCCACGCCGAGGGTCTGCCCGCCGTCTCCCTCGCCTGGGGACCCTGGGACCAGGGGAGCGGTGGCATGTTCGGCCGCATGGACGCAGCCGACACCCGGCGTGTCGGCCGGTCGGGGGTCGTCCCTCTGACCGCCCGCGAGGGGCTCACACTCTTCGACGCCGCGCTCGCACTGGACCGGCCCCTGCTGGCCGCCGTGCACTGGGACCGCGCCGCGCTCGCTCGCACCGGAGAACTCCCCGAACTCCTGCGCGGACTGGTCAGGGCCCCCGCCCGCCGCCGTGCCCGCGCCGCCGCCCGAGCCCTCGATGGCGGACTGGCCGGCCGGCTCGCCGCCCTGTCCCCGGCCGAACAGAGCCGGATGCTCACCGACTTGATCCGCACCCATGTGGCCGCCGCCCTGGGCCACACCGACGGTGCTGCCGTCGACCTCGGCCGCGCCTTCAAGGACCTGGGTTTCGACTCGCTCACCGCGATCGAACTCCGCAACCGGCTGGGCGCCGAGACCGGCCTCTCCCTGCGCGGCACCCTGATCTTCGACTACCCGACACCCCAGGCACTCGCCGAATATCTGCGCTCCTGCCTGCTCGGCGCCGCCGGGACCGGCCGGACCGCCCGCGCTCGCGTCGCCGCCGACGAACCGATCGCCATCGTCGGCATGGCCTGCCGCTTCCCCGGCGACGTCCGCTCACCCGAGGACCTGTGGCGGTTGGTCCTCGCCGATGCCGTCGGCGCCGACGCGATGAGCGAGTTCCCCGACAACCGGGGCTGGGATCTCGACGGGCTCTTCCACCCCGACCGCGAACACACGGGCACGAGCTATGTCCGTGAGGGTGGCTTCCTCCACGACGCCACCGACTTCGATGCCGCGTTCTTCGGTATCTCGCCCCGCGAGGCGGTGGCGATGGACCCACAGCAGCGGCTGCTCCTGGAGGCCGCGTGGGAGACCCTGGAGCGGGCTGGAGTGCCCTCCGAGTCGCTGCGTGGCAGCCGGACGGGAGTCTTCGTCGGTGGTGCCTACCAGGGGTATGCCGATGGCCTCCTCCAGCTCGGTGACGGCGCCGAGGGACACATCGTCACCGGCACCCATGGCAGTGTGCTCTCCGGGCGCCTCTCCTACACCTTCGGCTTCGAGGGCCCGGCCGTCACCGTCGACACCGCCTGTTCCTCCTCCCTCGTCACACTCCATCTGGCGGCACAGGCGCTGCGGCAGGGCGAGTGCGATCTCGCGCTGGCCGGCGGCGTCACGATCATGCCGAGCCCCGGTGGCTTCGTGGAGTTCTCCCGGCAGGGCGGGCTCGCCTCGGACGGCCGTTGCAAGTCGTTCTCCGCCGACGCGGACGGCACCGCCTGGAGCGAGGGCGTGGGCCTGCTGCTCGTGGAGCGGCTCTCGGACGCGGTACGCAACGGCCACCGTGTCCTCGCGATCGTCCGTGGCTCGGCGGTCAACCAGGACGGCGCCTCCAATGGCCTCACGGCTCCCAACGGCCCCTCCCAGGAACGTGTCATCGGCCAGGCCCTGGCCGGCGCGCGGCTGACCGCCGCCGACGTCGACGTGGTGGAGGCGCACGGTACGGGTACGAGGCTGGGTGATCCGATCGAGGCGCAGGCCCTGTTGGCGACGTACGGCCAGGACCGCCCCGAGGACCGGCCGCTGTGGCTCGGCTCCGTGAAGTCCAACATCGGCCACACGCAGGCGGCGGCCGGTGTCGCGGGCGTCATCAAGATGGTGATGGCGCTCCGGTACGGAGTCCTGCCTCGCACACTTCATGTTTCGGAGCCGACGGCCGAGGTGGACTGGTCGGAGGGTGCGGTACGGCTGCTGACCGAGGCCCGGGCCTGGCCCGAGGCGGACCGGGCGCGCCGGGCCGCCGTGTCGTCGTTCGGTATCAGTGGTACCAATGCGCACGTCATCCTGGAGCAGGCGCCTGCGGCTGTTGAAACGGTGTCCGGGAGTGTTGCGCCGGTTGTGGTGCCGTGGGTGGTGTCGGGTCGGGGTGCGGCGGGTCTGCGGGGGCAGGCGGAGCGGTTGCGTTCGTATGTTGCGGAGTGTCCTGAGCTGGATCCGGTGGTGGTGGCACGCTCGCTTGTCGGTACGCGGTCGGTGCTGGAGCAGCGTGCGGTGGTGGTGGGCCGGGACCGCGAGGAGCTGTTGACGGGGCTTGCCGCGGTGGCTGCGGGGGAGAGCGCCGGTGGCGTGGGTGGGGTCTCTGGTGCGGGTGTGGTGTTTGTGTTCCCGGGGCAGGGTTCGCAGTGGCTGGGGATGGCTGCTGGTCTGCTGGATTCGTCGCCGGTGTTCGCTGCTCGTATCGCTGAGTGTGAGCGGGCTTTGGGTCTGTGGGTGGACTGGTCGTTGTCCGCGGTTCTCCGTGAGGGTTCCGGTGTGGATCCCGTGTTGTGGGCGCGGGTGGATGTGGTTCAGCCGGTGTTGTGGGCGGTGATGGTGTCGTTGGCGGAGGTGTGGCGTTCTCGTGGTGTCGTGCCGGCTGCTGTGGTGGGTCATTCGCAGGGTGAGATCGCGGCTGCTGTGGTGGCAGGGGCGTTGTCGTTGGAGGATGCGGCACGGGTGGTTGTCCTGCGCAGCCGTCTGATCGGCCGCGATCTGTCGGGCCTCGGTGGCATGGCTTCGCTCGCCGTCACGCAGGAGCGGGCTTCCGAGCTGCTGCGAGGGCGGGAGGGTTTGTCGGTCGCGGCGGTCAATGGGCCGAATTCGACTGTGGTGGCAGGGGATTCGGCTGCTCTGGATGTGTTGGAGGTGGATTGTGAGCGTGAGGGGGTCCGGTTCCGTCGTATCGATGTCGATTACGCCTCGCACTCCGCCCACGTCGAGCGTATCGAGACGGAGCTTCTGGCCGAGCTGGCCGGTATCGCGCCGGTTACGGGTGGTGTGTCGTTCTGGTCGACGGTCACGGCCGAGGTCACGGACACGGCTGGTCTGGATCCCGCTTACTGGTACCGCAACCTGCGCCACACGGTCCGGCTGAGCGATACCCTACGGGCCCTGTACGAGGCCGGGCATACGGTGTTCGTGGAGGTCAGCCCGCATCCGGTGCTGACGGGCGCGGTCCAGGACACGGTGGACGATGACCGTGCCCTGGTCGTCGGCTCCCTGCGCCGGGATCGGGAGGAGGAACGCGAACTCCTCGTATCCCTAGGTCAGTTGTATGTGCATGGTGTTCCGGTTGACTGGTCGGTTCTTTTGGGTGAGGGCCCGACGGGCGATCTGCCGACGTACGCCTTCCAACGCCAGCGCTACTGGCCGGAGGTACCCGCCGACGCGGCCGGTGTGGCTGCCGCGCAAGGTGGTCGTGACGGATGGTTCTGGGACGCGGTGGAGCGGGAGGACGGCGGTGTTCTTACGGAGGAACTGGCCGTCGAGCGTACGGCCTGGGACACGGTGCTGCCCGCTCTCGCCGACTGGCGGCGCAGGCAGCGCGAACGTGCCCTCGTCGACGGCTGGCGCTACCGGGTCGGCTGGAAGCGGCTGCCCGAGATGGCGACCGCGCTCGTCGGCCGTTGGCTGGTGGTGACCTCCGAGGAGACCGACCCCGAGTGGGCCACCGAGGTGATGGCAGCCCTGGAGCGGCGGGGAGTCGGTGCAGACCGCCTGGAACTCTCCGCCGATACCACCGATACCACCGATGCCGCAGACAGCGCTGACACCGTAGGCAGCGCCGAACGCCCTTTGCTCACAGCCGAGTTGACCGCAGCGCTCGACGCCCCCGAGAGCCCGGCCGGTAGCCGGCACGGGAGTGCTCCGGTCTCCGGCGTTCTCTCCCTCCTGGGCGCTGGAGCGACTGGCCTGGCCCGGACCCTGTTGCTCACCCAAGCCTTGGATGACACCGGCATCGCCGCCCCCTTGTGGACCCTGACCCGGGGCGCCGTCGCGGTGACAGACGGGGAACCCGTGGACGTACGGCAGGCCGCTGTCTGGGGCTTCGGTCGGTGCGCCGCGCTGGAGCAGCCCGCCCGCTGGGGCGGGCTGGTCGACCTGCCCGAAGGGCTGGACGCCCGAGCGTTCGACCGGATGGCCGCCGTTCTCGCCGACGGCGCGGGCGAGGACCAGGTGGCGGTACGGGCAGGTGGCACCTTCGGGCGCCGTCTGCTCCGGGCTGCCCCCCGCCGCCCGGCCGCCAAACCGCTGCACTTCCACGGCACGGCCCTGGTCACGGGCGGCACCGGTGAACTCGGCGCCCAGGTGGCACGCTGGCTGGTCGGACGCGGCGCCGAGCACCTCGTACTGCTCAGTCGTCGCGGCCCGGACGCGCCCGGCGCGCAGGAGTTGCGGGCGGAGCTGACCGCGCTCGGCGCGGCGGTCACCGTGGTCGCCTGCGATGCCGCCGACCGGGACGCGCTGGCCGCCGTCCTCGGCGCCGTACCGGCAGAGTTTCCGCTGACCACCGTGGTCCACGCGGCCGGGGTGACGGGCGGTGGCACGGTCGCCTCCCTCACCCCCGCCGACCTCGCGGACACCCTGCGCGGCAAGGCCGACGCCGCCCTTCACCTCGACGAACTCACCCGCGACCTGGACCTGACAGCGTTTGTGCTGTTCGCCTCCGGTGCCGGTGTCTGGGGTGGCGGTGGGCAGGCGGACTACGCCGCCGCCAACGCCGTACTCGACGCACTCGCGCACACTCGCCGTGCCCACGGCCGCACCGCGACCTCTGTCGCCTGGGGTGCGTGGGGCGACGGTGGGATGGCCGCCGACGCCGGGGCCGCCCAGTACCTCAGCCGCCGAGGTGTCACGGCGATGAAGCCCGATTCCGCGCTCGTAGCCCTGCAACAGGCCCTGGAACTGGACGAGACGGCGGTCACCGTCGCCGACCTCGACTGGACCGCCTTTGCCCGGACGTTCACTCTGACCAGGCCGAGCCGTCTGCTGGACGAGCTTCCCGAGGCGGCCGTGGACGGTCCGGTGGGCACACCGGCAGACGGTTCGGCGGACGGCACCGGCCACGCCTCGGCCGACGCCCTGCGGCAGCGGCTGGACGGGCTCGGCCGGTCCGAACAGTTCAACGAACTCCTGCGTCTGGTCCAGACCCAGGCCGCCGCCGTCCTCGGCCACGACTCCACCGGACCGATCGAACGCGACCGCGCATTCCGGGAGTTGGGCTTCGACTCGCTCACCGCCGTCGACCTGCGCAACCGGCTCAAGCAGGCTGTGGGTCT
Source organism: Streptomyces sp. NPDC088554 (assembly GCF_044752945.1). Classification (NCBI taxonomy): domain Bacteria; kingdom Bacillati; phylum Actinomycetota; class Actinomycetes; order Kitasatosporales; family Streptomycetaceae; genus Streptomyces; species Streptomyces sp. NPDC088554. The sequence goes on along the minus strand of NZ_JBIVMF010000059.1, from coordinate 4,360 downwards.
GGCGCTGCCCGCCACTCTGGTCTTCGACTACCCGGCGCCCGCCGTCCTCGCCGAGTACCTGCGCGCCGAACTCCTCGGCGCGGCTGTCGAGACCATCGCCGTACGCACCAGGGCGACCACCGACGACCCCCTCGTGATCGTTGGCATGGCCTGCCGCTTCCCGGGCGGTGTCCGCTCCCCGGAAGATCTGTGGGGACTGCTGCGCGCGGGCGGGGACGCGATCGGGGAGTTCCCCGACGACCGGGGCTGGGATCTCGCCGCTCTCTTCGACACCAGCGGTGGGCACGGCAACACCAGCTATGTCCGGCACGGTGGATTCCTTTACGAAGCGGGGGAGTTCGACGCCGCTTTCTTCGGGATCTCCCCGCGTGAGGCGATGACGATGGACCCGCAGCAGCGGCTTCTCCTCGAAACGGCGTGGGAGACCTTCGAGCGGGCGGGCATCGACCCGGTGGCCCGCAAGGGCAGCCGTACCGGTGTGTTCGTCGGCACCAACGGCCAGGACTATCTGACGGTCCTGACCCACTCCTCCGAGGACTTCGAGGGCCATCTCGGCACCGGCAATCTGGCCAGTGTGCTCTCCGGGCGTCTCTCCTACAGCTTCGGCTTCGAAGGCCCGGCGGTCACCGTCGACACCGGATGCTCGGCCTCCCTCGTAGCGCTTCACTGGGCCGCGCAGGCGCTGCGCGAAGGGGAGTGCGACCTCGCGCTGGTCGGCGGTGTGACCGTCATGTCCACCCCCGGCAGCTTCGCAGAGTTCTCCCGTCAGCAGGGGCTGGCGCCGGACGGCCGGTGCCGGTCCTTCTCGGCGGACGCCGATGGTACGGGCTGGGGCGAGGGCGTCGGCATGCTGCTCGTCGAGCGGCAGTCCGACGCGGAGCGCAACGGCCACCGGATCCTCGCGGTCGTCCGTGGCTCGGCCGTCAACCAGGACGGCGCCTCCAACGGCCTTACCGCCCCCAACGGCCCCTCCCAGCAGAGAGTTATCCACCAAGCGCTCGGCAGCGCGGGCCTGACCACGACCGATGTGGACGTGGTCGAGGGCCACGGCACGGGCACCCGGCTCGGTGACCCGATCGAGGCCCAGGCGCTCCTGTCCACCTACGGCAGGGGACGTCCCGAGGACCGGCCGCTCTGGCTCGGATCGGTCAAGTCCAACCTCGGTCACACGCAGGCGGCGGCCGGTGTCGCGGGTGTCATCAAGATGGTGCTGGCCCTGGAACACGGAATCCTGCCGAAGACACTGCACGCCACAGAGCCGACCTCCGAGGTGGACTGGTCGGCCGGTACGGTACGGCTGCTGGCCGAGGAACGCGCCTGGCCTGAGGTGGGCCGCGTACGCCGGGCGGGCGTGTCGTCGTTCGGTATGAGTGGTACCAACGCGCATGTGATTCTGGAGCAGGCTTCGCCGAAGGCTCCGGACCGGGCGCCGGAGGAAGCCACCCTGCCGGTGGTGCCGTGGGTGGTGTCGGGCCGGGGTGCGGCGGGTCTGCGCGGCCAGGCGGAGCGGCTGCGGTCGTACGTCACCGAGCATCCCGAGCTGGACCCGGTCACCGTGGGCCGCTCGCTTGTCGGTACGCGGTCGGTGCTGGAGCAGCGTGCGGTGGTGGTGGGCCGGGACCGCGAGGAGCTGTTGACCGGGCTTGCCGCGGTGGCCGCGGGGGAGAGCGCCGGTGGCGTGGGTGGGGTCTCTGGTGCGGGTGTGGTGTTTGTGTTCCCGGGTCAGGGTTCGCAGTGGCTGGGGATGGCTGCTGGTCTGCTGGATTCGTCGCCGGTGTTCGCCGCTCGTATCGCTGAGTGTGAGCGGGCTTTGGGTCTGTGGGTGGACTGGTCGTTGTCCGCGGTTCTCCGTGAGGGTTCCGGTGTGGATCCCGTGTTGTGGGCGCGGGTGGATGTGGTTCAGCCGGTGTTGTGGGCGGTGATGGTGTCGTTGGCGGAGGTGTGGCGTTCTCGTGGTGTCGTGCCGGCTGCTGTGGTGGGTCATTCGCAGGGTGAGATCGCGGCTGCTGTGGTGGCCGGTGGCCTGTCGTTGGAGGACGCTGCGCGTGTCGTCGTCCTGCGCAGCCGTCTGATTGGTCGGGTGTTGTCCGGCTTGGGCGGCATGGCTTCGGTGGCTGTGACGGAGGAGGAGGCACGGGAGCTTCTGCGGGGTCGTGACGGCTTGTCGGTTGCGGCGGTCAACGGTCCGGACTCGATCGTCGTGGCAGGTGACACGGCGGCTCTGGATGTGCTGGCGGTGGACTGTGAGCGTGAGGGAGTTCGTTTCCGCCGTGTCGACGTCGATTACGCCTCGCACTCGGTGCATGTCGAGCGTATTGAGACCGAGTTGGCCGAGGAGCTGACCGGGATCGCTCCGGTGAGTGGCAGCGTTCCGTTCTGGTCGACGGTGACCGGTGAGGTGATCGACACGTCCGGTTTGGACGCCGCTTACTGGTACCGCAATCTGCGTCGTACGGTCCGGCTGAGCGATACCGTACGGGCCCTGCACGCCGCAGGGCACACGGTGTTCGTGGAGGTCAGCCCGCATCCGGTGCTGACGGGCGCGATCCAGGACGCGGTGGATGACGACCGCGTCCTGGTCGTAGGCTCCCTGCGCCGCGAACGGGACGAGGAGCGCGAACTCCTCACTTCTCTGGGCCGGTTGTACGCCTATGGGCTTCCGGTCGACTGGTCCGCGTTCCTCGGTGAGGGCCCGACGGCCGATCTGCCGACGTACGCCTTCCAACACCGCCGCTACTGGCCCAGGGTCGTCGCGACCCGGGGGGACGTACGGGATGTCGGCCTCTCATCCCCCGGTCACCCCCTGCTCGGCGCCGCCGTGGCACCGGCCGATGGTGACGGTCTCCTCTTCACAGGGGTGCTCTCCCTCCGGGCGCAGCCCTGGCTCGCCGACCACGTCGTAGGCGGTGCGATCCTCGTCCCGGCGACCGCCCTGGTCGAGTTGGTCATTCGGGCCGGGGATGAAGCCGGATGCATGGGCCTGGACGAACTCTCTCTGTTGCGGCCCCTGGTGATCCCGCCAAGCGGTGGCGTCGCCGTACAGGTCGTTGTCGGCGGGCCGGACGGTGAGGGTCGCCGTCCGGTGGGCATCCACTCCCGGCCGCAGGACGCCGACACTGCCGCGCCATGGGTCCGGCACGCCCAAGGCACTCTCGCCGTCGGCGAGCCGGACCCCGTCTCCTGGGACGCGACGCAGGCGTGGCCGCCGCAGGGCGCCGATCCGCAGCAACTGGACGGTGTCTACGAGAGGTTGGCCGGTGCTGGGGTCGTTTACGGCCCCGCCTTCCATGGGCTGCGGGCGGTGTGGCGGCGCGGTGCGGAGGTGTTCGCCGAGGTCGAACTGCCTGAGGTGGTACGGGAGGAGGCGGGCGCCTATGGTCTGCACCCGGCGTTGCTCGACGCGGCGTTGCAGACGGTGGGCTGGGCGGGGCTTGAGTTTGAGGGCGCCGCGATGCCGTTCGCGTGGTCCGATGTCGCGCTCTATGCCTCGGGTGCCTCCGTGCTACGGGTCCGGCTTGCGCGGACCGGCCCGGACACCGTCTCCGTAAAGGTCGCCGACCCGGCCGGTGCACTGGTCGCGGGGGTTGGCTCGCTGGTTCTGCGCCCGGTCCCGCAGGGCCGTACCGTGCAGGTGGATGCCGCCGACGACGGACTCTTCTCCCTCTCCTGGCAACAGCTTTCCGCAACCCGGGAGACGGCCGATCTGTCCCGCTGGGCGGTGCTCGGGACGGCGTGGGGCCTGCCCGTCGGGCGATCGTACGAAAGCATGGACGCTTTCGGGGTATCCCTCGCCTCCGGCGCTGATCTCGACGGCATCCTCGTCCCCGTACCCTCCGGAACCCCCGAGGAGTCCGGCGCCCGCGTGGGCCTGGTCCTGGAGCTTATGCGGGCGTGGTTGTCCGATGAGCGGTTCTCTGGTCGGCGGTTGGTCCTGGTCACCTGTCGGGCGGTCGCGGCCGGGTCGGATGATGTGTTGGAGGGGTTGGCTTCGTCGGGGTTGTGGGGTTTGGTGGGTTCGGCGGAGGCTGAGAATCCGGGCCGTTTCGCCCTCGTCGACATCGATACCGACACCAATACCGACACCGATACCGATACCGATACTGACATCGACACCGATACCGATACTGACATCGATACTGACGCCGACGGCAGTGCTGCTGATGCTGTCACCGGTTTGTTCTGGGCTGAGGTTCTCGGTTCTGGTGTGGTGCGTTCGGCTGTGCGTGCTGGGCGGGTTCTGGTTCCTCGTCTGGTTCCGTTTGTGCGTTCGGGCGGGGAGTCCCGGCGTGGGGTGTGGGGTTCGGGGGGCACGGTTCTGGTTACGGGGGCCACGGGTGGTCTGGGTCGTTTGCTGGCCCGG
>NZ_JBIVMF010000058.1:0-12410 GCF_044752945.1 Streptomyces sp. NPDC088554 | reverse complement strand
CACGGACGTCAAGCTCGCCACATAACCCCAGCAGGCCCGAACCACCCCAAACCCAACCTGGGCGCCTTGACGAAAGACATAGAGGCACCCCCCGGGGGCCTGGTGGGTCGGTTCCGGGCGGTCAGGACTTGGGGCCGCCCACGATCACCGGTGTGCCGCTGCCCTCGCCGCACGGGACCGTGTAGACCGGGTTCGCCTTGGCGGCCTCGCGGTAGGCGTCGATGCACTGGTTCATCAGGACCTTGTCGCTGAGCGACTGCTCCAGGATCCTGTTCGCCCGTGCGATGCCCTCGGCCTCGATCCGCCGCCGTTCGGATTCCGCCTTCGCCGTACGGGCCGCCTCGGTCGCGCGTTCGGTGGCCTGTTCCTGCTGGATCTTCTTGTCGATCTGGCCCTGGAGCTGGTCGGACGGCTTGACGTTGCGCAGGTTGACGACGGTGACATCGATCCCGCGCGGGGCGAGGCGCTTCTTGATCAGCCGGTCGAGCTCCGCGTTGATCCGCTCGCGGGCGGAGGTGTAGCCCTCCTCGCTGGTGTACCGGGCGAAGACGTTACGGACGATCTCCCGGCTGTCGGGAAACACCAGCCGCTGCTGGATCGCGTCCTCGGTGCCCGCCAGCCGGTACAGCTCGACGGCCTTCTCCGGGGTCACCGCCCACTTGACGGTGATCTCCGTGTACATCACACCGCCCTGCGAGGAGCGCACCTCGACGACGTCCTTGCCGGAGAGGTTCAGGTCGACCGGGCGGGTGGAGAACGTCGTGACCGAGGTGAACGGGGACTTCAGATGCATCCCCGAGTTCCACGGCGACCCGACCTTCCCGAACGCCACCGGCACCCCCACCTCGTACGCGCTCACCACATGGACCGTACTGAGGATCCCCGACAGCACCGCGCCGACGAGCGCGAGCACGGCCCCGCCGCGCCACTTGGCCTCGGATCTGATCCGGCCGACGACGTACAGCACGACGGCGGCCACCCCGCACAGGACCGACAGTACGAACATGTTCCCCCCACGGGACGTGATCCGGGTAAAGACCTCCGAGCGTAACGTAATGGCCCAAGTACCGCATTCAGTAAGAGATTTGGGCCAGCAACCGCACCGAACCGGGCCGCCCCTCGCCCGGGTCGCGGCACGTCGGCTCTCGCGTTCCCGCCCCGTACGCAGGACAATGTCCCTACTCACTCATGCTCTCGGAGGGGGACGGACATGCGGGAAAGCCACCGGGCCGAGGCCGAGCGGCTGTTGGCACGCGCAGTGGAGGAGGAGGTCCGGCGCTCCGGCGGGCGGAGCGAGGGCAACGCGCTGCTGGCGCGCGGGCGGGGTGCGCTGGAGACGATGGCGGCGGGGGCCGCCGAGGAGTACGCCGCGTATGTGGCGGCGCTGGACGTGGACGAGGCGGAGCGCCGGCCGCTGTCGGGGCGGTTCAGCAAGCAGGCGCTGTCGACACCCGCGCTGGTCACCTCGGTCGCGGCGGTGGCCGCCATCGGGGCGGATGTCGCGCTGGGGACGGCCACCGGGATCGCTCTGGGCGCGGGCGCCGTGGTCGCGGTGGCGGGCGCGGCGACGACCGTCGCGAAGGTGACCGCCGGGCACTGGCCCGCCGCGCACCGCAGAGCGGGCGCGGCCGGACAGCCGGGCGGTACGGAACAGTTGAGGCTCCAGTGGCTGACGGCGCTGGAGGTACGGGGCATCCGCCCGTTCCTGGACCAGCAGCGGGTCCTGGCGTCCGCGACGCGGCGTACCGCCAAGAAGCCCACCGTCGTACCGCAGTTGCGCGGTGGCGACCGGAGCGCGGCGGCCCGTCGGCGTACCGTACTGGAGCAGTCGTTCGGTCATCTCCCGCAGCCCGACGGGCCGTTCGCCGGGCGGCGCGTGGAGATGGCGCAGATCGCGCAGTGGGTGCACGCGGCCCGCGCCTCGACGCAGACCAGACCGACGGTCGTCGTGCTGTACGGGGACCCCGGCTCCGGCCGCACCGAGCTGGCCGTACGGACGGCGCACGAGCTCAAGGACCAGTTCCGGGGCGCCTGTGTGGTCGATCTGCGCGGCGGCGGGACGCTGGAGGCACCGCTGTCGACACGGGACGCGCTGCTGCATCTGCTGAACCGCCTCGGCGCGCCGCGTGAGCAGTTGCTGTTCCGCGAGGGTTCCTCTCCCGAGCAGCAGGTCAGGCGGCTGAGCGAGCTGTACCACCAGCATCTGACCGGCCTCCCGGTGACGATCGTGCTGGACGACGCCTCCGACCCGGCGCAGGTGCGGACGCTGCTGCCCGAGCGGTCGGACAGCCTGGTGCTGGTGACCGCGCGCGCCCGGCTCGACCTGCCCGGTGACATCCCCGCGTGGGTGCACCAGCTGCCGGTGGCCGCGCTGGACGGGGCGGGCGCGGAGGAGCTGCTGCGGATCGCGTCGCGCGAGCCGGCGCGGGCCCCGGCGGGTCCGTACGACTTCCAGTCCGGGGACCGGGTGCGCGAGCTGTGCGGCGGGCTGCCGCTGGCGCTGCGGATCGCGGGCTCCTCGCTGCCCGCGCGCACCCCGCTCCAGTTGGCCGACGACCTCGCCGCGTACGGTCCCGTCGAGCCCGTCGAGCGCGCCCTGTGGCTGCGCTACACCGACCAGAACGACCAGGCCAAGCGGCTGCTGCGGCGGCTCGCGCTGGCCGGGCGCGCCTCGCTGGGCGCGGCAGCGGCGGCGGCGCTGCTGGCGACGGACGAGCAGGAGGCGGGGAAGCTGCTGGCGGAGCTGACGCGGGCCGGGCTGATCGATCATGTACGCGGCAACCGCTACCGGCTGCACGATGTCGTACGGAACTTCGTGCACGCCCGGCTCCGTGAGGAAGAGCCCGCCGACGAGCGTACGGCCGCGATGGAGCGGCTGATCCACAACTACGGCGAGCTGGCCGACTCCGTGATCCGGCTGGTCGACGGCAAGACGTCCACCCGAGCCGATCTGTTCAGGAGCGCGGCGGGCGCGCACGGCTTCTCGTCGCTGGAGGCGGCGCTGCGCTGGCTGGACGAGGAGTCGAGCTTCATCACCGCCACGCTGCGGCACGCGGAGGGCGTCGACCAGCAGGCCGTGCTGAATCTGCTGGGCGCGCTGTGCGACTACTGCCTGCTGCGCGGCGACCTCTACCGGCTCGGCGAGATCAGCGAGCTGACGCAGGCCGTGGACCAGGGGCTGCTGGTGCGTTCCGTCCAGTGGCGTACGGGTATCGCGGCCCGTCAGCTCGGTGAGCTGGACAAGGCGCGCACGACGCTGACCTCGGTAGTCGGGCTCTACCGGGAGGCGCAGCACGAGGCGGGGGCGGCCCGCGCGCTGTGTTCGCTGGGCATCACCCTGCACCACCAGGGCAATCTGACGGAGGCGTCGGCGAAGCTGCAAGAGGCGCTGGCGCTCCAGTCACCGCTGTCCCTCGCGGGCGACCGGGGCTGGACGCTGCACGCGCTGGCCGCCGTCGAGCGCGACCGGGGGCGGCTCGCCGAGGCATCCGCGCTGCTCACGGACTCGCTCGTACTGCACCGCGAGAGCGAGTCCGTGCACGGCGAGGCATGGGCGCACTTCCAGCTGGGGCAGCTGTTCCTGCGGACCGGTGAGGTGGCGCGGGCCGAGGTCGAGCTGCGCACCGCGCTCGATCTGTACGCCAGGACCCATGACGGCCGGGGCGAGGCGTGGGCGCTGACCCAGCTCGCCCGCGCGCGGCTGGTGGAGGGCGAGGCCGATGCGGCGGTCGACCAGCTGCGCGAGGCGCTCTCCCGCCACCGCGACAACGAGGACGCGCGCGGCGAGGCGTGGACGCTGTACTACCTGGGGCAGGCGCTGGAGGAGTACGGCGACCGTGACCAGGCGGTACGGGAGCTGGAGCGGGCCCGCACGATGTTCTCGCGGATGCGCGATGTGTACGGGCTGGCCTGCGCCCGGCACCACTCGGGCCGGGTCACCCGCGACCAGCGCGCCGCCCAGACCGGCAATCTACGCAATTCCGGCTTCGCCCGTCAGTTGCTGATGGACGCCCGCGCCGACTTCCGCCGGATCGGTGTCGCCCATGGCGAGGCGTGGACCTGTCTGGAGCTGGCCATCATCGACGCGGGCAACAGCAAGCCCGGCCAGGCGCTGGGACTGTGCGACGAAGCGACCGCGCTCTTCGTCTCGTACGACGATCATCGCGGCGCCGACTGGTCCCGCTTCCTGCGCTGCACCCTGCTGCCGTACGCCTCGGCGGGCGGCAGCGAGGTCGGCTCCGCCGTCGCCGAACAGGAGCTGGCCGAGCTGGCCGAGCTGACGGAATCGGCCGGGCCGAGCACGTCCCCCCGGACGGCGCGCGACAGCAAGCTGACGGACTCCGTGGCCGCCTTCGCGGTGGTACTGGGGCGCGGGGCGCGACTGGAGGACGGCTGGCAGGCGTGGACCCTGGGCATGGTCCCGAACCGGCACGCGCGCGAGATCATGGGCGTACCCGTGGAGGTCACGGCGTAGGCATCACCCCGGCGGCAGGCGGACAGGGCGAGCGGCACAGGCGTCACCCCGGCGGCACGCGGACAGGGCGAGCGGCACAGGCGTCACCCCGGCGGCACGCGGACAGGGCGAGCGGCACAGGCAGAAAAGCGGACAGACAGACGGTACGACCGGCCCGCCCGACAAGGAGAGAGAACGGCCGGTCATACGGACGCCCTCAGTCGCCGGGGGTGCCCGCCGCCTTCGCCGTCTCGGGCGCCTCCTCGAAGTCGACCCGCTCCATGTGCCGGCTCATCGACTTCATCAGGATCCACACGCCACCCGCCATCACCGCGAACACGATGAACCCGAGCACACCGGGTGTCACCTTGTTCTCGTCCAGTTCCTGGGCGAGAGGAACCAGGTGCGTCATTGCCTGAGTCGCATACATATCAGGCATTGTCGCGGATGCCCGCGAAGAGGTCGCTCTCGGGGAGGGACGTATCGACGAGGGACCTCGCCAGCTCGTACTCCTCCGTCGGCCAGATCTCCCGCTGGAGCTCCATCGGGATACGGAACCAGCCGCCGTCCGGGTCGATCTGCGTCGCGTGCGCGATCAGCGCCTTGTCGCGGATCCCGAAGAAGTCGGCGCACGGGACGAACGTGGTCAGCGTGCGCTCGTCGCGCTCGACCTCGTCCCACCGCTTGAGCCAGTCGCCGTACGGGGACTCCATGCCGCGTGCGAGCAGCGCCTCGTGCAGCGCGACCGTACGCGGCCGGTTGAAGCCCTGGTTGTAGTAGAGCTTCTCCGGCTGCCAGACCGGCCCGAACTCGTCCTCCGGGTATGCCTCCTTGTCCATCGCACCGTCGAACGCCACCATCGAGATCTTGTGGGTCATGATGTGGTCCGGGTGCGGATACCCGCCGTTCTCGTCGTACGTCGTGATGACCTGCGGCCGGAACGAACGGATCGACCGGACGAGCCGGCCCGCCGCCTCGTCGACGTCCACGAGCCCGAAGCAGCCCTCGGGCAGCGGCGGCAGCGGGTCGCCCTCGGGCAGCCCGGAATCGACGAAACCGAGCCACTCCTGCTGGATGCCGAGGATCTCGCGAGCCTCGTCCATCTCCTTCTTGCGCACCTCGTGGATGTTCGCCTCGATATAGGCGTCACCCTGGAGCTTGGGGTTGAGGATGGAGCCGCGCTCGCCTCCGGTGCAGGTCACGACCAGCACGTCCACCCCCTCGGACACGTACTTGGCCATGGTGGCCGCGCCCTTACTCGACTCGTCGTCGGGGTGGGCGTGGACGGCCATCAAACGCAGCTGGTCAGTCAAGACTCGATCCTCAGTGATGTGGCGCTTCGGTCGGCTTCTATAGTGACGGATATCGGGGGGCGGAAATTCCGGCTGCCCGACTCCGAGAGGAACCGATCATGGCCGTGGTGCGTGAGCAGCTCCCCCCCGGCCGTTACGGCGACGCGGAGGACCGGCGCAAGGACCAGCGGCTCAAGGTCCTGGCCCGGGTGCTCACCGTCGTACTGGCGGTCGTCCTGGGCTGGTACGGCTACCACTACGTCGTCGACCGGGGTGTCTCCGGCGAGCTGATCAAATTCAAACGGATTTCCGCCACCGAGGTCGAAGCGCATCTGGAGATCCGCAAGGACCGCGACGCCACCGGCAGCTGCACCCTGCGCTCCCTCGCGGAGAGCGCCGCCGAGGTCGGCCGCAAGGACGTCCGCTTCCCGGCGGGCGAGACCAGGATCGACACGGTCGTCACGATCCGTACGACGGAGAGCGCGACCAGTACGGAACTGGTGGGCTGCACGACGGACTGAGCGCGGGCCTGCCTGGGGCCCGGCGACCCGGGGCCGTGGAGGCACCCGGGTACCTGAGGGCCTGGCCCCGGCGGGCCTCTCGGGGCCCCACGGGTGTCTTTCGGGAGACCGCCGCGCGTGGATGTCCGTCACTCTCCACACTGACCTGCGCGGACGCAGCTCCGATCGCTTTTATCCTCCCCCTCGCGCCACGAAATTGTTAGGCTCGTGGTTTCGCCCACCCAGGAAGGCACATCCTTCTGAGTAGGGCGTTGCTTTGTATTCCCGGTACCTACGAGGAGCACCTGTGACCCAGACCAGCGAAAACGTCACCTGGCTCACCCAGGAGGCGTACAACCAGCTCAGGGCCGAGCTGGAGTACCTGTCTGGTCCCGCCCGCGCGGAGATCGTTGTGAAGATCGCGGCGGCCCGTGAAGAGGGCGACCTGCGGGAGAACGGCGGTTACCACGCGGCCAAGGAAGAGCAGGGCAAGCAGGAGCTGCGTATCCGCCAGCTCACCCAGCTCCTGGAGAACGCGCAGGTGGGCGAGGCCCCGGCGGACGACGGCATCGTCGAGCCCGGCATGGTCGTGACCATCGCCTTCGACGGCGACCCGGACGACACCCTGGACTTCCTGCTGGCCTCGCGCGAGTACGCCAGCTCGGAGATCGAGACGTACTCGCCGCAGTCCCCGCTGGGCGGCGGTGTGAACGGCAAGAAGGTCGGGGACGACGCGGAGTACGAACTGCCGAACGGCAAGAAGGCCACGGTGCGGATTCTCAACGCCACGCCGTACCGAGGCTGAGCGACTTCCTTCCCTTCACGGCAGGGCCGGGACACCCGCGCACAGGGGTCCCGGCCCTTTCGCCGTCCCCTCCATCGGCCCCCGAATTGCCGCGAAATGATGCCGCCGGCCAAGGACATGTCGTTCAACACGGCCATGTCGTTCAACACGGCCATGTCGTTCAACACGGGTCCACCTCAGGCCGTCGCCGAGCGGTACTTCCGTACCGCCAGGGTCCGGAACACCGCGATGATCACGATCGACCAGATGACGGAGGCCCACACCGGGTGCTCCATCGGCCAGGCGGTCGATGTCGAGGCCCCCGGGTTGCCGAACAGCACGCGGCATGCCTGGACAGTGGCGCTGAACGGGTTCCAGTCGGCTATATGCCTCAGCCAAGGGGTCATCCCGCTGGTATCCACAAAGGCGTTGGACACGAAGGTCACCGGGAAGAGCCAGATCAGCCCACCCGAGGTGGCGGCTTCCGGGGTCCGGACGGACAGCCCGATCAGCGCGCCGATCCAGGAGAACGCGTACCCCAGCAGGAGCAGCAGCGCGAACGCGCCGAGCGCCTTGGGGACGCCCTCATGAATGCGCCAGCCGACCAGCAGGGCGACGATCGCGAGGACCACGACCGTCAGCGCGGTCTGGACGAGGTCGGCGAGCGTGCGGCCGGTGAGGACCGCGCCGCGCGCCATGGGCAGGGAGCGGAACCGGTCGATGAGCCCCTTGTGCATGTCGTCGGCGATCCCGGCTCCCGCGCCCGCCGTGGCGAAAGTGACGGTCTGCGCGAAGATGCCGGCCATCAGGAAGTTGCGGTAGACGTCGGCGCTGATACTGCCGCCGACGCGCAGCGAGCCGCCGAAGACATAGGCGAACAGCACGACGAACATGATCGGCTGGATCAGCCCGAAGAGCACGACCTCGGGAATCCGGGTCATCCGGATGAGATTGCGCCGGGCGACGACCAGCGAGTCGACGGCGGACTGGACGATCCCGCCGCGCGGCCTGGGCGTGATGATCTTGGGTACGGGCGTGGTCGCGGTCATTTGCCGGCCTCCTTCCACCTATGGCCCCCGGCCGGACCGGAGCCCTGATCGGCGTCACGATCAGCGCCCGAGCCAGCACCGGAGTCGGCGTCGCGGTCGGCGATCTCGGCCGCGTGGCCGGTCAGCGAGATGAAGACATCGTCGAGGGTGGGTCTGCGCAGTCCGATGTCGTCGATCTCGACACCCTGGGTGTCCAGCTCCCTGATGATCTCGGCGAGCAGTTTGGCGCCACCGGTGACCGGAACGGTCAGCTTGCGGGTGTGGTCGTCGATCGTCACCTCGCTGCCCTTGCCGAACATGGTCAGCACGGCACGCGCCGGATCGATCTGATCGCGCAGGTGGACGACGACCTCGACACGCTCACCGCCCGTCCTCGCCTTGAGCTGGTCGGCGGTGCCACGGGCGATGACCTTGCCGTGGTCCACGACGCAGATGTCATGGGCGAGGTAGTCGGCCTCCTCCAGATACTGGGTGGTGAGCAGCAGTGTCGTCCCCCCGGCCACCAGCTCCTGGATGATCCCCCAGAGCTGCTGTCTGTTGCGCGGGTCGAGGCCGGTCGTCGGCTCGTCCATGAACATCACGGGCGGCGAGACGACGAGCGCGGCCGCGAGGTCGAGCCGTCTCCGCATACCGCCGGAGTAGGTTTTGGCGGTACGGTCCGCCGCGTCGGCGAGATGGAAACGCTCCAGCAGCTCGTCCGCTCGGGTCTTCGCCTCCTGGGACTTCAGCTGATAGAGCTGGCCGACCATACGGAGGTTCTCGCGGCCGGTCAGATACTCGTCGACGGCGGCGAACTGGCCGGACAGGCCGATGGAACGACGGACCTCGTTCGGGTGCTTGAGGACATCGATGCCCGCGACGACCGCTTTGCCACTGTCGGGCCGGAGCAGGGTGGTCAGGACTAGTACGGCGGTGGTCTTCCCGGCTCCGTTGGGCCCGAGGAGCCCGAGGACAGTGCCCTCCGGAACGTCGAGATCGACGCCGTCCAGAGCCCTTACATCGCCGAAGGTCTTCACCAGGCCTTCAGCGTAGATGGCGCCTGGCATGAGTGCTCTCCAAGGATGGCGAGTGCGATGCGCTGCTTACGCAGAGCCTAGGTTTCCCGGCCCGTACGCGCCTGGTGGGGACGCGGAGCACCGTGCGACGCGCGAGGCGCACAGCGGCACGAGATGTACGTCACGGAGCGTGACGAGCCGGACCCGAAACGTAACGCGATACATCGCGACCCGCAAGACGCGTACGCCAGCGCATTCGGTCCCGCCCGAGCGCCCCTGATGAACACCCCCGGGCCACCCTTACGGGCACCCCCGTAACGCTCCCTCGGAACCCCCGGACCCCCGAGAACCCCGGACACCTCGGCTCGGCTCAGCCCAGGATCGTGTAGCCCGCCTCCCGCAGCGCCACCGCGACCTGCGCGCAGTGCTCGGGACCCTTCGTCTCCAGGTGCACTTCCACGTCCGCCTCCGTCAGCCCGAGCCGGGGATCCGTCCGTACATGACTCACATCGAGCACATTCGCGTCGGCCACCGACAGCACCCCGAGCATCGTCGCGAGCGCGCCGGGGCGGTCCGTCACCCGCAGCCGCAGGCTGAGATAGCGGCCCGCGGCCGCCATCCCGTGGCGCAGGATGCGCTGCATCAGCACCGGGTCAACGTTCCCGCCGGACAGTACGGCGACCACCGGGCCGCTGAAGGCGCCCGGGTCGCTCAGCAGCGCGGCCACCGGGCTGGCGCCGGCGGGTTCGACGACGAGCTTCGCGCGCTCCAGACAGAGCAGCAGCGCGCTGGACAGCTCGTCCTCGGAGACCGTACGCACCTCGTCCACCAGTTCCCGCACCAACCGGAACGGGATATCGCCGGGGCGGCCCACCTGGATACCGTCCGCCATCGTCTGCGGCGAGCCGATGGACACCGGATGGCCCGCCCGCAGCGAGGGCGGATACGCGGCGGAGCCCGCCGCCTGCACCCCGATGACCTTGACGTCGGGACGCAGCGACTTCACCGCGAGGGCGATGCCCGCCACCAGGCCGCCGCCGCCGATCCCGACGACGACCGTCCGTACCTCCGGGCACTGTTCCAGGATCTCCAGGCCGACCGTGCCCTGTCCGGCGATGACGTCCGGGTGGTCGAAGGGGTGGATGAAGACCGCGCCCGTGTCGCGCGCGTACTCCTGCGCGGCGGTCAGGGTCTCGTCCACGACCTGCCCGTACAGCCGGACCTCCGCCCCGTAGTCACGGGTCGCGGCGATCTTGGGCAGCGGCGCCCCGACCGGCATGAAGACGGTGGACCGCACCCCGAGCAGGGTGGAGGCGAGCGCGACGCCCTGGGCGTGGTTCCCGGCGCTGGCCGCGACGACGCCCGCCGCGCGCTCCTCCGGGGACAGACCGGCGATCCTTACGTACGCGCCACGGAGTTTGAAAGAACCCGTCCGTTGAAGGTTCTCGCATTTGAACAGGACCGGCGCTCCGACCAGTTGGGTCAGGTATCTGCTGCCTTCTATGGCGGTCGTCCGTGCCACACCGGAGAGCATCTTCTGCGCGCCACGGATGTCGTCGAGGGTCAGCGGGGACCGTGGGGCGTGTGAGGAATGGTGCGAGGAACGAGACGTACCGAAGGTCATGAGTTCCAGTCTCGCAGCAGACGGCCCGACAGCCACTGCGCGACCGGTCCGCCGCACGGAACCCGACGGGCCGGTCGCACACTGGTCTCACACTCTCTGTCCATAAGTCGCCCACCGGGTTTTCACAGCACCCGTACGGTACGGCCGCCAGCCGCGTACTCTGTCCCCCAACCATCCGACCCCCGCACCAGAGAGCCCCCAGCCATGCCCCCCATTCAGGACATGACTTCCGCTGCGTCGGCCTCCCGGGAGAGGCCCGCCGAACCCTCGGTCGACGCCGGTCTCCTCGACACCCTCCAACACCAGGTGGCCGTCTTCGCCCGACGGGCCGAACAGACCCGGCTCGGCGGTATCGGCCAGGTCCGCAACTCCATGGACCGCGCCGCGTATCTGCTGCTCAACCGGCTCGACCAGGAGGGCCCGATGGGCGTCAAGGCCCTGGCCGCCGGGATGGGCATCGACTCCTCGACCGTCACCCGGCAGGTCGCCCCCCTGGTCGACACCGGCCTCGTCAAGCGCACCTCGCATCCGGAGGACGGCCGCGCGGTCGTCCTGCAGCTGTCGCCGCGCGGGCTGGCCAGACTCGAAGAGGTCCGCGCGTCAAGGCGCGAGCTGATGTCGCAGGTCACGGACGGCTGGACCGAGGAGGAGCGGGAGCACTTCACGTCCCTGCTCACCCGGTTCAACACCGCGCTCTCGGCGCGCGCGTCCGGACTGACGGCCGGGGAGAGCGCGGAGAGCGGCGCGGGCTATCCGGACCAGGAGACCCTGACCGGGCGGGGTTGAGGACGCCGATACGCATGGGGGGGCCGCGGATACGGACGCCCTCTTGATCCGCCGGTCCCGCCAGGTCTCGGATGGAGGTCGTGCGAGAGCGGCAGGCTGTCACGGACCTCCGTCGCACCCAGGAGTTCGAGGCGTTCGCGTCGGGCGCGGCCGGCCGGCCGCTGCATGCCGCGACCCTGCTGACGGCCGCGCCGCCGCCCCGCACGCCCAGCGACTGCTGGTCGACGCGCCGGCCCGTACGTACGCCGGATGGGACCGGCTGCGCGACGAGGACCCGTACGACCGCGCCCGCCGGGAGCTGACCCTCGGTTTCGCCGAGGATGCCTGGCGCGTCGGGCGCCGGTCGGCAGGCGTCCTGGGCGGGCTCGGCGCCCGGGAGCGGGTCGTACGGATGCTGCGTCTGTACGAGGGGCTGCCCGAGGAGCAGACCGCCTCCCCGCTCGGCCTCCCCGAGGATCTCGTCCACACGCTGTACACGCGGGCGACAGCCTCCTTACGGAGGACGCGTCCGTGAACAGTACGCCTCGCAAGGAGGCCGAGGTGCGGCGGATGCTGGAGCTGGCCCGCCCCGAGGTGCCCGCCGACCTCGTACCCCGGGCGGCACGGCGCGGCGGCCGGCTGTTGCGCAGACGCCGCGTCGCCCACCGGTTCCTCTGGGCGCTGCTGGTCGTGGCGGTGGTCGTGTTCACCGTGTGGGCGTCGACGACACACCCATGGTCCCCGCCGCCGACGCTGACGACCCCGCCCCTGGAGGGCTGGTGACCGGCGGGAACCGGCCGGACAGGACTACCGAACGGGACTGCAGGACAGGACTACCGGGCAGGACTAGCCGCAAGGCCGTGAAGTTATGGCTCTGGCTGCGTTGTCCAGAGGGCCTTGAGGTGCGGTTTCGGCGGACATGAGGAGCGGAGCCCCGGTAGAACTGGC
>NZ_JBIVMF010000057.1:0-12627 GCF_044752945.1 Streptomyces sp. NPDC088554 | reverse complement strand
CCTGACCATACGTCGCCAACAGAGCCTGCGCCTCGATCGGATCACCCAACCGCGTACCCGTACCATGCGCCTCCACCACATCCACCTCGGACGACGCCAACCGCGCATTCGCCAACGCCTGCCGGATCACCCGCTGCTGGGCGGGACCGTTCGGCGCCGTCAAACCATTCGAAGCACCATCCTGGTTGACCGCACTGCCCCGCACCACCGCCAGCACCCGGTGACCGTTACGCTCCGCATCCGACAACCGCTCCACCAACAACAGCCCCACACCCTCACCCCAGCCCGTACCATCCGCCGAAGCCGAAAACGCCTTGCACCGACCATCCCCAGCCAACCCACCCTGCCGACTGAACTCCACAAACGCACCCGGAGCCGACATCACCGTCGCCCCACCCGCCAACGCCAAAGAACACTCACCCCGACGCAACGCCTGCGCCGCCAAATGCAAAGCCACCAACGACGCAGAACAAGCCGTGTCCACAGTCAGCGCAGGCCCCTCCAAACCAAAGGTGTACGCAAGCCGACCAGAAATCACACTGGGGGTGTTACCCGTCATCAGGTAACCCTCGACCTCTTGTGGGGTCTCCCGTACCCCGGTGAGGTAGTCGTGGACGTTGGTGCCGACGAACACCCCGGTCGTACTGCCGCTCAGGGACGTCGGGTCGATGCCGGCCCGTTCGAACGCCTCCCACGCCGTCTCCAACAGCAGCCGCTGCTGCGGGTCCATCGCCATCGCCTCGCTCGGCCCGATGTCGAAGAACGCGGGGTCGAACTCGGCCGCGTCGTGCAGGAACGCACCATGACGGGTGTAGGTCTTACCCGGCTTCCCGGGATCCGCATCGAACAGAGCGTCGATATCCCAACCCCGGTCCGTCGGAAACGACGTAACCGCGTCCTGACCACGGAAAACCAGATCCCACAAATCTTCGGGGCTCTGGACACCGCCGGGGAAACGGCAGCTCATCCCGATGATCGCGACGGGTTCCTGCTGCTGGTCCTCGACCTCGCGGAGACGTCGGCGAACCTGACGGAGGTCAGCGGTGACCCGCTTGAGGTATTCGACGAGCTTCTCTTCGTTTTGCATGCGAGGTCTGTTCCTTTAAGCGCAGTGTCAGTGTCGGGGAGTAGGCACGGTCGCGGAGTCAGCGCCTTATCACAGGTCGTCGAGTTCCTGGTCGACCAGTGCGAAGAGCTCGTCGACGCTCGCCGACTCGAGTTCGGCGTCGTCGGCCTCCCTCTTCGGGGCGTCAGCCATGGTGTCGAGGTGTGAGAGGAGTTTCCGCAGCCGGACCGAGACTTCACCCCGCGAGTCCTCGTCGAAGCGCGCCACGGACACCGCGGCCTCCAGCCGCTCCAGCTCCGCCACCACCAGCGACTGTGGTGCCGGCTCGTCCAGCGCGAGCTGCTCCCCTATGTGCCGGGCCAGCAGCACCGGCGAGGGGTAGTCGAAGACCAGCGTGGCGGAGAGCCGGATACCGAGGACACCGCCGATCCGGTTGCGCAGCTCCACCGCGGCAAGCGAGTCGACACCCAATTCGCGGAACTTCCGGCCAGGATCGATCATGCCCGTGCCGGCATGGCCCAGCACGGACGCGGTGTGCTCGCAGACGAAGTCCAATAGCTTCTGTTCCCGCTCCTCCTCGGACAGGCCCGCCAGCTTCTCGACAAGGGACGACCGGGAGCTGCCCCCGCCCCCGCCCCCGCTTGTCGCGGCCTTACGACGGCCCGTGACCCGGACCAGATCACGCAACAGCGCGGGCACCACACCACTGGAAGCGGCCTGCTGCCGCAGTGCGGCAAGGTCCAGCCGGACCGGCGCCAGCCACGCATGCTCACCGGACACACCGGCATCCAGCAAAGACAACGCTTCATCAGCGGCGATCGGCAGCACTCCCGAACGGCCCATCCGGGCCAGATCCACCTCGCCCAACTGGCCCGTCATACCACCGGCCTGGTCCCACAGCCCCCATGACAGCGACGTCGCCACCAGCCCATCAGCCCGTCGCCTGGCCGCGAGCGCGTCCAGAAACGCATTGGCCGCCGCGTAATTACCTTGCCCCGCACCACCGAACACACTCGCCGCGGACGAGAACAACGCGAACACCGACAGATCAAGACCCGCCACCAGCGTATGGAGGTGCCAGGCCGCGTCCGCCTTCGGAGCAAACACCCTCTCCAACCGTCCAGGAGTCAGCGCCCCCACCACACCGTCATCCAGCACACCCGCCGCATGCACCACACCGGTCAGCCGGCGCCCATCCGGAATATTCGCTATGACAGAGGCCAGAGCATCCCGGTCCGCGACATCACAAGCCACCGCCGACGCCGTCGCACCCAGCTCGCGCAGTCCCGCAACCAGCTTCGCCATACCCGGAGCCTCTCCACCACGACGGCTCACCAGCACCAGATGCCGCACGCCCCACCGCTGTACCACATGCCGGGCAACCACACCACCCAACGCGCCAGACGCACCCGTAATCAACAACGCGTCTTCGGCATCCCACACCGGCACACCACCAACAGAGGCGGCTTCGGCCCGCACCAGACGCGGCACGAACACCCGCCCACCACGCACCGCGAGCTGCGGCTCATCGCCCCCTACCGCCAGCCCCAACGCCTGCCGCACCACATTCAGATCATCGACATCCAACAGCACGATCCGGCCCGGCTGCTCCGACTGCGCCGTACGCACCAAACCCCACAACGCCCCCGCACCCAGATCACCCACACCCTCAAGAACCCGACCCGCGTCCACCGCAACCGCCCCCCGGGTCACCACCACCAACCGGGACCCGGCAAACCGCTCATCCGCCAACCAGGACTGCACCAGCCCCAGCCCCTCGGCCACCACCCCATGTACCCCAGCCAAAACCCGCCCATCACCGTCCCGCGCATCACCATCACCATCCAGATACGCCACCACCAGCCCCGGCACCGCCCGGCCGGCCGCCACCGCCGAACCCAGAGCCGCCAGATCCGGCAGAACCTCACACCCATCCAGCGGCGCCCAGCCATCACCCCCGTCCAGCGCAGCCCACTCCCCCGCATCCTCCGGGGCAGAGACCTCCGCCAACTCCCGCCATCCCAGCCGGAACAACGACCGTCCGCCACCAGCGCCCACACCCATCACATCCGCCGACACCGGGCGCAACACCAAAGACCCGACCGACGCCAGCAGTCGCCCCGCACCATCCGCGACAGTCAACGCCACCTCATTCACCCCCACCCCCGACACCCTCACACGCAACGCATCCACACCCGACCCGAACAGACGCACCTCACCCCACGAGAACGGCAACACACCGCCCCCGCCGTCACCCACAAACTCCCCGAACCCAATCGCGTGCAACGCCGAATCCAACAGCGCCGGATGAAGGCCGAACTCCCCCGCGCCGCTGAGGGGTGTCGCGTGGCCGCTCCGCCTCTTCGTGACGACGGCCAGCTCCGTGTTCTGCGGGTCGATCGTGCGCGGCACCGTCAGGACGATCTTGCCGATATGCCGAGCCTGGCTCAGGTAACGAAGCGCATCCGGCGCACTCAGCAGATCCCAGGTGGTGACCGGAAGGGGAGTCAGCGTGCCCTCGCCGAACAGTCGCAGCACCTCTGCGAGCATGTGCCCGACCCGTTCGGGTCCGGCCTCGATCAGGTCGAAGGCGCGGTAGTGGACACCCGGATACCGGACGGCGACCTCTTTCGCATCACGGATGTCGGTCTTGCCCATCTCGATGAACCGGCCGCCGTCCGCAAGCGTCCGCAGCGACGCGTCCACGAACTCACCGGCCAGCGCGTCGAGGACGACGTCCACACCTCGGCCGCCCGTCGCCTCCCGTACCCGCGGCTCGAACTCCAGGTCCCGGGAGGAGGCGATGTGTGCCTCGTCCAGGCCCTGTGCCCGTAGCGCGTCCCACTTGCCGGTACTGGCCGTACCGAACACCTCGGCGCCCAGATGCCGCGCCAGCTGCACGGCCGCCATGCCCACGCCACCGGCAGCGGAGTGGATCAGCACCGACTGACCCGTCTGGAGTCCGGCCAGATCCACCAGGCTGTAATAAGCTGTCAGGAACACCAACGGCACCGATGCCGCCTCCGGATACGACCACTTCTCCGGGATCTTCGCCAGCATGCGGTGGTCCGCCACGGCCATCTGTGCGAACGAGTCGAGCGCGACACCCATCACCCGGTCGCCCGGCGCGAGGCCGGTGACCTCCGGGCCGGTCTCCAGGACGACACCGGCCACTTCCCAGCCGAGCTTGTCCTTGGTCTCAAGCATGTCCAGAGTGATCAGAACGTCGCGGAAGTTCAGGCCCGCCGCATGCACCTCGATCCGGACCTCGTGCGCCCGCAGGGGACGATCCGCCGCCTCGTACGCCACCAGCACCAGGCTGTCCAACGTCCCACCGCCCGTGGGCTCCAGCCGCCACACCGGAGCGGCCGTGTCCTGGTCGGGCGCCCCATTCCCGGATCCCGCGCCGTCGTGGTGGGTGTCGTTCAGCGCGACCTCGGCGAACACCTCCGCACCACGCCGCCATACCGACCGCAGCCCCTGGAAGACCGGCCCGTAGCCAAAACCGCCCTCCGCCAACCGGCCGTACAGCCCCTCGATGTCCACAGCCACCGCATCCCGCGGCGGCCACTTCACCAAATCACCGTCCTCCGCCGGTCCCGCGACGGCGGAGGCGGGGGCCAGCACACCGGTAGCGTGGCGGGTCCACGGCCCGTCCGCGTCCTCCTCCGGCCGGGAGAACACCGTCACCGGCCGGTCGCCCCGCCCCTCGTCCGGCCCCCCGACCACCACCTGGACCTGCACACCACCACGCTCCGGAAGCACCAACGGCACCTCCAACGTCAGCTCCTCAACGCACTCCGCACCCACCTGCTCCCCGGCCCGCAACGCCAGCTCCACAAAAGCAGTCCCGGGAAAAAGCACCGCACCATGCACCCGGTGATCCGCCAGCCACGGCTGAGCCCCCAACGACAACCGCCCCGTCAGCAACGCCCCACCACCATCGGCCAGCCCCACAGCGGCACCCAGCAACGGATGCCCCACCCGGCCCAACCCCAGCCCCGCAACATCACCACCCGGCCGCGCGGACGCATCCAGCCAGTACCGCTGACGCTCAAAGGCATAGGTCGGCAGCTCCACCCTGCGCGGCCCGAACGACGCGTAATACGCCGCCCAGTCCACCGCCACACCCCGCACATGCACCGCGCCCACAGCCGCGACCACAGCCTCGCCCTCATCGCGCCCCGCCCGCACCGTGGACACGAACTCCGTGTCCCGCGCCTCCTCCTTCCCCAGACAGTCCTGTCCCAGCGCGGACAACGCCCCGTCCGGGCCCACCTCCACAAACGTGGTCACACCCTCAGCCCGCAGAGACCGCACCACGTCGTAGTAACGCACCGCCTCCCGCACATGCCGCGTCCAGTACTCCGCCGACCCCATCTCCGCCCCGGCCAGCTCACCCGTAACAGCCGACATCACAGGAATCCGCGGCACACCGAACACCACCCCCTCGGCGACCCGCCGGAACTCATCAAGCACCGGATCCATACGCGGCGAATGGAACGCGTGCGACACCGCCAGCCGCCTCGTCCTGCGCCCCCGCCCCCGCACCGCCTCCTCAATACGGAGCACCGCCTCCTCATCGCCCGCGACCACCACAGCCTCCGGCCCGTTCACCGCGGCGATGCCCACCGCACCGGGCCCCTCCACATCCACCAGCTCACGCGCCTCGGCCTCACCCACCTGCACCGCGACCATCGCGCCACCGGCAGGCAGCCCCTGCATCAACCGGCCACGCGCCGCCACCAACCGGCACGCGTCCCTCAGCGACAGCACCCCCGCCACATGCGCGGCCGTGATCTCACCCACCGAATGCCCCGCCACCACATCGGGCGACACACCCCACGACTCCAGCAACCGGAACAACGCCACCTCGAACGCGAACAACGCCGGCTGCGCAAACTCCGTCCGGTCCAGCAACAAGCCCTGATCCGGACCCTCTTCTTCGAACAGCACCCCCTCCAACGGCCGCTCCAACCACACATCCAGCTCGGCGACCACCCCGGCCAACGCCTCGGCAAACACCGGGAACCCGTCCCGAAGCCGACCGCCCATCCCCAACCGCTGCGACCCCTGCCCCGCAAAGACAAACGCCACGCGCCCACCGGACCCGGCCGCACCCACCCGCACCCGAGGATCCGCATACCCCCCGGCCAACGCGTCCAGCGCCTCCAGGAGATCCGCCCGCGTCCGCCCGACCGCCACGGCGCGATGCTCGAAGGATGAGCGGGCGATAGCCAGCGAGTAACCCACATCCGCAACAGTCGCATCGGGCTCGGCTGCCACATGCCCCCGCAACCGCCGGGCCTGCCCACGCAGAGCATCAGCGCTGCGGGCAGACACCAGCCAAGGCATCGGGACCCCGTCGGGTACGGGGGTGGCGTCGGGTTCCTCCTCAGGTACAGGTCCCTCGACGGCGGCCTGTTCGAGGATGACGTGCGCGTTCGTCCCACTGACGCCGAAGCCGGAGACGGCGGCACGACGGGGACGTCCCGTCTCGGTCCACGGCCGTGTTCGGGTCAGCAGCTCCACCGCTCCCGCCGACCAGTCCACCTCCGGTGTGGGCTCGTCCACGTGCAGTGTGGCCGGCAGTGTGCCGTGCCGCATCGCCATCACCGACTTGATGATCCCGGCAACGCCCGCAGCCGCCTGCGTGTGTCCGATGTTCGACTTCACCGACCCCAGCCACAACGGCCGCTCCTCCGGCCGGTCCTGACCGTACGTCGCCAACAGGGCCTGCGCCTCGATCGGATCGCCCAGCCTCGTACCCGTACCGTGCGCCTCCACCACATCCACCTCGGACGGCCGCAACCGCGCGTTCGCCAGCGCCTGACGGATCACCCGCTGCTGGGCGGGGCCGTTCGGCGCCGTCAGCCCGCTGGAAGCACCGTCCTGGTTGACCGCGCTGCCCCGCACCACCGCCAGCACCGGGTGGCCGTTGCGCTCCGCGTCCGACAGCCGCTCCAGCAACAGCATGCCCGCGCCCTCGGCCCAACCGGTGCCGTCCGCCGTAGCGGAGAAGGACTTGCAGCGGCCGTCTTCCGCCAGTCCGCGCTGCCGGGTGAACTCGGTGAACACACCGGGGGTGGCCATCACGGTGACACCGCCCGCCAGGGCCAGGGAACACTCGCCCTGCCGCAGCGACTGAGCGGCCAGGTGCAGAGCGACCAGGGAGGAGGAACAGGCGGTGTCAAGGGTGACCGCCGGCCCTTCGAAGCCGAAGGTGTAGGCGACCCGTCCGGAGGCGATGCTGCCGGCGTTGCCGTTGCCGAGGTAGCCCTCAAGCTCTTCCGGCACCTCAAGGACCCGGGTACCGTAGTCGTGGTACATGACTCCGGCGAAGACGCCGGTGGCACTGCCCCGCAGGGTGGCCGGATCGATCCCCGCCCGTTCCAGCGCCTCCCAGGAGGTCTCCAGCAGCAACCGCTGTTGGGGATCCATCGCCGTCGCCTCGCGCGGCCCGACGCCGAAGAATCCGGCGTCGAAGCGGTCCGCGTCGTAGAGGAACCCACCCTCGCGGGTCAGACTGGTCCCCCCGGCCCGCTCCGAGTCGAACAACGCCTCCAGGTCCCAGCCCCGGTTCTGGGGGAAGTGGGAAACGGCATCGACTCCGTCCGCGACCAGTCGCCACAGCTCCTCCGGCGAACCCACCCCACCCGGATAACGGCACGCCATCCCCACGATCGCGATGGCCTCGTACCGCTGCTCCTCGGCCTCGTGCAGGCGCCTGGTCGTACGGTCGAGATCGGCGGTGACCCGTTTCAAGTAGCTGAGGAGCTTTGCTTCGTTGGGCATTTGGGTGGCGTCTCCTTGACGAGCAGTTCCATCATTGGCCGGAGGCGATCAACGACCTGGTAATGGATGCGGCGGGGAAGCGGGCGGGGAAGGCCGCAGAACCTCGGAGCGGGAACCGAGCGCGGCCACGGGCGGTCGGCTAGTGGACCTCGGTGGATCCGAAGTTGTCGTCGATGAAGGAGAAGATCTCGTCCGCGGTCGCCTCTTCGAGGTCGGTTTCCGCGACGACTTCCCCGGAGGTCGCGCCACCGGTTCCGTGCCACTGCCCCACGAGGTCCTGAAGTCGGCTCGCGATCTTCATGTGCCCGACATCGCCGGCCTGCATCTGCGCAAGTGTGGCTTCCAGCCGGTCGAGTTCCGCCAGCACGGAGCGGATGTCCACTTGGTCGTCGTCCAAGTGGGTGTGCAGATACCGGGCCAGGGCGGCGGGGGTCGGGTAGTCGAAGATCAGTGTCGTCGGCAAGCGGAGCCCGGTCGCGGAACTCAGCCGGTTACGAAGGTCGACCCCGGCGAGCGAGTCGACGCCCATGCTGGTGAATCCGCTGTCCACACCCACCTCGTCGCGGCCACCGAAGCCCAGTACCACCGCCGTACGGTCGCGGACCAGATCCAGCACCATACGCTCCCGGTCCGGCGCCGACGCCACCGCCAGCTGCTTCCGGAACTCGTCCGGCGCACTCGACGCCGCGTTGTCGACGTGGGTACGTCGGAGCGGGGCGCGGACGAGACCGCGGAACAGGGGTGCCACCCCGAGGCCGGCCTGTGCGCGGATCACTCCGAGGTCCAGCCCGACCGGGATCAGCCACGGGTACTCGGCGCCCAGCGCCGTGTCCAGCAGGGCGAGTCCCTCCGACGAGGAGAGCGGGCGGATACCGGTACGTGCCAGCCGTTCCAGCTGCGTGTCCGCCAACTGTCCTGTCATACTGCTGCGTTCGGCCCACAGCCCCCAGGACAGGGACGTCGCCGGGAGACCTTCACGGTGCCGATGAACGGCCAACGCATCCAGGAAAGCGTTGGCAGCAGCATAATTACCCTGGCCCGCCGCACCGAACACCCCAGCCGCAGAAGAGAACAGTGCGAATACCGACAACTCCAGACCAGCAGTCAGCTCATGCAGCCACCACGCCCCATCCACCTTCGGCCGCAACACCCGCTCCAGCCGCCCCGCAGTCAACGACTCGACCACACCATCATCCAACACACCCGCCGTATGAATCACACCCCCCACAGGATGCCCCACCGGAACATCAGCCAGCACCGACGCCACCGCCGCCCGGTCCCCCACATCACACCGAACCTGCCGCACCGACACACCCGACGCAGCCAACTCCCCCGCCAGATCATCAGCTCCACCACGACTGAGCAACACCACATGCCGCACACCCCACACAGCCACCGCATGCCGAACCACCAACCCGGCCAACACCCCCGAAGCACCCGTCACCAACAACGACCTCACCGGATCCCAACAGACACCACCATCGGATACCGGAGCCCTGACCGCCCGGGCCAGCCTCGGCACCAGAACCTCACCACCACGCACCGCGACCTGCGGCTCACCCGTGGCCAAAGCCGCCGACACCGCAGATGCCGAGTGCACCTTGTCATCGATATCCATGAGCACGAACTGCCCCGGATGCTCGGACTGCGCCGACCGCACCAACCCCCACACCGCGGCACCCGCCAGATCCGACACCGCGTCGCCCGGCCGGGCAGCGACCGCGCCACCGGTCACCACTGCCAGACGCGCCCCCGCGAACCGTTCGTCGGCAAGCCACTCCCGAAGCAACACCAACGCCTCGCGAGTTGACGTACGTACCCCATCCACCATGCCGACCGGCCCGGAGCCGTTGTCGCAGAAGGCGAAGACCACCTCCGGAACCGACTCGCCGGAGTCCACAGCCCGTCGTAGCGCGGCCAGATCCTCGTACGAGCCAAGGCCCTTACCACCGGCGGAGACACCAGCCCCTTCACCACCGACCACTGCCCAACTCGCGTCCCCGGCAGCTGCCGAAGAGGCCACGGGTGCCCAGTCCACCTGGAACAGATCCGACCGCCCGGCCTCAAGCTGCCCCTCCTTGACCGGACGTGTCACCAACGCGTCCACCGACGCCACGAGCCCACCATCGCCGTCCGCCAGGGTGATTCGTACAGCGTCACGGTCCGTGAACGCCAGTGTCACCCGAGCCGTAGCCGCGCCCGTGGCCCGGAGCGAGACGCCGCTCCAGGAGAACGGCAACCGTCCCAGCCCCTCGGACCGCGGAGTGTCGTACCCCAGCAACAGCGGATGCAACGCCGCGTCCAACAACGCCGGATGGACACCGAACCGCCCCGCCGCATCCCGCTCCGACCCGGCCAACTCCACCTCGGCGAACAACTCACCCTCACGCCGCCAGACACGCCGTAGCCCCTGGAACGCCGGACCGTACACATAACCCGCCTCGGCAAAGCGCTCGTACACCTCGTCGAGATCCACCTCGATGACACCGGACGGCGGCCACGCAACCGACACAGCGGGAACCTCAGCGGTCCCCGCCACCGCCAGCGCACCCGTGGCATGCCGTGTCCACGCCTGCTCCCCGGCCCCGCCCTCGGGCCTGGAGTGAACGGTGAGCGCGCGCCGACCCGAATCGTCCGCCCCGGCGAGAACCAGCTGAATGTGGACCGCGCCCCGCTCCGGCAGGACCAACGGGGCATGGACGGTCAGCTCATCCAGGTGGCCGAAGCCGGTGTACTGACCGGCGGCCAACGCCAGCTCGACGAAGCCCGTGCCCGGCAGCAGCACCGAG
The DNA here is from genome assembly GCF_044752945.1 of Streptomyces sp. NPDC088554. Lineage (NCBI taxonomy): Bacteria > Bacillati > Actinomycetota > Actinomycetes > Kitasatosporales > Streptomycetaceae > Streptomyces > Streptomyces sp. NPDC088554. Next base: position 1,977 of record NZ_JBIVMF010000057.1, on the reverse strand, counting down.
CCGAACACCGCGTGATCGGCCAGCCACGGATGCGTCGCCACCGACAACCTGCCCGTGAACACCGTACGATCCTCCTCGGCCAGATCCACCACACCGGCCAGCAAGGGGTGTTCCAGCGTCTGCAACCCGACGGCCGACGCATCCCCTGTTCCACCCACGGAAGCGTCCAGCCAGAAACGTCGCCGCTGAAAGGCATACGTCGGCAACTCCACCCGACCCGCACCCGTACCCTCGAAAACCGCCCGCCAGTCCGGCTCCACCCCATTGACATACGCCGTGGCCAGCGCCCCCATCACCGCCAACGACTCCGAACGATCCCCACGCAACGCCGGCACAAACACCACCGCACCCTCCCCACCGGCCCCATCCCCACCAGCCGGATCCCCACCGGTCCTGTCCGCCTCGACCGGATCCTCGCCCAGACAGTCCGGACCCATCGCCGAAAGCACACCCCCCGGCCCCACCTCAACAAACAACGACACACCCACATCCACCGCAGACCGCACCACATCCCCAAACCGCACCGGCCTGACCACATGCTCCACCCAATACTCCGGACGGCACACCTCATCAGCACCCACCAACCGCCCACTCACCCCCGACACAAACCCCACCCCCGGCGCGGCGAACGACAAACCCTCCACCACCCCCCGGAACTCCTCCAGCACCGGCTCCATCAACGGCGAGTGAAACGCATGCGACACCGTCAGCCGCTTCGTCCGACGCCCCCACGACCGCACCACATCAACAACCCCCGCCACCGCATCCCCAGCACCGGACACCACCACCGACCGCGGACCATTCACCGCCGCCACACCCACCACACCACCATGACCCGCCAGCAGGCCCGCAACCTCCTCCTCCGAAGCCTCCACAGCCACCATCACACCCCCCGACGGCAACCCCTCCATCAACCGCCCACGCGCCGCCACCAACCGACACGCATCCACCAACGACAACACCCCCGCCACATGCGCCGCCGCCACCTCACCCACCGAATGCCCCGCCACCACACCAGGCAACACACCCCACGACATCAACAACCGCGCCGTCGCCACCTCCACAGCAAACAGAGCAGGCTGAGCAAACACCGTCCGCTCCAACAACCCACCACCAACACCGATCACCTCACCCAACGGCCGCGGCAACACCGGATCCAACAACCCACACACCTCACCGAACACCCCCGCAAACACCGGAAAACGCTCCGCCAGCTCCAACCCCATACCAACCCGCTGAGACCCCTGACCCGAAAACAGGAACCCCACCCCCGGCACCCCCGAGAACCCGGACACAGCACCACGCACCAGCCCAGAAACCTCCCCACCCCCCACCAACGCCTCAAGCCCCACCAACAAATCATCCCGCGACCCACCAACCACCACCGCACGCCGACCAAACGACGACCGGCCAACAGCCAGCGAATACCCCACATCCACAACAGACACACCAGGCTCAGCCACCACACACTCCCGCAACCGCCCAGCCTGCCCACGCAACGCTTGCTCGTCCCTGCCCGAAACCGGCCAAACCACCGCCGACACCGGAACCATACCGGGCACCCGATCACGATCAGAGCCAGTGACAACACCCTGCTCAAGAATGACGTGCGCATTCGTACCACTGACACCGAAACCCGAAACAGCGGCACGACGAGGACGCCCCACCTCCGGCCACGGCCGCGCCTCGGTCAGCAACTCCACAGCCCCCACAGACCAGTCCACCTCCGGGGTAGGCTCGTCCACATGCAACGTGGCAGGCAGCACACCATGCCGCATCGCCATCACCGACTTGATAATCCCCGCCACACCCGCAGCCGCCTGCGTATGCCCGATATTCGACTTCACCGACCCCAGCCACAACGGCCGCCCCCCCGACCGGCCCTGACCATACGTCGCCAACAGAGCCTGCGCCTCGATCGGATCACCCAACCGCGTACCCGTACCATGCGCCTCCACCACATCCACCTCGGACGAC
>NZ_JBIVMF010000056.1:0-15402 GCF_044752945.1 Streptomyces sp. NPDC088554 | reverse complement strand
GGCCGGGCTGAGCCTGTCGCGTTGGTGTCGGCGTTGGGTGAGTTGTTCGTGGGTGGTTTTCCGGTGGAGTGGGGGGTGTTCTTCGCGGGGGGGTCTGTGCGGCGTGTGGAGTTGCCGACGTATGCCTTCCAGCGTTCCCGCTACTGGCTGGAGGGGTCGGCGGGGACAGTTGGCCGGCAGCGCGAGGGCGGGGGCCGGGACGAGGTGGACACCGCTTTCTGGAAGGCGGTGGAGCAGGGCGACCTCTCCGCCCTCGGCACAGGTCGGGGCCTGGACGGGGAAGCGCGGCTGGCGGATGTGCTGCCCGTGCTGTCCTCCTGGCGCCGCCGGGCCGGGCAGACCTCGTTGGCGGACTCCTGGCGCTACCGGGTGACCTGGAACGCGCTGCCCGAGCCCGCCGCGACGTCACTCACCGGCACCTGGCTGCTGCTCGCCCCGGCAGGCTCCGGGGCGGCGGCGTCCCTTGTCCGTTCCCTCGCCGATGCCCTGGCAGAACACGGCGCCGATGTCGTCACCGCTGACCTCGGCCGCCCCGACTTTGACCAGGCCCGATGCGCCCTGGCCGAGCAGATCACCGGTCGGCTCGACGGGCTCTCCCCCGGGCGGGTGCACGCAGTGGTATCGCTCCTGGCCCTGGCCGAGGGCATGGATCCGCACCACCCTGCTGTTCCGCACGGGCTGGCCCTGACCCTGTCGGCCGTCCAGGCGCTGGGCGACGCCGGAGTGGCCGCGCCGCTGTGGTGCCTGACGCAGGGCGCGGTGGCGGCGGGCACGACGGGCCGGCCGGACAACCCGGTCCAGGCCCAGGTCTGGGGGCTCGGCCGGGTCGCGGCCCTGGAGCATCCGGACCACTGGGGTGGCCTGGTCGATCTCCCCGAGCAGGTCGATTCCCGCACCGTGCGTCGGCTGGTCCGGGTACTGGCCACCGGCCGGCCGCCCGGCGGCGAGGACCAGATCGCGCTGCGCACGGCCGGTGTCCTCGCCCGGAGGCTGGTCCAGGACACCGCCACCGGCGACCCGGAGGAGTGGACCCCGTCGGGCACGGTTCTGGTGACCGGTGGTACGGGTGCGGTCGGTGGGCATGTGGCCCGTTGGCTGGCCGCTCGTGGAGCCGAACGGTTGGTCCTGGTCGGCCGCCGCGGCCCCGATGCCCCCGGGGCGCGGGTGCTGCGGGAGGAACTGGCCGCCTCGGGGGCGCAGGTGGAGCTGGTCGCCTGCGACCTGCGTGACCAGGAGGCCGTGACCGCGTTGGTGGCCGGGCTGGCCGACGAGGGTGACCTGACGGCGGTGGTCCACGCCGCGGGCGTGCTCGACGACGGTGTGCTGGCCTCGTTGTCGGTCGGGCGTTGTGCCGAGGTACTGGCTGCCAAGGCGCAGGCCGCCCACTACCTGGACCTGGCCACACGCGAAGTGGAGCTGGACGCCTTCGTGCTGTTCTCGTCGGCTTCCGGTGTGCTGGGCAGCGCCGGACAGGCCAACTACGCCGCTGCCAACGCCTACTTGGACGCGTTGGCCGAGCATCGGCACGCCCTCGGGCTGCCCGCCGTCTCGCTCGCGTGGGGCCGGTGGGCCGAGGGCGGCATGGCCGACCAGGACACGGTCGCCGAACGGCTGGACCGTGACGGCTGGCCGGCCATGGCATCGCAGGTGGCTCTGACCGCCATGGCCCGCGCCGTGACCGCGGGCCGCCCCGCCGTGATGGTCGCCGACGTGGACTGGCGGCGCTTCGCCCCGGCGTTCACCGCGTCCCGCCCCAGCCCGTTGCTGACCGGCCTGCCGCAGGCCCAGCTGCCGACGGCCGCCCATGGCCCGGCAGAGGACGAGCGGTCCTCCTGGGCGAGCCGGCTGGCCGGCCTGCCCGTACCGGAACAGCGGACGGTCCTGCTGGAGCTGATCTGCGGTCAGGTCGCGAGTGTGCTGGGGCATGCCTCGGCGCGGACGATCGATCCGGCTCGGGCGTTCAAGGAGATCGGCTTCGACTCGCTCACCGCGGTGGAGCTGCGCAACCGTCTCAACGCGGCCACCGGCCTGGCCCTGTCGGCCACGCTGGTCTTCGACCACCCCACCCCCGAGGCGCTGGCCGAATACATCGGTTCCCAGGCGCTGGGCACCTCGACCGCGGTCACCGGTCCGCTGGCGATCACCGCGGTGGACGAGCCCATCGCGATCATCGGGATGAGCTGCCGTTTCCCCGGCGGTATCCAGAGCCCCGAAGACCTCTGGGACCTGGTCTCCCGGGGCCGGGACGCGATCACCTCCTTCCCGACCGACCGGGGCTGGGACATCGACACACTCTTCGACCCCGACGGGGAACGGTCCGGTACGAGCAGCACCCGTCATGGCGCGTTCCTCGACGGCGCGGCCGATTTCGACCCCGCGTTCTTCGGTATCGGTCCGCGTGAGGCCACGGCGATGGACCCGCAGCAGCGGCTGCTGCTGGAGACGGCGTGGGAGGCGTTCGAACGGGCCGGCATCGACCCGTCGACCCTGCGATCCAGTGCCACCGGCGTCTTCGCCGGTACCAACGGCCAGGACTACGCGACACTCGCCTCGGGCGCGGCAGCCGAGTTCGAGGGATACCTCGGTATCGGCAACGCCGGCAGTGTCTTCTCCGGGCGGCTGTCCTACACCTTCGGCCTGGAGGGGCCCGCGTTGACCGTGGACACGGCGTGCTCCGCGTCGCTGGTCGCCCTGCACCTGGCCGCTCAGGCACTGCGGCAGGGCGAGTGCTCCCTGGCCCTCGCCGGTGGGGCGACGGTGATGGCCACCCCCGGTGCCTTCGTGGAGTTCAGCCGGCAGCGCGGGCTCGCTCCGGACGGCCGGTGCAAGGCGTTCTCGGCCTCGGCGGACGGCACCGGCTGGGGCGAGGGCGCGGGCATGCTGTTGCTGGAGCGGCTGTCGGACGCCGAGCGCAACGGCCACCCGGTGCTCGCGGTCGTACGCGGCAGCGCGGTCAACCAGGACGGCGCCTCGAACGGTTTGACGGCGCCGAACGGCCCCGCCCAGCAGCGGGTGATCCGTCAGGCGCTGGCGAACGCGCGGTTGCGGCCGTCCGAGGTGGATGTGGTGGAGGCGCACGGTACGGGTACGAGGCTGGGCGATCCGATCGAGGCGCAGGCCCTGTTGGCGACGTACGGTCAGGACCGGCCGGAGGAAAGGCCGTTGTGGCTGGGGTCGGTGAAGTCGAACATCGGACACACGCAGGCGGCTGCGGGGGTTGCCGGGATCATCAAGTCGGTGATGGCGATGCGGCACGGCACACTGCCGGCCACACTGCACGTGGACGAGCCCACACCGGAGGTGGACTGGTCGACGGGAGCGGTGGAGCTGCTCACCGAGAGTCGTCCCTGGCCGGCGGTCGATCACGTTCGCCGCGCCGCGGTCTCCAGCTTCGGTGTCAGTGGTACGAACGCGCACGTCATCCTGGAACAGGCCGCCGCCGAACCGGCGTCCGAGGAGGGGGACGGTGTCGCTCCCCCGGCGGACGGAGTCCTGGCGCCCTGGGTGGTGTCCGCCCGCAGCGCGGATGCCGTACGGGAGCAGGCCAGGCGCCTGCACACGCAGGTGACGACGGGTGGGCAGTGGCGTCCGGCCGATGTCGGGTACGGCCTCGCGACAGCCCGTTCGCGCTTCGAGCACCGCGCGGTGGTGATCGGACGGACGACGGACGACCTCAGGGCGGGGCTGGAGGCGCTGGCCGAGGGGCGTGAGGATTCCCGGGTGCGGATCGGCGCCGCGTCGACGGGCGGGCGTACGGGGTTCGTGTTCGCCGGGCAGGGTTCGCAGCGGCTGGGTATGGGAGGCAGGCTCCGGGAGTCGTTCCCCGCTTTCGCCGAGGCATGGGACGAGGTGGTCGCGGAGCTGGACGTACGGCTGGAACGGCCTTTGGGCGAGGTGGTGTTCGCGCGGGAGGGCTCGGATCAGGCCGCGCTTCTGGACCGGACGGAGTTCACGCAGCCGGCGTTGTTCGCGTTCGAGGTGGCGTTGTTCCGGTTGCTGGAGTCGTGGAGTGTGCTGCCCGATGCGGTGGCGGGCCACTCCATCGGCGAGATCGCGGCGGCGCATGTGGCAGGGGTGCTGTCGCTGTCGGACGCGTGTGCGTTGGTGGTGGCGCGGGGCCGGTTGATGCGGGCGCTGCCGACCGGTGGCGCGATGCTCGCGGTGCAGGTCGGTGAGACCGAGGCCAGGGAGCTGCTGGAGGCGGAGGCGCCCGGCGCGGTGGACATCGCGGCGGTGAACGGTCCGGAGTCGGTGGTGGTGGCCGGAGACGAGGACGCGGTGCTGCGTGTCCAGGAGATCGCTCGTGGGCGGGGTCGTAGGACGAAGCGGCTGACGGTGTCGCACGCGTTCCACTCGCCGCGGATGGAGCCGATGCTCGACGCGTTCCGCCGGGTGGCCGAGGCGGTGGTGTATCACGAGCCGCGTATGACGGTGGTTTCCGCGGTGTCGGGTGAGGTGGCTGGTGCGGAGATACGGTCGGCGGAGTACTGGACGAGGCATGTGCGTCAGGCGGTGCGTTACCTGGACGCCGTCCGGTGCATGCGACGCGAGGGCGTGACCACGTTTGTGGAGATCGGCCCGGACGGAGCGCTGTCCGCGCTGGGGCGGGACTGCCTGGTCGGGGACGAGGCACGGGGCACCGAGTTCCTGCCCACCCTGAGGGCTGGGCGCGACGAGGCCGAGGCGCTGGTCGGCGCGGTGGGCGCGGCGCATGCGCGGGGTGTTCCGGTGGACTGGGCCGCGTACTACGCGCCCTACGGCCCGCGCCGTACGGAACTGCCGACCTATGCTTTCCAGCGCCAGCGATACTGGCTGGATGCATCCGTCCGAACAGCGGTTGATCTCAAGGGACTTGGCCTGGGATCGGCGGAACACCCCTTGCTCGACGCGGCGGTGGGCCTGGCAGAGGGCGACGGGGCTTTCCTTGCCGGGCGGTTGTCGTTGACGACGCATCCGTGGCTGGCGGATCACCGGGTCCACGGTGCGGTGTTGTTCCCCGGAACGGCCTTCGTGGAGCTTGCTCTGCGCGCCGGGGACCAGGTGGGCGCGGACCGCGTCGAGGAACTGACACTGGAGGTGCCGTTGGTGCTTCCGGAGCGTGGCGGGGTGCGGGTCCAGGTGGTCGTCGGGGCCCCGGACGGGCAGGGCGGCCGTCCGGTGACGGTGTACTCCCGGCCGGAGACGGGCGACGACGAGCCCTGGACCCGGCACGCCACCGGTGTGCTGACCTCCGACGCCACGACGGGGCAGGCCGGGACCGACGAACTCGACGTGTGGCCTCCGCGGGATGCGGTAGCTGTGGACATCGACGGGATGTACGACCGGTTGGTGGAGGGCGGCTTCGGCTACGGGCCGGTGTTCCAGGGGCTGCGGGCGGTGTGGCGGCGCGGCACGGAGGTGTTCGCCGAAGTCGCGCTGGACGACACCCAACGTGACGGTGCCCGGCAGTTCGGTCTTCATCCGGCCTTGCTGGACGCGGCGTTGCACGCGATCGGGTTCGGGGAGTTCGTGGGCGCCGGGGGTGCCGGGGTGCTGCCGTTCTCCTGGAACGGAGTGCGCCTGTACGCGTCGGGCGCGGACGCGTTGCGGGTACGGGTGTCCGGCGCCGGGGCGAGCGAGGTCGCGCTGCTGGTCGCGGACGGCGCCGGGCGGCCCGTGGCATCGGTCGACTCGCTGGTGTTGCGGCCGGTGTCGGTGGACGGGATCGTCGCGGGAGCGGGCGCGCGGCGGTCGTTGTTCCGGGTGGAATGGCGGCAGGTTCCGGAAGTCTTCGCCACGGCGGGCTCGGGGGAGTGGGTGGCCCTTGACCGCGGTGATGGCTGGGCGCGGGGCAAGGGGGGCGAGATCCTGCCCGACCTGGCCGCGCTCGGCTCGGCGGTTTCCGCCGGCCGATCGGTGCCGCGCCTGGTGGTGGCGCGGTTCGCCGCCGATGCCGAGGTGTCGGTTCCGGCCGGTGTCCGTGCGGTGACCGCCGAGGGGCTGGAGCTGATCCAGGAATGGCTGGCGGACCAGAGGTTCGCCGAGTCGCGGCTCGTGATGGTGACCCGGCACGCCGTCGCGGTGGATGCCGGGGAGAGCGTCTCCGACCTGGGGGCGGCGGCGCTGTGGGGTCTGGTGCGTACGGCGCAGTCCGAACAGCCCGGCCGGATCGTTCTGCTCGACGTCGATGACCTGGACGCGGTGTCCCGGGTGGTCGGGGCCGGTGACGAGCCACAGCTCGCGGTGCGGGGCGGCCGGGTGTTCGTACCGCGGCTGACACGGGCCGAAGCCACTGACGGGGTACCAGCATGGGATCCCGAGGGAACGTTGTTGATCACGGGCGCGTCGGGTGCGCTGGGTGGTGTGGTCGCCCGGCATGTGGTCCGCCAGTGGGGCGTACGCCATCTGCTGCTGGCCGCCCGACGCGGCTCGGAAGCCCCCGGCATGACGGAACTGGTCTCGGAACTCGGCGAGTTGGGTGCCACCGCACAGATGGTGGCCTGCGATGTGGCGGACCGGGAGGCGCTGGCCGCCGTACTGGCGGGGATACCCGACAAGCACCGGCTGGCCGGTGTCGTCCACGCGGCCGGTGTCCTGGACGACGGTGTGGTCGGCTCGCTCACCCCTCGGCGGCTGGCGACGGTCCTGGCGCCGAAGGCGGACGCGGCCTGGCACCTGCACGAGCTGACCGCGGAGCTGGGCCTGTCGGTGTTCGCGCTGTTCTCCTCCGCCGCGAGTGTCTTCGGCGGCGCGGGCCAGGGCAACTACGCCGCCGCCAACGCCTTCCTCGACGCGCTCGCGGCGAGGCGCCGGGCCGACGGTCTGGCGGCGACCTCGCTGTCCTGGGGTCTGTGGGACCAAACCAGCGGTATGACAGGGCAGTTGGGCGAGGCGGATCTGGCCCGGATGAGCCGTTCCGGCGTACTGCCGATCTCCGCCGACGAGGCGCTCCCCCTGATGGACGCCGGTCTGACCGGTGCCGAAGCCTGGCTGGCGCCGGTGAGGCTGGACCTCGCCGCCCTGCGCCAGCAGGCCACCGTCACCGGAAGAGTGCCCGCGCTGCTCCGCGATCTGGTCCGCGTACCGAATCGCCGCAAGGCCGACACCGGAGGCAGAGGCGCAGGAGGCTCGGGCCCCGCCCTCCTCGACCGGCTCGCGGGCTTGACCGACGCCGAACGGGATCAGGAGTTGCTGGACTTCGTCTGCGCGCACACCGCGGCCGTCCTGGGCCATTCCGGCGCCGGCATGGTCGACCCCGGGCGAGGCTTCCTCGAAGTCGGTGTGGACTCTCTGGCCGCGGTGGAGCTGCGCAACCGGATCGGCGGTGTCCTCGGTATCCGGCTCTCCGCCACGCTGGTCTTCGACTATCCCTCGCCGGTGCTGCTGGCCGGGCACATCGGGGAGCGGCTGGTGCCGGCCGGGCCGGCACCTCGGCCCCTGGTGTCCGCGGAACTGGAGCGGCTGGAGGCCGCGGTGTCCGCGGGGCGCTTCGACGACGGCTCACGGGACGAGACCGCCGTCCGGCTGCGGAAACTCCTCGCGTACTTCGACACCGTGGCCGACACCCCGAAGAGGCAGGCCGACGACGCCGCGATCGAATCGGCGAGCGTCGACGAACTCTTCGCCCTCCTCGACGAGGAACTCGACGACCGCTGACGCCAGGAGCCGGACTCCGGTGACCGCACCGTCCCCCTGACACCACTGCCTAAGGAACAGACCCCGCATGGAAAACGAAGAGAAGCTCGTCGACTACCTCAAGCGGGCCACCACCGATCTCCGCCAGGTCCGCCGACGTCTTCGCGAGGTCGAGGACCGGCAGCAGGAACCCGTCGCGATCATCGGGATGAGCTGCCGCTACCCGGGCGAGGTGCGCTCCCCGGACGACCTGTGGCGCATGGTGGCCGACGGTGGCGACGGCATCACGTCGTTCCCGGCGGAACGAGGGTGGGACACCGAGCGCCTGTACGACGCCGATCCGGACCGCCCCGGCACGACATACACCACCCGGGGTGGCTTCCTGCACGACGCCGCCGAGTTCGACGCGGAGTTCTTCGGGATCTCACCGCGTGAGGCGCTGGCGATGGATCCGCAGCAGCGGCTGCTGCTGGAGACCTCCTGGGAGGCGTTCGAGCGCGCGGGCATCGACCCGACATCCCTGCGCGGCAGCCACACCGGCGTCTTCGCGGGCGTGATGTACCAGGACTACGCCCACCGGATGCGCCCCGTACCGGAGGAGTTCGAGGGCTACCTCGGCAACGGCAGCGCGGGCAGTATCGCGTCGGGCAGGGTGGCCTACACCTTCGGCCTGGAAGGCCCCGCGGTCACCGTGGACACGGCGTGCTCGTCGTCGCTGGTGGCCCTGCACCTGGCCTGCCAGTCGCTGCGGCAGGGCGAGTCCACCCTGGCCCTCGCGGGCGGTGTCGCGATCATGTCCACCCCCTCGGTGTTCGTCGAGTACAGCCGGCAGCGAGGACTGGCCGCGGACGGCCGGTGCAAGGCGTTCTCGGCCTCCGCGGACGGTACGGGCTGGGGCGAGGGCGTGGGCATGCTGCTGCTGGAGCGGCTGTCCGAGGCACAGCGCAACGGTCACCCGGTCCTGGCCGTCGTCCGCGGCAGCGCCGTCAACCAGGACGGTGCCAGCAGCCGGCTCACCGCGCCCAACGGCCCGTCGCAGCAGCGGGTGATCCGGCAGGCGCTGGCCAACGCGCGGCTGATCCCCGCCGAGGTGGATGTGGTGGAGGCGCACGGTACGGGTACGAAGCTGGGCGATCCGATCGAGGCGCAGGCGCTGCTGGCCACGTACGGGCAGGACCGGCCCGAGGAACGGCCGCTGTGGCTGGGGTCGTTGAAGTCGAACATCGGTCACACCCAGGCCGCCGCCGGAGTGGGCGGTGTGATCAAGATGGTGATGGCGATGCGCCACGGTGTGGTGCCGAGGACACTGCATGTGGACGAGCCCACGCCGGAAGTGGACTGGTCGGCGGGGGCGGTGGAGCTGCTGACCGAGGCCCGGTCCTGGCCGGAGGCGGACCGGCCCCGCCGGGCCGGTGTGTCGGCCTTCGGTGTGAGCGGCACCAACGCACACGTCATCCTCGAACAGCCCCCGGCGACCGAGGGCGCCGCTCCTGCCGGCGCCGCCCCGGCGGAACGTACGACCACCGGGCCCGCGGCGGACGAATCGGCCGAGGGCGGGCAGGCCGCGGCGGAAGGCTCCGGCCCCCCGCTGACGGCCTGGCCGCTGTCGGCGAAGAACCCCCAGGCCCTGCGGGACCAGGCCCGGCGGCTGCGACACCACCTGACCTCGGGAGGCGCCGACGCGCATCCGGCGGGCATCGGCCATTCCCTGGCGGCCACACGTGCCGCGTTCGAGCAGCGCGCCATCGTCCTGGGCACCGACCGCGACAGCCTGCTCCGCGGCCTGGCGGCCCTGGCCGACGGCGGCACCGACCCGTCGGTGGTCCACGGCAGCGTCCGGGGCCGGGGCAGGGTCGCGTTCGTCTTCCCCGGCCAGGGGGCCCAGTGGGAGGGCATGGGGCGCGAACTGCTGGACACCTCAACGGAGTTCGCCCGGCAGATGCAGGCGTGCGCGGACGCGCTCTCCCCCTACGTCGACTGGTCCCTCCACGACGTACTGCGCGGCGCCCCCGACGCACCCCGGCTCGACCGCGTCGACGTGGTCCAGCCGGTGCTGTGGGCGATCATGATCTCGCTGGCCGAGCTGTGGCGTTCCCACGGGGTACGGCCGAGCGCCGTGGTCGGGCACTCCCAGGGTGAGATCGCGGCGGCCTACGTGGCCGGCGCGCTGTCCCTGGACGACTCGGCGCGTGTGGTCGCGCTGCGCAGCAAGGCCCTGCGTGCCCTGTCCGGCAAGGGCGGCATGCTGTCCGTTCCGCTGTCGGAGGAGGACGTCGCCCCCTATCTGGCCGCCCGGACGGGACAGCTGTCGGTCGCGGCGGTGAACGGCCCCGGCTCCCTCGTGGTCTCCGGCGACGCCGATGCCCTGGAGAGCCTGTTCCAGGAACTGACCGAGGCAGGCGTCAGGGCCAGGAAGGTCGCGGTGGACTACGCGTCCCACTCCGCCCACGTCGAGGCACTCCGCGAAGAACTCCTCACCCAGCTCCGCCCGGTCGCCCCCCGGACCGCCCAGGTGCCCTTCTACTCGACGGTCACCGGCGAACGCCTCGCCACCGAAGGACTGGACGCCGCATACTGGTACCGCAACCTGCGCGAGACCGTCCGGTTCGACCAGGCGACACGGGCGCTGCTGGCCCAGAACATCGGTGTGTTCGTCGAAACCGGCCCGCATCCGGTGCTCGCCGTCGGCCTCCAGGAGACGATCGACGCCACCGGTGGCTCCGCCGTCGCCCTCGGCTCGCTGCGCCGCGGTGAAGGCGGCCCGGACCGCTTCACGCGGTCACTGGCCGAGGCGTACGCCCACGGCGCGCCGCTCGACTGGGGCCCGCTGTTCAACGGCGCACGCCGGATCGAGCTGCCCACCTACGCGTTCCAGCGGGAGCACTACTGGCTCCAGACCCCGGAGGGCGGGCTCACCGACGCCACCGGGCTGGGCCTCGCCACCGTCGAACACCCGCTGCTGGCCGCCGCGATGAGCCTCGCCGACGGCGACGGGCTGATCGTCACCGGCCGCCTGTCGACCCGCGCCCTGCCGTGGCTGGCGGACCACGCGGTGACCGGCACCGTCCTGCTGCCCGGCACCGCCTTCGTCGAACTCGCCCTTCGTGCAGGTGATCTGACAGGCTGTCATCTTCTTGACGAACTCACCCTGCACACGCCCCTGGTGGTCCTCGACGACGACCCCGTACGTGTCCAGGTACGCGTCGCCGCATCCGACGCCGTCACCGGCCGACGCGCCCTGACCGTACACGCCCGCCCCGAAACCACCGACGGGGACGCGGAACAGGAAGAGCAGACCGACTGGACGCTGCACGCCACCGGATTCCTCGCCGTCGCCCCCCGTCCGGCCGACGCCCCCGGCGCACCCGGACCGGGGCAGTGGCCGCCCGCCGGTGCCACACCGCTGGACATCGGCGACCTGTACCCCCGGCTCGCCGAGGCCGGCTATGGCTACGGCCCCGCCTTCCAGGGCCTGCGCGCCGCATGGCGGCTCGGCGACGAGGTGTACGCCGAAGCCGAACTGCCCGACGGGCACAGCGACCAGGCCACCCGCTACGGACTGCACCCCGCGCTGCTCGACGCCGCGCTGCACGCGGCCGCCTTCGCCGATTTCCCCGACGGGGACGGCGAACTCCCCGGGCCCCGGATGCCGTTCTCCTGGACCGGCGTCACACTGTCCGCCGTGGGCGCGCGGGCGCTGCGGATCCGCCTCGCACGTACCGGCGACGACACACTGACCGTCACACTCACCGACCCGGCCGGTGCCCCCGTCGCCGCCGTGGCGGCCCTCGCGCTGCGGCCGCTCACCACGGACCAGCCGGCCACCGGCACCCCGTCCGACCTCTACCGGGTGGCCTTCACCCCGCGCGACCTGCCGTCCGACGCGTCCGCCGCCCACTGGGCGGTGCTCGGCGCCGACGGCCCGGACCTCGCCCCGGCGCTGAACCTGCCCCACTGCCCGGACCGCGACGCCCTCGCCGCCCTCGTACCTGTCCCGCCCGTCGTCCTCACCTGCTGGCCCACCCCCGACACCCCGGCCCCGCAGGCGGCCCGTACCGTCCTGGCCCGCGCCCTGCGCGACATCCAGGACTGGCTGGCCGACGACCGCCTCGCCGGCACCCGCCTCGTCGTGGTCACCCGGAACGCCTGCCCGGCCGACGACTGGCAGGACACCGACCCGGTGGCGGCAGCGCTGACCGGTCTGCTGCGCACCGCCCAGGCCGAGAACCCCGACCGGCTCGTCCTGGTCGACACCGACGGGCACCCCGCCTCCTGGCAGGCGCTGCCCGCGCTGGTGGCGACCGGCGAACCACAGGCGACACTCCGGCTGGGCGAGGCACGCGTACCCCGGCTGGCCCCGGCCGCCACCGACACGACACTGCCCGTACCGGCCGGCACCACCGCCTGGCGACTGGCCGTGCAGACCCCCGGCACCCTCGACCACCTGACCCTCGTCCCCTGGCCGGCCGCCACCGCCCCCCTGACGGAAGGACAGGTACGGATCGCCGTACGCGCCTGCGGCGTCAACTTCCGCGATGTCCTCATCGCCCTCGGCATGTACCCCGACCCGGACCTGCTCGGCAGCGAAGGCTCCGGCCGCGTCATCGAGGTCGGCCCCGGCGCCACCGACCTGGCCGTGGGCGACCGGGTCGCCGGCATCCTCGCCGGCGGGTTCGGGCCCGTCGCGGTCATCGACTCACTCAAGGTCGCCCGGATACCGGACAGTTGGTCGTGGGAGCAGGCCGCTTCGGTCCCGCTTGCCTTCCTGACAGCCTGGTACGGCCTCGTCGACCTGGCCGCCCTCGCCCCCGGCGAGAAGGTGTTGGTCCACGCGGCCGCCGGCGGCGTCGGCATGGCAGCCGTCCGGATCGCCCGGCACCTGGGCGCCGAGGTGTACGCCACGGCGAGCCCCGCCAAGTGGGACACCCTGCGCGAACTCGGCCTGGACGACGACCACATCGCCTCCTCCCGCGACACCGTCTTCGCCGCGAAGTTCCCCGCCGTCGACGTCGTACTCGACTCCCTCGCCGGGGAGTTCGTGGACGCCTCACTGCGACTGCTGCCCCACGGCGGCCGGTTCGTCGAAATGGGAAAGACCGACCGACGCGACCCGGAGCGGATCGCCGCCGACCACCCCGGAGTGCGCTACCGCTCCTTCGACCTGAGGGAGAGCGGCGACCAACGGCTCCGGGGGATGCTGGAAGAGGTCTTCGCCCTCATCGAGGACGGGACGCTGTGCCCGCTGCCGTGCCGGGGCTGGGACCTGCGCCGGGCCCCGGAGGCATTCCGCCACATGCAGCAGGCCCGGCACGTCGGCAAGATCGTGCTGACCGTGCCGACCGTCCTCGACACCGAGGGCACGGTCCTGGTCACCGGCGCCACCGGTACGCTCGGTACGCTCGTCACCCGCCACCTGGTCGCCGAGCACGGCGTACGACGACTGCTGCTCGTCAGCCGCTCCGGCCACGAGGCACCGGGCGCCGGCCCACTGCTGGCAGACCTCGCCGCGGCCGGAGCCGACGCCACACTCCTGGCCTGCGACACCGCCGACCGCGACCGGCTGCGCGCCGTACTGGACGGCATCCCCGTCGACCACCCGCTCACCGCCGTCGTCCACACCGCCGGCGCCCTGGACGACGGGGTGCTGTCCGCCCTCACCCCCGGACGCCTCGATGCCGTACTGCGCCCCAAGGCCGACGCCGCCTGGAACCTGCACGAACTGACCGCCGGCCATGACCTGGCCGCGTTCGTGCTCTTCTCCTCCGCCGCCGGGGTGTTCGGCAACGCCGGACAGGGCAACTACGCGGCCGCCAACGCCTTCCTCGACGCACTCGCCCAGCACCGCCGCTCCCTCGGCCTGCCCGCCACCTCGCTCGCCTGGGGCCTGTGGGCGCAGCGCAGCGGTCTGACCGGTCACCTCGACGCGACCGACGTCGGCCGTCTGTCCCGCACCGGCGTCGCCGCACTGGACTCCGCGCACGGCCTGTCGCTCTTCGACGCCGCGCTGACCACCGGGCAGACCCTGCTGGTGCCCATGCCCCTGGACCGGGCCGCCCTGCACCGCCAGGCCCGGTCCGGCAGCCTGCCCGCCCTCCTGAGCGGTCTCGTCCGCACCGCCCCGGCCCGCAGGACCGCCACCGGTGCCGTCGCCCCGGGGGGCGTCGGCGACGCCCTGGCCCGCCGCCTGGCCGGCGCCCCGGAGGCCGAACGCGACCGGATCGTGAACGATCTCGTACGCGACCACGCCGCCACCGTCCTCGGCCACGGGTCCGCGACCGCCGTCGGCCTCGGGCGCGCCTTCCGCGACCTCGGCTTCGATTCGCTGACCGCCGTCGAACTGCGCAACCGCCTCGGCGCCGCCACCGGACTGAGGCTGCCCGCGACACTGGTCTTCGACCACCCCACACCGGAACAGCTCGCCGCCCACCTGCGCGACGCGCTGCTCGGCACCACCGACACTCCGGCCGGCGCCCTGGTCACGACGGCCACCGAGACCGGCGAACCGCTGGCCATCATCGCCATGAGCTGCCGCCTCCCCGGCGGAACCGGCTCTCCGGAGGAGCTGTGGGAGCTGCTGGCCACCGGCGGCGACGCCATCGGCGGACTGCCCGCCGACCGGGGCTGGGACCTGGCCGGGCTCTACCACCCCGACCCCGACCACCCCGGCACCTCCTACGTCCGTCACGGCGGATTCCTGCACGACGTGGGAGACTTCGACGCCTCCCTGTTCGGGATCTCACCGCGTGAGGCGCTGGCGATGGATCCGCAGCAGCGGCTGTTGCTGGAGACCTCGTGGGAGACGTTCGAACGAGCGGGCATCGACCTGCGGACCCTGCGCGGCAGCCGTACCGGTGTCTACGTCGGCGCCCTGCCCTCCAGCTACGGCGGCAACCCGCACGACGCGCCGGACGGCCTCGAAGGCCACCTGATGACGGGCAACTCGACGAGCATCGTCTCCGGCCGCCTCGCCTACACCTTCGGCCTGGAAGGCCCCGCGGTCACGGTGGACACGGCGTGTTCGTCGTCCCTGGTCGCACTGCACCTGGCCGTTCAGGCGCTGCGGTCGGGAGAGGTCTCCATGGCGCTCGCCGGCGGAGCCACCGTGATGTCCACACCGGGCGGACTGATCGCGTTCAGCCGCCAACGCGGCCTCGCGGCCGACGGCCGGTGCAAGGCGTTCTCCGCCGCCGCTGACGGCATGGGTATGGCCGAAGGAGTGGGGCTGCTGCTGGTCGAGCGGCTGTCCGACGCCGAGCGGCTCGGACATCCGGTGCTGGCGGTCGTCCGTGGCTCGGCGATCAATCAGGACGGTGCCTCCAACGGCCTCACCGCACCCAACGGCCCCTCGCAGCAGCGCGTCATCCGGGATGCCCTCGCCGACGCCCGGTTGGCCGCCTCTGAAGTGGACGTGGTGGAGGCGCACGGTACCGGCACCCGGCTGGGCGATCCCATCGAGGCGCAGGCGCTGCTGGCCACGTACGGCCAGGACCGGCCCGCAGGACAGCCGGTGTTGCTGGGATCGGTGAAGTCCAACATCGGCCACACCCAGGCCGCGGCCGGTGTCGCCGGCATCATCAAGATGGTGCTGGCCATGCGCCATGGCGCGCTCCCGCGGACCTTGCACGCCGACGAACCCAGCGCCCAGGTCGACTGGAGCGCGGGCGCGTTGTCGCTGCTCACCGAAGAAACGCCGTGGCCCGAGACCGGCCGCCCGCGCCGCGCCGGTGTGTCGTCGTTCGGGATCAGTGGTACGAACGCGCACGTCATCCTGGAACAGGCTCCGGCCCC
>NZ_JBIVMF010000055.1:0-16838 GCF_044752945.1 Streptomyces sp. NPDC088554 | reverse complement strand
CGCCGAGACCTGCCCCGCGAGACCTGCCCCGTGGGACCTGGGCCAGACCGGGACCTGCGCCCGCGAGACCGAGACCTGCCCCGTGGGACCGGCCGCCCCGCACCACGCCCGGCAGCCGCTTCGGACGCGCCGGAGGTGATGTGGTGTTCGTCACACGGGTAAGGGCGTCGTCGCGTCGGCCGCCGGGCCGGCGGCCACCGCGCGGGAGGCCGACACGGCTCTGCGGCTCCGCGTGCGGCCCTAAGCGGAATCTCTGACTGCCTGTTCTCCTGGGCGCCGCACCCGCGTGCGGGCCTGCCTCGGCTCCCGACCTGAAGCCGAGGGACACGTGACCTGGGCGCATCCCGTGCGCGGTGGTGCAGGGCGGAGTCGTACGCGACCGGGGACGTCCAGTGGCACGTCCCCTCCTTCAGGGGGGGCGGCTGTGTTAGGCGGCGGGCTGTAGGACGGTGTGCGGCGAGGGCCCGGAGCCGATCGGCCACGGCGTCCGGGCCCAGGGCCGCAAGGGCCCGCAGGGCGCTGAGCCGGCTGCCAGGGGCAGGTATCGATCAGCGGCGGCCGGAACGGCGCCACGGCGATGTTCCGGGCGACGAAGGGTGCGGGGTCGAGACAGGTCGTGCCGCCGGTCCCGCACAGGTACGCGCGGGCGCCGGTCGCGGCGGAGAGGCCCGCGGGCCGGACGGATCGGCCCGGCCGGGACGGGAGTCGGCCGCCGGTGGGGACCTGGCCCTTCCAAGCGAGCAGGTCCGGCAGGACGCGGGTGGAGGTCTCGGCGACCGTCGCGGTCCGGCCGGTGGTGAAGGCGTCCGGCACCGGGCCCAGGGCCTTCGCGAGGGCGGGCCGGCGGGGGCCGCGGCCGTGGTGCTGCCGCACCATCCAGGCTGTTCGGCGACAGGCCGAGGCAGGGTCGTCGATCCGGGCGTCCCGGATGTGGGCCGCCCTTGCCACCGCCGTGCATCGGTGGCCTTCCTGCCGCCAGGAGGGGCGCCGGCCTCCGCTCCCTCCACGGACGCTGACAGCGCTGCCCCCGTTGTCCCGGCGCGGTCGGGGATCAGGGCCTGGCCGCCTCGGACGACACCAGGCAGTCACAGGCGTAGCTCCAGCGCTGCCGGTGGTCTGATATAGCGTCTTCCCGCCCGACCGTGTCCCTGCGGCACCTCAGCCCCGCACGGCACGGCCCCCCGTGTGAAGGAGCGCGATGCGGTTACGTCCCCACCAGCAAGAGGCCCTGGCAGCGATCCGGGCGGCCGTGGGGGAGGGGAGGCCGCGGATGACGGTGGTCGCCGCCAGCGGCAGCGGCAAGACCCTCATCGCCCAGCGTGCTTGTGCCGAAATCGCCCCCCAGGGCGCGACGTTGGTGTTGGTGCCGACGAAGGCGCTGGTGGTGCAGACCGCCCGTAAGTGGCGCGAGGCGGGGTACGGGGGCCTGCTGGTCGGTGTGTGCTCCCTGTCCCAGGGCGACAGCGGCCTGTCGCGTGGGGAACTGGCCATGACCAGCGACCCGGCCACGGTCGCGGCCTGGGTGGCGGGGGAGCCCGGACCGGTCGTGGTGGTGGCGACCTACTCCTCCCTGCACCACCTGACGGCCGCGCACTCCATCGGCCTGGACCCCTGGGACCTGCTGGTCGCCGACGAGGCCCACCGCACCTGCGCCGCGTTCGGGGAGGGCTGGGGCACCGTCCACGACGACACCCTGATACCCGCCGCCACCCGTCTCTACATGACTGCCACGCCGAGGATCTGGGCCGCCCGCGCCGACGCCGGCCTCCTCGACACCGAGGACCGCCCGCCCTTGGCGACGATGGAGCACGCGGAGGTCTTCGGCCCCACCGTCTACCGCCTGGGCCTGGCCGAGGCCATCGAGCGCGGCATCGTCGCCGACTACCAGGTCGTGGTCGTGGTCGTCGACGACCAGGACCAGGACCTGCTCAGCGTCCTCAACGACCCTCATCCCGCCGGCAGCGCGCACCACGACGGCCTGCGCAATGCCGCTGTCCAGGTCGCCGTCGTGCGCGCCCTGTACGAGCACAAGCTGCGCAGGGTCCTGGCCTTCCACAACCGTGTCGAGGCCGCGACCGGGTTCGCCCGCACCCTGCCGCAGACCGCCGCCAGGGTCCACGACCCACTGCGCCGCGAACACCTGTGGTCGCACGCCGTCTACGGCGAGCAGGACGACACCGTGACCCGGTCCCTGCTCGCCGCCTTCGACGACCCCGGGCACGACGTCGCGGTCCTGTCGAACGCCCGCATCCTCAACGAGGGCATCGACCTGCCCGACCTGGACGCGGTCGTCTTCGCCGCCCCCCGCTACAGCACCATCGACGCCGTCCAGTCCGTCGCCCGGGGGCTGCGCCAGAGCCCGGGCGCGGGCAAGCGCACCACCCTGCTGATCCCCGTCTACCTGCCCGAGACCGGCGACGGCGCCGACATCCTCGAAAGCTCCGACTTCGCCGCCCTGATCGCGATCCTGCAGGCGCTGCGCTCACACGACGAGTCGTTCATGGACCGCGTCACGCTGCCCCCGCCGACCCGCCACAACACCGTCATCACCCGCGACCTGCTCTACAGCGAGCCCGAACGCGCTGCCCAACTCGCCCGCGTCCTGGGCCTGAAGGTACTCGTCCCCGCCGCCGGGACCTGGACCGAGGGGCTGCGCTCCGCCACCGGCTACCACCGCTCCTTCAGCCACCTGAACGTTCCCCTCGACTACACCGACGAGGACGGTTTCGGCCTGGGCCTGTGGACGGCCGGCCAGCGGCTCCACCACCTGCTGGGCGCCCTGCCCGCCGAGCGCCGCACCGCGCTGGAACGCCTCGCCATGAGCTGGACGCCGCCCACCCAACTCCAGGGCATGCTCGACCACGCCCGCCTGTTCGCCCGTACCCACGGGCACCTCGGCGTCCCCGCCGCCACCGTGGTCGGCGGATACGCGTTGGGTAGATGGCTGGGCGGGTGCCGCACCCGCGCCGGCGCCGGGAACCTGGACATCGAGGTGCAGAGCGCCTTGGACCGGATCGACCGGTGGTGGAACCCGCCGTGGACGCCGGCCTGGCAGGCCGACTACGCCTGGGCCAAGGCCTGCTACGGCGGCCGGGGCTGGACATGGAACCTGGCCACACAATCCTCGCGCGACCGTGCGGCCGCCAGCTGGATGAGGGGGCAGGAAAGGACGTTCTTCCTCCTGACGCCCGAGCAGCAGGACCTGCTCCTGCAGGTCGGGGCGCGACCCGACACCGGGATCCTGCTGCGGCCTTTCCGCAGTATGGGCTACGACGACGACTTCGTCCGGGGGCTGCCCTACGTGGCCCGTTTCCTCGCAGAGGAAGGTCACCTGGACATCCCCGCGGGCCACCAGGTTCCGTGGGAGGGGCGCGAGAGCGGTCTCGCCGGCTCCTTCGCGCTGGGAGCCTGGTTCCACGAGCGCCTGGCGACCCGGAGATTTAAGGAGCGCACCGCTCTGGACGCGCTTGTCGAACTGGCCCGCCGTGCCGCAGAGTTCGGCCGGGCCGCCGACGAGTCCCCGTCCCCGCCGGCACGCCGGAGCCGGACGCGGCCGGGAGCCGGCCGGCAGGATGCTGTCGCAGACCTCACCGGCCGCCCCCACGCGTTGGGCGCGACCTACCGCAAGGCCCGCCGCGGCAAGACACCGACCGCCTTCGTCCTGGAGCGTGCCGACGGGTGGAGCGCCCGGGTCGACACCTCCACGACCACGCTGGTCGTGGTGCACGGCGAGACGGCCTTCGAGCTGCAGGCGATCATCGGGGAGGCGGTCCGCACGGGTGAGGCGGCGTGGGGGAGCACCGGGCCCGTCCACTTCTCGCTCGGTGGGCTGCCCGACGAGGAAACCGCCCGCAGCTGGGCTGTTCGCCTGCACCGCCTGGCCCACGAGCACCTGAGTGACCTGCTCGGCTACTACGGCTGGGTTATGCGCCCGGGGTGAGAGGCCCAGGAGTGTCAGGCACGGCCGCCCAAGGACCAGCCGCGTGGCGCCGGCTGCAGCCGCTTGGTGATCAGGTCGCCCAGCCGCCAGCTCAGACAGGAGTGGTCGGCGAACGTCGACTCCTCATCCAGTACCAGGCCGGTGTGCGGGGCGGGCAGGGGCAGACGCCGGTAGCGGCCGCGGGCCGGCCGCTCCACGCCGCCCTCCCCTCCACGCCCGGCCTGGCCCGCGGGCGCCGAAGACGCCGAGGACGTCGGGGGGTGTCGGGCCCTCCACTCCTCGACCTGGTCCAGGCCGTCCACGGGGATGCCCCACTCCTCCAGCAGCACCGCCACCTTCTCCAGCCACGCCCGGTCCGCCTCCTCGGTCAGGGCGCCGCGCCGGCACTGCCGCTCCCGCGCGGCCAGGCAGTACGCGAGGTGCACGGCCTGCGGGTAGAACACCAGCGGCGCGACGCGCAGCTCGTCGCAGCCCGCACTGCCCAGCGCCCGCCTGCGGGCCTGCCACACCGGGGCGTTGAATGCGGGGATGTTCCACCAGCACGACACGATGGCGTAGGCGTCGGCGAACATGGCCCGCCCGCCCGCACCCAACCGGCGTTCCAACTGCACCCGCAGGCGGTGGGCGTCGGCGACCTCGGGCACGGCCGACAGCGCGATGGCCGCCGTCCGAGGGTCGCGCCGGTTGTCCAGCCACCGCCCGTGCGCGGCGCAGACCCGCCACGTCGCGTCGGCGGCCAGGTAGGAGTCCCACCCGGTGCCCTTGATACGGGCGCACACCTCGCACGCCCTCACCAGGAAGCAGCCGGGGGTGCTCCAGGGCCAGTCCCACGCCGGCCCGCCCTCCACGCTCAGCAGCCGTTGCGTGCGCAGGTTCGGCAGGGCGCACTGCAGCTCGCCGACCGTGCGGCCCGTCATCACGGCGAGCCGGTCCAGCGCGGCCGCGTTGAGGTACCCCTCGCGGTAGCGCGGGTCGTCCGGCACGCCGTCCTTACGCAGCGGTGTGCCGAACATGGGCCAGAACTCCTGGTCGGGGATGCCGTTGGCATCCGCCAGGCGCCGGATGTAGGAGCCGGTCGACTCCCCGCCGATGAACCGTACCGACAGCGCCAGCCGCTGTGCCGGACGCCAGGGCTTCTTGCGCAGCGGCCGACCGGCCACGGCCACTTTCGTACGAGCCACTCTCACCTATCCCCTTTCACTGGACGCCCCTATACCAGGGTGACGTCTTCCTCCGGCACGGCATCGGCTTTTCACACCGCACGGGCAGGCCCGTGCACGTCCGGCGGCCGCCCACCGGTGTGGGCCGGCGGTGGCCACCGTTACCGGTGCGGCCCCGTGTGTTTGGCCGAAAATCTTCGACGCCCTGTGGGCGGCCGTTACGTTCCGCGCGATCCGATGCAGGGGCGCCGCCCCGGGAAGGGGAGGGGGCGCCCATGGAACTGTGGGAGCACCAGGTCACGGCCCTGGCCGCGATACAGGCCGCGGTGGCAGCCGGTGAGAAACGCATGACGGTCGTCTCGGCGTGCGGCACGGGCAAGACGCTGGTCGCCCAGCAGGCCGCGCAGCGGCTGGCACCGCAGGGCACGGTCCTAGTGCTGATGCCGACCAAGACCCTGGTGGCCCAGACCGTCCGGCGCTGGCGCCAGGCAGGCCGGACGGGGCCGGCCCTCGCAGTGTGCTCCCTGGGCCAAGAGGAGAGCGGCCTGACCCGGGCGGAAGCGGTGCTGTGCCGCGACCCCCGGACCAGCCCACGGGCCATCGCCCACGCCGCCCGCACGGCCGGCCCGGTCACCGTGTTCTCGACCTACGGCTCCCTGCACCACATCCGCGCCGCCCACGAGCTGCACGGGCTGCCGCCCTGGGACCTCGTGATCGCCGACGAGGCCCACCGCACGTGCTCCGCGTTCGGCGAAGGCTGGGGCACCGTCCACGACGACGCCGCCGTCCCCGCCAAGATCCGCGTCTACATGACCGCCACCCCCCGGGTCTGGGCCGCGTCGGCCCCCACCGAGCTCCACCCGCTCATGGAGCGCGCCCCCCTCGCCACCATGGACCACCGTGAGATCTTCGGCCCGACCGTGTTCGAGCTGGGCATGGCCGAGGCCATCGAGCGGGGCCTCCTCGCCGACTACCAGGTCGTGATGCCCGTCGTGGACGACGCCGACCTGCACTGCATCCTCGCCGACCGCCGCCCCGGCAACACCGCCCACCACGACGGCGTGCGCAACGCCGCGGTCCAGGTCGCGGTCCTGCGCGCGATCGCCGAACACGGGCTGCGCCGCACCCTGGTCTTCCACAACCGCATCGCTCTCGCGGAAGCCTTCGCCGAGTCCCTGCCGACCACCGCGCAGGAAGCCGGCGGGCAACTGGGCATCGAGGGCCTGTGGTCCCGGGTCATCCACGGCGAGCAGCGCGGCGACCAACGCCGGGAGCTGCTGGAGGACTTCGCCGACCCCGACCGCGCGTGTGCGGTGCTGTCCAACGTGCGGGTCCTGAACGAGGGGGTCGACATGCCCGACGTCGACTCCGTCGTCTTCGCCGCACCCCGCTACAGCATCATCGACGCCATCCAGGCCATCGGCCGCGGCCTGCGCCAGCCACCCGGCGCGGGCAAGAAGACCACCCTGATCATCCCCGTCTACCTCCGCCACGGCCTGGACCCCGGCAACCTGCTCAAAGGCTCCGCCTTCGCGAGCCTCGTCACCCTCCTGCAGGCCCTGCGCGCCCATGACAGCTCCTTCATGGACCGCATCGCCCTGCCCGCCCTCAGGGACAGCGGCAAGGCCCCCGACCGCGACACCTACTACGCCCGCCCCGAACAGGCGGCGCAACTCGCCCGCGCACTGGGCCTGGAGACCACCGTGCCGGCCACCGGCACCTGGGAGCAGTCCCACGCCTCCGCCCACCGCTACCACGCCTCCTTCGGACACCTCGACGTCCCCGCGCACTACACCGACGCCGACGGCTTCGCCCTGGGCGAGTGCGTGGCCAACTTCCGCCTGCGCCACCTCCTGGACCGCCTGCCCGCCCCGCACAGGCACGCCCTGGACGCACTGGGCATGGTGTGGACGACACCGACCCACGGTTTCGACTCCATGCTCGAGCACGCCCGGGCCTGGGCGGCCGAGTCCGGCGACCTCTGCGTTCCCGTCAAGGAGAAGAGGGGAGGCCACCCGGTCGGCTCCTGGCTGGCCGCCCAGCGCCACAGAGCCAAGACCGGACAGCTCCCGCCCGAGCACCATCAGGCCCTCGACGCGATCGACCCGGACTGGAACCAGCCCTGGACGAAGTGGCGGCGCAGCTACCTCCGGGCCAGGACGCTCACCGCCACCACCGGCTGGAGGCCCGCCATACCCTCCACCGCCCCCGGACAGGAGCACAAAGCGACCGTGGACTGGGTCTTCGCCCAGCGGGCGACGTTCTTCCAACTCCACCCCCGCCAACAGGAACTGCTGACCGTCCTGGGCATCCCGCCCCTGGCCTACGTCATGTACTACGACCACGCCTACGACCCCGAACACCACGCCTTCTACGAGGGCCTCGCGCATGCCGCGGAGTTCCTCGACCGCGAAGGCCACCTCGACGTCCCCCGCCGCCACACGGAGCTCGACCCGCTCAGCCATTCGGGCGCCCCCGCCTTCGACCTGGGGCAGTGGGTCCACCGGTGCCGCAAGCACCCGGAGGCCCTCACCCCGCAGCAACGCGCCGCCCTCGAAGCGCTGGGCATGGTCTGGGACCCCGCCCTCCGCGCCCGCAGGCGCCCCCGCCCCCGGCCCTCATGACGCCACCGGGCCGCACACGAGGGCACCGAGGCGCACCGCGACCGCCCCGGCCTGCCGGTCACAGGTTCACGACACGGCCCACCGACACCTTCTCCAGCACCTCCAGCGTGATGCGCTCCTCGCCCGAGCGGATCGCGATCTGCGCGGCCTGGCAGATCAACTGCGACAGCGACCGCATGTAGCCGCGGCTACGCGTGTGCAGATACTCGGCCACCTTCCGCAGGTCGTGCTTCTGGTGCTGGTACAGCACCAGCTCCGCGTCGAACAGGTCGATGACCCGCGCGAAGACGATCGACTCCTCGGGGCTGAACCCCATCCGGCTCGTACGCAGCACCATGTGGTCGCCCCGCAGCTGCTCCGCGTCGTCCAGCTTGGTGTCGTTGTCGCGGGTGAGCGGGTCGACGATGAACTGGGCGCCACGCCCGCAGTAGACGAACGTTGCCCCGGTCTCCTCGCTGATCATGTCCAGGTACTGGAAGGCCAGCTCCGCGTCCGCGGCTGTACGCAGCCGCTCGATGCCGTCGATGAGGACCAGAAGCGTCCGCGCGTTGCGCATGGCCCGGATCACCGACTCGGTGGGATCCCCGCTCTCCCGCTCCTGGCCCAGGAACCGGGCGAACGCGCCTGCCCAGTTGCGCATGCTGCCGCGCGTCGGCGGCGGCACGCTCAACACGATGACCGGGATCCGGTTCTCGTCCGGCCCGTACAACGACGACAGCCGCCGCTCCCAGTGCACTCCGATCGCCTGCAGCAGCGTGCTCTTACCCGTCCCGCGCGGCCCGTCCAGGATGACCCCGGCCTTGCCGTGCCGGCGCTGCTGGTTGGCCATGACCTGCTCGGCCACCAGCAGCTGCGCCTTGGTGATCGCAGGGGTGGTGACCGTGCGCAGCCGTCCGTGGAACAGCAGCCGCGGGTCCAGGCTGCCGACCTTCGTCCCCTCCGGGGCGCTGTCCTGCAGCTTCGGGGCGTGCAACGACGACTCGGCGAGCGCCCTCCACGCATAGCAGTCCACCGGCCACAACGGTGTCGGCGGCGCCAGCAGCAACGGCCCGACCGCGCTGGTGTCGCGCAGCAGCCGCTCCTCCTCGACCGTCAGCTCCATCTTCACGGTGTTCCCCTCTCCATCAGTGCGGCCCCGTCCGCCATCTCACGGGGCGTCGTCGGCAACGGCATCCTGAGCCTGGTCGAGCTCGGCGAAGATCTGCTCGTAGCGCTCCTGCAGACCCGCCTCCCCGCCTCCCGCCCCGCCGGCACGCGCCCAGGCGTCGAGTGCGGGATCCGGCGCCGTCGCATCCTGCCCCCAGTCGATCTCCGGCCCCTCCTCGCCTTCCGGCCCGCCGTACAGACCGGTGTCGTCCAGACCGAGAGGATCACCGTCCGGGTCCGGGACGCCCACGGGAACCTTCGACCAGTCGATGGGACCGCGCTCCGCGTACGGGTCGAACTCCCGCTGCGGAGCAGGTTCGGGCAGCGGCGTGTAGCCGTCCGGCACCAACACCCGCCGGACCTGCTCAGGCCCCTGCTCGGCCCGCTCCAGCAACTCGGCCAGAGCGTGGGCGATCGCCTCCTCGTCCCCGGTGCGCCCCCCGCGCTCCAGATGCTGGGAGACGGCGATGTCCCACAGGAACTGCGTGAACGGCGCCCCGATCACATGGCTGTGCACCCACGTTGCCTCCACCCACCGGTTGGTGTTGTGATCACGCAGCCACACCCGGGACAGGTCGTTGGGGGTGTACCGGACCTCCCAGCGGCCCTTCCTCTTGCCGCGCAGGTCCGAACGCGTCCGCCGATAGGGGTTCAGCCCCTCGCGCGGGTCCCGGGAGGGATGGTCGTAGGTGCGGTTGTGCAGCCGGATGCCCTGGTCGCTCACCCCGATCCACGCCGTCGGCAGCAGCCGCAGAAAGTCCTCGCGGGTCAGCGGGATCGGCAGGTAGCCCTCCACCGCCACGCACGCCGCGTACATCTGGTTCGGTGTCAAGTGAGGCAGATACGCCTCATAGGGGTCGGCGAGCTCCGGGTGGGGTGTGTTCTGCCACTCCAGCGCGATCCACTGCTGGAGCAGGGCGTCGAGCTCGGCAAGGGTCCACAGCCGCTTACCGTCCACGGTCCGGCGCACCCGCACCGAGTCCCGGCCGGTGTAGCTGTTCACCCGCTGGCTGAACTTCGACTTGATCGTCCCGAAGCTCCGCTCGACGACTGCCTTGTCCTGGCCGGTGCGCTTACGGGCCGGCCGCACCGAGATGCCCAGGTACTCACAGGCGTCGAAGAACGTCCGTCCGGCGAACACCGTGCCGTGGTCGATGACGACCAGGTCGGGAATGATCACCGGCCGGGCCGCAGCATGCGCGAACCGGGGGTCGACGGCGACGAGCTCCTCGTACGGCAGGTCCGAGAAGCTGGCGTGGACGGCCGCCTCGTACCCGGGCCGCATCGGCGCCGGGACCAGGGCCTGCGCCAGCAGCTCGCACGCGTCCACCGCCTTCGTCGCCCGTCCCTTGGCACGGGGCGCCGACACCAGACCGCCCTGGCCGGCCTTGCGCCGCTTGCCCCGCCGGCTCGGCTGCTTGGGCCGCAGCACCGCGGCGATGATGCTGCGTGTCGCCACACAGATCGCGATCGTCAGCTCGACCCGGGCGGGCTGGCCGTCGTCCCCCAGCACCCACACGTCCAGGTCGGTCGAGTCGATCTGGACTAGCTCACCGGGCATCGTCGCCTTCGTCACCGAGAACGGCGGCCCCACCCGCGTCCCCGCCCCACGCGCACCCCGGGAAGCGTCCCAGTCCCGGGGGTCGATGCCCAGCCGTCCCAGCAGCTTGTACAGGGTCGGCTCCTTCGGGACTTTCACGCTCTCCCCGTGCGCGGCACGCATCACCCGTCGCAGCGACTTGAACAGCTTCCGCGCGTCCGACGGCGCGTCCACCCGCCGGCGCTGACGGTCGACCAGCACCAGGAGCTGCTCCACCACGAGCACATCGGTCGCCCCGTACAGCCGCCGCCGCTTCGTGCTCCGCCCGTCCAGGAGATCGACCACGCTGCGCCGCCTGCGGTAGGCGAGCCGCTTGGCCTGCACCGTCTGCCAGGACACCGGCCCGCCCAGCACCGCGCTCATCTCGGCCGCCTTGGCCTGGTACCGCTCGATGAGCGTGGTCGTCGCCGGATCGAACGCCGGGCGCGGCCGCGCACCCGGCGCCGCTCCGGGCGGCAGCCCGGTATCGACCTCGATCACCGCACGCTGCCACCGCCGGGCCGCTTCCGCGGCACCAGTCGGCAAGCCCTCCAGCTCCGCGAAGTCAGGCATCTCCGACTGGGCCAAGGGATGCCCGGCCGCGTCCAGGACAGCGAAGTCGTCCGCCGCCGCCAGCACCGACAGCAGCACGGCGGCCGGCACCCCGCCCTCGCCCGCCGGGCCCAGCACCACCATCATCCCGTCGAGACCAGCCACGACATACCGGTCGCCCCGCCACCGCACCTCGTCCCCACGCGCCAACACCCCGCGCGGCGCGCTGCGCACCTTCAGCTGCGCCCGCTCCGCGGCGGGGACCGGCGCCGGCGCGTTCACGGCTGCCCCGGCGCGAACGGGCGGCCCATCGCCTCCGGCTCGCCCGCGCCCATCGGGCCCACCAGCGAACCGGGCCCCAGGGGCACAGCCCAGTCCACGCCCAAACGCCTCCTCCACAACATGTGGTAGAGGCGGGGCAAGGCCAGTGCGCGCGGCACCCCGCACCCCTTGACACCCTCCGCCAGCGGCTGCGGCTGCGCGAACGCGCCGGCCAGCGCCGACTCCACGTCCGCGTCACCAAAGCGCGGATGACGCCGCCGCGACACCCACCGCAGATTCGCCAGCGCCGTCCTGTTCGGCAGCCGAGGCGTCGCCAGTTCCCAGCCCGCCTGCCCGCACGCCTCGCGACACACCGCCATCTGCCGGTCGAACCGCTCGCCCGGCTCGTTCGCCGGCCGGGCGACCACCATCACCGTCGACCCCGAGACGGTCTGTACGAAGAAGTCCGGCACCAGGCGCCGCTCACGCCCCCGCTCCCGCCAGACCAGCTGCGCCGACCAGGCGCCGAAGTCGACCACACCGGGGTGGAAGTCCAGCAGCATCGCAGTCGACATCCGATCCAGCGAACGGCACCCCACATGGCGTCGGTTGGTCGCCGCCCACCACCAGGTGACGATGCTGCGCTGCGAGGGATGCCGTGTCGGCTTCCACACCTCGCCCCGCTCCGCCAGCGCTGCCCCTGCCAGCCGGTCCGCCGGCAGGCTCCGGCGCACCCCGTTGGTGTCCAGGTGAAGGACCCGCAACTCCTGTGCCATGACGCCTCCCTGGCATCACGTCGTACTGCCCGCAGCGCACCACAGACATTGGACAGCCAGACCAATAGCACAACGACCACCGCCTCGGAGCGGCAGACAATGCGATCCGGACAACCGTGCGGCCCCGCCGCGGTACTAGCGCCTTCCGAAGGCCACAGGGCCACTCGTCTGTCCGGCCGCTTCAGCCCCGGCCGTGCAGAGCAACAGGGCTCTGGCCCGCTAGCGGTGAGGCGGACGCGACATGGCAGCCGAACGGGTGTATATCGGAGTGAAGTTCCCCCAAGGCCGGGTAGTTAGCGTGTTGGCCTGGGATGCAAGGGCGGTTCGGTCGCCGGGGTCGCTGCGTAGCGGCCGGTGCGGACTCTCTTGATCAAGCCTTTCTCGGTCCAGCGCGCGAGTTGTCGATAGGTGGCGACGAGCGTGACGTCGCCGAGGAGTTCGGCGATCTCCCGGGAGCGCCACTACCGCTCGGGTTCGGCTTGCAGCAGGCTCAGGACGCGCGTCATGCGGCTGCCGGTGTTCTCCCGGACGGTTGTCGCCGGCAGTGCGGGCTGAGGTGGTGGGGGCGGGAGGAGAGTGATCGTCACCGAGGTCACTACCTGGCTGCTGTCGGGGCGGCCGTCCAGTTTCCTTTCCGCGTAGCGGGAGATGGGGGACTTCACCTTGCGGGTGCTGACGCGGGTGCGCCGCGCGGGCAACAGCGCCGACAGTACGCGGCGGCCGATCTCACCGAGGCCCTGCTCGACGATTCCCTCACCGCGTACGAGCAGGTCGCGGGCGGTTTGGAGAGCGATGGTGAAGCCGCAGCGGTCGGGATTGGTCCCGGGCCGGGACTCCGTCGCCTCAACCATCGCCCGCCGCAGGAGCTGGTAGAGCGTGAGCAGGGACCACATCTCCTGCTCGACGCCGACCGGGTCGCACGATCGCAGGACGCGTCCTTGCATGAGGGTGTGACGTAGGGCGTAGTAGGCGCTCTCGTGCTCCCAGCGCTCGTGATAAAGGTGCACGAGAGTGTCGGCAGGGTAACGGCGCGCGTCCAGGAGCGTGGTCGCAAGACGGTAGGAGCCCTCGAAGGCGCTGCCGTTCGTGCAGGTGACGTTCACCCGGGCTTCGATGATGCGTACCGGGACCCCGCCGATGGTTGAGAGGTAGGAGGAGTCCGCGAGTTTCCGCAGGACTGGCGGGCGGCGGCGCTGGCTGATGCGGCCCAGGACGCGGGCTCCGGTGGCGTGCACGGCGGCGAGGAAGTCGTTGCCGTCGAAGCCGCGGTCCCACAGCACCAGCATCTCGGAACTCAGATGGTGCAGCAGTCTGGTGGCGTATGCGGTCTCGCCTTCCCGGGTGGGTCCGAAGACCGCGCCGATCACGGCCCGGGTGCCGGTCTCCACCAGTGTCATCAGCTCGACCTGGGGATAACCGCCGTGCGGGCACCGTCCCAGGCGGCCCCGGTTGCGCTCGCTGTCGGGCACTTTGATCGAGCTGCAGCCGTCGAAGGAGACCGTGCGGTAGGGGCCGAAGCGCACTCCGGGGGTGCGTGGTTGGGCCAGTGCCCCGGCCACCACCTCGAACATGGCTCGCATCGGGGCGCACCCCACCCTGCGGCGCAGATCGCGCAATGCCTTCGTGCTCGGCGTCGGCAGGCCGCCTCCGAGCCCGGAGGTCATCTTGTCCCACACCAGCCCGTATCCGACCTCCGGGAACAGGCACAGGGCCACCAGGAAGTAGACCCCGACCCGCGAGGGAAGATCCCGCAGTCGCTCCTGGACCGCGCGGGTCTCCTCCAGGACGGCATCCACCAACTCGAAGGGCAGAAACGGAGTCAGGCCACCCACATGACCGGCGGCGAACCGCCCCGCGGCCACCGTGATCTCCCGCGAGCGTGTCATCAGGGCGGGAAGGCAGAATAGAGGGACAACGCGGCTCCATGGCAGGACGTCTTGGTCGACTACCTGTCTCAACGGAGCCGCGTTGCTCTCGTTCCGACAAAGACGACTCACCGCCCCTCTTGACGTCACCCAACGACGCGCTAACTACCCGGCCTTGGGGGAACTTCATCGAAGGCGTCCACCAAGATTACGGGCAACGCACTCTGTGTCACGAGCTGGCGGACACCGTCTACTGGGGGTGGCGTACCAGCCCAGTTTCGTAGGCAGTGATGACTAGTTGGACTCGGTCGCGGGCGTCGAGCTTGGCCAGCAGCCGGGTTACATAGGTCTTGGCGGTGGCCACGCTGATATGTAGCTTGTCGGCGATCTCGGTGTTGGACAGGCCTCGGCCGATCAGTGACAGCGTCTCGCGCTCCCGGTCCGTCAGAATCTCTAAGCGGCGGGCAGACGTGGTGGTAGCTGTCTGCGGGCGTTGGGCGAATTCCCTGATCAGCCTGCGCGTCACCGTCGGCGCGATGAGCCCGTCGCCCGCCGCGACCACGCGGACCGCAGCCAAGATGTCGTCCAGAGCCATGTCCTTGACCAGGAAGCCAGAAGCCCCGGCGCGTAGTGCTCCGTATACGTACTCGTCGTCGTCGAAGGTGGTCAGGACGATCACCTGCGGGCCGTCGATGCCCTCCGTGATGCGCTGGGTCGCCTCGATGCCGTCCATCCCTGGCATGCGAATGTCCATCACCACCACATCCGGCTGCTCCGCCTCGGCCAGCCGGACCGCTTCCTCTCCGTTTGTGGCCTGGCCGACGACCTCGAGGTCGTCGGCCTCGGCGATCACCATCTGCAGAGCGGCGCGGATTAAGGGCTGGTCGTCGACGAGTGCGACACGGACTGTCATTGGGCTCCTGCCGGGGGCTGAGGGGCGGGCGAGGGGTGAGCGGGCGGTACCGGAAGCCGGGCCGCGATCCGGAAGCCGCCGCCCGGCCTGGGCCCGGCGCTGAACTCGCCGTGCATCAAGGCTACGCGTTCGCGCATCCCGGCCAGCCCGTAACCCGTGCCAGCCGTCGCGCCAGCGCCTGTGCCCCGGTCGGTGATCTCAATGGCCAGGTCCTTGGCACCGTAGTTAACGGTCACCTCGCAGGAGCCGGTGCCCGAGTGTCGTACGACATTGGTGACCGACTCCTGGACGATTCGGAACGCCGACAGGTCGATTTCCGGGGGTAGCGGCCGTTGTTCGCCCCGCCACCGTACCCGTACGCGCACCCCCGCAGCCGTGGTCGTTTCCGCCAGCCGCTCGACGTCGGCCAGGGTCGCCGCAGGTCCCAGCGGCGCCCGCTCACGGCCCTCGGGGTCGTCCTTGCCGCGCTGGTCGTCCGCCTGCCGAAGGACGACCAGCATCCGCCGAAGTCCCGCCAGCGTCTCACGGGCGGCGTTTTCCACAGCCAGCATCGCCTGCCGTGCATTCTCTGGTTGGGTGTCGAAGACCCGTGCGGCGGCACCGGCCTGGAGCGCGATGATGCCGATGCTGTGCGCCACCATGTCGTGCAACTCCCGTCCGATGCGCAGCCGTTCGGCAGCAGATGCTTGCGCTGTGACCTGTGTCAGGAGCTGGGCGCGCAGCTTTTCGGCATAAGCGCGCGACTGGTACACCAAGTTGCCGATGAGCCAGGCTACGACGACGGTCAGGGCGACGTACGGCTCTGAGGGAGTCCCACTCTCCCCAGTGTGCGCCTGTCGCATGGCCAGAAACAGTGCCAGCGCGGCGAGCGCGGCCCCCGCGAACGGTAGTGAGGCGCGGCGCGGGCGGGCAGCGGAGAGGAAGCCGACCGCCACGTCGACGGCGAGGAACTGCAGTGATGGGACCTCCCACAGTCGCCATGCCACCGCGAAGGCGCCTGTGCTGACGAGGAGCAGTACCAGCCCTGGCCACGGACGGCGCGTCAGCACGGCGCAGCCGATTAGCGCCAGGGCGGAGGCCAAAGCCAAGCAGAGCTGTCCCCTCAGGTCATCCAGGGCGTTGGGCGGCGGGGCCGGATCGGCGAGCGTGCCCGGGGCGGACCGGACCAGCGGATACAGGGCTGCGACGAACCAGCTGGCGCCCGCCCAGACACCCGGTGGCACCCGCTTGAGGAGCATGTGGTGTAGGGGGAACATGCATTGACCGTAGCCGGGCGGTCTCGACGTGGGATCGGACCGAGGTTGTACAACCGTGGTCGACATGGGTGTCCGCAGAATGTCCGCTGCGGACCGATGCGCCTTGGAAGGCTGCGGGGCACGATGAAGCGCATGATTGAAGTTAGGGAAGTCACCAAGCGTTACGGTAGGAAGGCCGCGGTCAGCGATCTGAGCTTCACGGTGCGACCTGGTTATGTCACAGGATTTCTGGGGCCGAACGGCGCTGGCAAGAGCACCGTCCTGCGCATGATGCTTGGGCTGCACCAGCCTACTGCCGGCAGCGTCATCATCGATGGCCGACCGTTCGCGGACCGGCCGCGCGGCATGCGTCACGTCGGGGCCCTGCTGGATGCGCACGATATCCATGGCGGTCGTACCGCCCGCGCGCATTTGACTGCCCTCGCCGTGAGTAACGGCCTCCCTCGCCGCCGGGTCACCGAGGTACTGGAAGAGGTCGGCCTCGGCGACGCCGGCCACCGCCGCATCGGCGGCTACTCGCTGGGCATGAAACAGCGCCTTGGCATCGCGACCGCATTGCTGGGCGACCCGCCGGTGCTGCTCTTCGACGAGCCGCTCAACGGGCTGGACCCGGAGGGTGTGAAGTGGGTGCGCGGCCTGTTCCACCGGCTCGCAGAGGAGGGGCGCACGGTCTTAGCCTCGATCCACCGACGTGATGCCTGTGGATAACTTTCAGGAGAACGAGGAAGTGCCTTGTGACCTGCGATGATGGGAGTTCTTCAGGCTT
>NZ_JBIVMF010000054.1:0-17392 GCF_044752945.1 Streptomyces sp. NPDC088554 | reverse complement strand
TCCACCAACAGCACACCCACCCCCTCCGACCAACCCGTACCATCCGCCGAAGCCGCGAACGACCTGCACCGACCATCGGCCGACAGCCCGCCCTGCCGCGAGAACTCGGTGAACAGGCCGGGGGTGGCCATCACCGCCACGCCCGCGGCGAGCGCCAGCGAGCACTCCCCGCGCCGCAGCGACTCGACGGCGAGATGGAGGGCGACCAGGGAGGACGAGCAGGCCGTGTCGACGGTGACCGCCGGGCCTTCGCAGCCGAAGACGTACGAGAGGCGGCCGGAGAGGACCCCGGCGGTGTTCCCGGTCAGCAGGTGTCCGCGCAGATCCTCCGGGGCCTCGTGGAGCCGGGGGCCGTACTCCTGGGACATCGCGCCGACGTAGACGCCGGTCCGGGTGGCGCGCAGGGCGGACGGGGCCATCCCGGCGCGCTCGATCGCCTCCCACGAGGTCTCCAGCAGGAGCCGCTGCTGCGGGTCCATCGCCAGGGCCTCGCGCGGTGCGATACCGAAGAGTTCGGCGTCGAAGCCGGCGGCGTCGGCGAGGAAGCCGCCCCGGTGGCCGCCCTCGCCCCAGCCCCGGTCGGCGGGCGGCGCGGAGACCGCGTCGGTCCCGTCCAGGACGGCCTGCCACAGCTCTTCCGGGCTGTCGATGCCCCCGGGCAGACGGCAGGCCATGCCGACGACCGCGATCGGCTCGTCGGCTCCCCGGACGGCCTCCGCTCCCGGCCCGGCCGGGGAGCCGGTGGCCGGGTCCGCGCCGAGATGGCGGGCGAGGGCCGTGGGCGTGGGGTGCTCGTACAGCAGGGTGGTGGGCAGCCGCCGGCCGGTCACGGCGCTCAGCCGGCCGCGCAGTTCGAGGGCGAGGTGCGAGTCGACGCCGAGGTCCTTGAAGGTCAGCTCGGGCGCCACGGCGGACGCGTCCCGGTGACCGAGGACGACGGCCGCCTCGGCCCGTACGAGATCCAGCAGACCGGCCGTGGTGGTGGGGGAAGAGACGGGGACCCCGGCGGAATCCCCAAACTCCGCCGGGGCGTTCTGGGCTTCCGCGGCTTGCCACGAGGACGGCGGCCCCGCTTCGCCCGCCGCGAGGGGGGCCAGCCAGTGGGAGGAGCGCTGGAAGGGATAGGTGGGCAACTCGACATGTACGGAGGGGAGTCGCCCGGTACGGGCGGCCGTCCAGTCCACCTCGGTGCCGTGGACGAACGCCTGGGCGAGGGCGGCGGCGAACTGGTCGGAGCCGCCGTGGTGACGGCGCAGGGTGGGCACCACCACCGGGACGGCGCCGGTCTGTTCGGCGGCGGCGGCCACGGCGGTCGTGAGGACCGGGTGGGGGCTGATCTCGATGAAGGTCCGGTGGCCCGCCTCGGCCAGCGCGGTGACGGCGGGCGCGAAGGAGACCGTCTCGCGGAGGTTGCGGTACCAGTAGAGGCCGTCCAGCACCGGGTCCGTCGCGCCGCGCACCACCGTGGAGTGGAAGGGCACCCGGGCCGGGAGCGGGGCCACCTCGGCGAGGGCGGCGAGGAGCTCCTCGCGGATGGCCTCGACGTGGGAGGAGTGGGAGGCGTAGTCGACGGCGACGCGACGGGCGCGGACCTCGTCGGCGGCGCAGGAGGCGAGCAGCTCCTCCAGCGCGTCGGGCGCTCCCGCCACCACCACGGAGTCGGGGCCGTTGACGGCGGCGATCTCGACGCGCCCGTCCAGGGCCGCCAGCCGGGCCGAGGCCGCTTCCTCCGGTTCGGGTACGGCCACCATCCCGCCGTGTCCGGAGAGCCGGCGCCCGATCAGCTCGGCACGGCGTACGGAGACCCGTGCGCCGTCCTCCAGGGTGAGCGCCCCGGCCACGCAGGCGGCGGCGACCTCGCCCTGGGAGTGGCCGACGACCGCGGCGGGCTCCACACCGTACGTACGCCACACCTCGGCCAGACTGACCATGACGGCCCACAGGACCGGCTGGAGCACCTCGACCCGGTCGAGTCCGGGGGCGCCGGGCAGCTGCCGTACGACCTCGGTCGGGGACCAGTCGACGCAGACGGCGAGGGCCTGTTCACAGGCGGCCCAGCGGGCGGCGAACGCCGGTTCGGTGTCGAGGAGTTCACCGGCCATGCCCGCCCACTGGGAGCCCTGGCCGGGGAAGACGAAGACGGGCCCGGGGCCGGTGGGGGGTGTGCCGGGGCCCGGGGCGGTGATGACTCCGGGCGCGGACTCGCCCCGGCCGAGCGCGGCCAGGCCGCTCAGCCTGGCGGGGCTGTCGGCGCCGAGGACCACCGCGCGGTGCGGGAAGAGCGCGCGGGTGGTCAGCAGGGCGTGCCCGAGGGCGGCCGGGGAGACCTCGGGGGCGGCGTCCAGCAGCCGTCGTGCCTGCTCGGCGAGGGCGCGCGGGGTCTTGGCGGAGAGCACCCAGGGCACGTCGCGCACATCAGGGGGGGCCGGGGCGGCGGCGTCCCGCGCCTCGTCCCAGGACGCCAGGACGACATGGCAGTTGGTGCCGCCGAGGCCGAAGGAGCTGACGCCCGCGACCCGGGGGCCCTCCCCGGGCCAGGGCTCGGTGGTGCGCTGGACGGTCAGCCCCAGCTCGTCCAGGGGGATCCGGGGGTGGGGGCTGTCGTGGTGGAGGGTGGGCACCAACCGGGCGTCGCGCAGGCACAGTACGGTCTTGATGAGACCGGCGATCCCCGCCGCGCCCTCCAGGTGGCCGATGTTGGTCTTGACCGAGCCGACGCGCAGCGGTCGCCCCTGGGGGCGGGCGCCGCCCAGCGCGGCACCGAGCGCGGCGGCCTCGACCGGGTCGCCCTCGGGGGTGCCGGTGCCGTGGAGTTCGACGTACTGGATCTCGGCGGGGTCCGTGGCGGCCCGTGCGCACGCGAGGAGGACGGCCTCCCGCTGCGCCTCGGGGTCGGGGGCGGTCAGTCCGCCGCCACCGCCGTCGTTGTTGACCGCGCTGCCACGGATCACACAGTGGACGCGGTCCCCGTCGGCGAGCGCCGCCGCCAGTGGCTTCAGGACGACCAGGCCGCCGCCCTCACCGCGTACGTACCCGTTGGCACGGGCGTCGAAGGTGTGGCAGCGGCCGTCCGGGGAGAGCGCCCCGAGGCGGGCGACGGCGAGGGTGCTCCCGGGGGACAGCACCAGGTTGACACCGCCCGCGAGCGCCACCGCGCACTCGCCCCGGCGCAGGCTCTCGACGGCCAGATGGACGGCGACCAGCGAGGAGGACTGGCCGGTGTCGACGGTCAGGCTCGGACCGCGCAGCTTCAGGGTGTACGAGACGCGGTTGGCCAGCAGGGAGCGCTGCACCCCGGTGAAGGTGTGGGGGGTGACCCCCTCGGGGCCACGTCCCTGGACGAGCCGGGCGTAGTCGTCGGCGAGCGCGCCGACGAAGACGCCGGTACGGCTGCCGCCCGGCGCGGCGGGGACGGTCCCGGCGTGTTCCAGCGCCTCCCAGCCGAGTTCGAGGAGCAGGCGCTGCTGCGGGTCCATGGCGGCGGCCTCCCGCGGGGAGATGCCGAAGAACCCCGCGTCGAACCCGTCCACGCCGGTGAGGAATCCGCCCCGGAGGGGGACCCCGGGCGCGTCGGGGACGACGCCGCGCCGTTCGGCCGGCACGTCCGTGACGGCGTCGCCGCCCCGGGCGAGCAGCGCGGCGAACTCCGCCGGATTCCCGGCGCCCGGCAGCCGGCACGCGATGCCGACGACGGCTATCGCCTCGGAACCATCCGGCATCGGCTTGCCTCCACGTGATCGAGAACGTACGGAACAGCCCGTGCCGTCTGCTGTCGGAGCTCCGGCGGCCGGAGCGGTCTCGGTGCCGGAGGCCGCTCGGAGGCGGCGCGGCGGCGGCTCAGATCCGGTAGCAGTGCAGCAGGTCCCCGGGGATCAGCTCGTCGCCCGCGACGATGAAGCCATGCTTCACGAAGTGGTCGGCGTCGACCACCGCGAAGTCGTCCACGAACCGGTGACGTCCGCCGAAGACGGCGCTGTCGCCGGAGATCCTGAAGTGGCCGTCGTCCCAGCCGGGGCTGGTGAACGTGCCGTGGTGGCCCCAGTCGTCGTAGTAGAAGCAGGCGAAGGCGGCGTCCACCGTGCTCCAGCCGATGAGCCAGGTGGCGGTGATGCCGGGCACCGGGATGTGCTGGGTCATCTCGTAGAACCGGCCGTCGGCCACCGGGCGGGTCGAGAAGGTCGCCTCGCCGGTGGTGACTTTCTCCGTGGTCAGATTCGTGTATTCGACGCGGAAATCCCCGAGCAGGAAATCGAGCTGCCTCATTTCCTCGGCCACGTCCTCACGGACCGGAAAAGCGACTTCGCCGCTGTCGGCGGGAACAGAATCCCGCAACGCCTCGTCCGAGGACTGTATGGACTGCGCACTCATGGCCAACTCCGGGAGATCGGAACGCCGTTCCTTACCTGGAAAAAACTATGGACCCGCCATTGCCGAGCACAAGCCCGGAAGAGCCCTTTAGGGGTGGTACGGAGCCTGATCGGGGGCGGCGGGTTCCGGCTAGGGGTGTTTCCGCCGCGACCAGCGCCATTAGGATCCCGCCGATGGGGCCGGCTCATCCGTCCGGTGCCTTCCAGAAGGAGCGAGACGATGACGAACGAACCGCAGTCTCCGATACCTGAAACGCAGGATGACTTTCCTTCGCTGCTCGCCTGGCTGACAAAAAACAGGCGGGACAATCCGGTGTCCCCCGATGATTTCCCGGGCCTGTGGCACGTCTTCCGCCACGCCGATGTCTCCCGGGTGCTGTCGGACACGACCACCTACTCGAACGACATGTCGGCCGTCATCCCCTCGCATCCGGACACGGCGTGGATGGCGAAGGGGAACGTCGTCGGCATGGACCCGCCGATGCACCGCAGGCTCCGGTCGCTCGTCAGCAAGGCGTTCACGCCCCGGCTGGTGGCCGATCTGGAGCCGCGGATCACCGAGCTGGTCAACGAGCTGCTCGACGAGGTGGCGGGCCGGGACCGGTTCGATCTGGTGGAGGCGGTCACCCACCCCCTGCCGGTATTCGTGATCGCGGAGCTGCTCGGTATCCCGGTGACGGACCGGCCGCTGTTCGAGAAGTGGGCGCTGGCCTTCATCGCGGCCAACGGCGGCGGGGAGAGCGCGCTGCCGAGCGAGGAGAACGTACTCGCCTTCGTGGAGACGGCCCGGGAACTGCGCTCCTACATGCGGGAGTTCGTCGGCCGCCGTCGCGCCGCGCCCCGGGACGACCTGATCAGCCAGCTGGCGACGGCCACCACCGAGGACGGCCGGCTGGACGACGACGAGATCATCGGCTTCGCCGGGACCCTGCTGATGGCCGGGCACATCACCACCACCGCGGTGCTGGGCTCCACGGTGCTCTGCCTGGACGAGAACCCCGGGGCGCTGGCCGAGGTGCGGCGGGACCGCTCGCTGGTGCCGGCGGCGATCGAGGAGGCTGTACGGCTGCGCCCGGCCTTCTCCCGGCTGGTACGGATGACGACCCGGGATGCGGAGCTGGGCGGCGAGAAGATCCCCGCGGGCCAGGTCCTCAC
The DNA here is from genome assembly GCF_044752945.1 of Streptomyces sp. NPDC088554. Classification (NCBI taxonomy): domain Bacteria; kingdom Bacillati; phylum Actinomycetota; class Actinomycetes; order Kitasatosporales; family Streptomycetaceae; genus Streptomyces; species Streptomyces sp. NPDC088554. The sequence goes on along the minus strand of NZ_JBIVMF010000054.1, from coordinate 11,870 downwards.
GCTGTGGACGGTCTCGGCCAACCGGGACCCCGAGCGGTTCGAGGCCCCCGACTCCTTCGACCTCCACCGCGACCAGGGACGCCACCTCGGTTTCGGCCAGGGGCTGCACTTCTGCATGGGCGCCCCGCTGGCGCGGCTGGAGACCCGGATCGTACTGAACCTGCTGCTGGACCGGTTCCCGGAGCTGAAGGTGGCCACGGAGGACGGCTCGGTGGTGTACCACCACCCGAAGAACGTGGTCGGCCCGCGTCGGCTGGACATCGAGGTGACCGCCGGTTAGCGGGCCGCGCCGGGACAACGGTCCGTACGACCCGGGCGTCTCGCCCCGGAGCGTACGGGCCGTTCCGCGTTCGGATACATCGGATACATCGGATACAGAGGTACGGGTACCGGGCGTGGAGCGGCACATGGCTCCGCCCCGCCCGGGAGCGGGCGGGGCGGTGGGGGGACGGCGGTGGGGCGCCGACGGTCACCAGGTGACGGGGATCCGCTCGATCTCGGGGTGCCAGCCCGGTCTGACGTACAACTCCTCGATGGGAAGCCCGAGTTTCAGGCCGGGCAGCCTGCGGAAGAGAGTGCCGTACGCGACTTCGAGGCCGACCTTGGTCAGATTGGCGCCGAGGCAGTGATGGATGCCGGACCCGAAGGCGAGGTGGCCGCGGTCCGTGCGGCGTACATCCAGCCGGTCGGGCTCCTGGTACACGGCCGGGTCGCGGTTGGCGGCGCCGTTGGCCACCACCACGCCCTCGCCCTTGCCGATGCGCAGTCCGCCCAGCTCCACGTCCTCCAGCGCGACCCGGGGCATCAGGTCCAGCGGGCTGATCAGCCGCATCATCTCGTCGACGGCGCGGGGCAGTACCGCCGGTTCCTCGCGTACGGCAGCCACCTGGTCGGGGTGTTCCAGGAACAGCCCGACACCGGCGGTCAGCATGGACTGCACCGGCGACTGTCCCGCGATGAAGATGAGGAAGCAGAGGTTGGCGAGTTCGATCCTGCCGAGCGTTCCGGGGGTCACGTACTTCTCGATCACACGACTGGTCGGATCGTCGCCGGGGTTCTCCCGCTTGGCGTCGATGAAACGCAGGAAATACTGCTGAAGCGCGACCATGCGCTGGCTGACCTCGTCGCCGACCTGTTCGGAGTCGACGACCGAGGTGGCCTTTTCCCGGACTTCACGGCTGTCGAGCAGCCACGCCTGCAGATCGGTGTACTCCATACCGAGAGCCCAGCAGGTGATGGTGCCGGAGAAGGGTTCGGCGAATCCTTTGACCAGATCGGCCGAATTTCCTTCCGCCAGCATGGCGTCGATCAGCTCGTCGGCCTTCTTCTGCATGGCCGGACGGAGAATTTCGGCCCGCCGCAGGGTGAATTCGCTGACGACCGCCTTGCGCTGCGCGGTGTGCTGTGGTGCGTCCATGGTGAACAGCATGGGAAAGGCACGCGACCCCTCGAACGCCTCGGCGTATATGGGGTATCCGGGGTTCGTGATGTCGGAGCTGAAGCGGGAGTCGCCCAGTACGGCGCGCGCCTGGTCGTAGCGGGTGATGAGCCAGATGCGTTTCCCGTCGTAGAGCCGGACCGGGGCGGGGGTCCCCGTGGTCCGCATCGGGACGTATTCCTCGGGCGGCGCGTAGGGGCATTTCCTCAACAGGGGGAAGTCGGCCTCGGGCGAGGCGGTGGCGTCGGTCACGGGGGGAGGTTCCTTTGGTCCGAGGGACAGGCGGGAGCCGGGAGGGAGCGGCGGACCGCGGCGGGGGTTCAGGCCGACCAGCGCAGCAGGCAGAGCCCCGCCGCCATGCCCGCTCCGAAGCCCGCGAGCAGCAGTAGTTCGCCGTCGGCCAGCAGGCCCGCCCGCGCTGCCTCGTCCAGGGCCACGGGGACGGACGCGGCGCCCATGTTCCCGTACGTGACCAGGGGGGTGTGGGTGCGCGCGCCGGACAGGCCGCAGCGTTCGACCAGTTCACCGAGGAGGACGCCGTTGGCCTGGTGCGGGACGAAGTGCGCGACCTGGTCGATGGTGGCTCCGGCGCGCTCCAGCAGGGGGCCGATCATCGGGGGGACGTTCTCCATGACGAATGAGGCGACCCCCCGTCCGCGCATCCGCAGGTAGTGGCCGCCGTTCGCGACGGTGTCCGGCGAGGCGGGTACGCGGCTGCCGCCGCCCTCGATCCAGATCAGCTCATGGGCGTCGCCCCGCCCGGTCAGGCTGATGTCGAGGATGCCGTACGGGTCGGGCACGGCGCCCACCACGGCGGCGCCCGCGCCGTCGCCGAGCAGGACGGCGGTGCCCCGGTCGTCGTAGTCGAGGAACCGCGAGTACAGGTCGGCGCCGATCACCAGGGCGAGGCTGCCGGGGCGCAGCGCGACGAGGGCGCGGGCGATGTCGAGGGCGTAGACGAAGCCGGCGCAGGCGATGTTGATGTCGAAGCAGGCCGCGCGGTGGGCGCCGAGCGCGTTCTGCACCAGTGACGAGGTGGGCGGCAGGGGGGCGTCACCGGTCGAGGTGGCGACGATGAGGTAGTCGATCCGGTCCGCCTCGACACCGGCCCGGGCGAGGGCGGCGGTGGCGGCGTGCCGGGCCAGGTCGGAGGTGGCCTCGTCCGGGGCGGCGTAGCGGCGGCCCATGATCAGGGTGCGGCGGCCGATCCACTCGGCGGTGATGTTGGGGACGCGGAGGGCCAGCTCTTCGTTGGTGATCTCCTCCTTGGGCAGGTAGGAACCGGTGCCGAGGATGCCGATGGCGGTCATACGGTCACCGCCAGGGAGCCGGGCCTGTGGGTGGCGAAGGGGCGCAGCGGGTTGAGCCGGTCGGCGCCGATCCGGGCCCGTAGTTCGGGGTCGGTGACACCGAGGCCGGGTTCCGGGGCCAGGCACAGCACCCCGACCTTGCCGATGTGTTCGTTGAGCTGGACCATCCGGGTGGCCTCGCCGACCTCGTGCAGTGGGAAGAGCGAGGACAGGGCCGGCATCACGCGGCCCTGGCTGAACAGCCGGGCGCACTCCCACTGTTCGTTGAGGTTGGCGACATGGCTGCCGATCACCCGCTTCAGTTTCATCCACAGATAGCGGTTGTCGTAGTGGTGCCGGTATCCGGTGCTGGAGCCACAGGTCACCACCGTGCCGCCGCGGCGCACCACGAAGACGGACATACCGAAGGTGGCCTGGCCGACATGTTCGAAGACGATGTGCGGGTCCTCGCCGGTCTCCCTGCGGATGACCGCGCCGAGCCGTTTGCCGTTGGCCATCGACTGTTCGAAGTCGTCGCCGTCGCCCTCGCCGAGGCCGATCTCCTCGCGGTCGATGACGATGTCGCAGCCGAGCGCGCGCAGGGCCTCGGCCTTGCGTGCCGAGCCGACGACACCGACCGGGATACCGCCGCCGCTCTTGACCAGCTGTACGGCGTAGGCGCCGACGCCGCCCGTGGCGCCCCAGATCAGCACGATGTCGCCCTGTTTCATACGGGCTCCGTGGTCCCCGACCAGCATCCGGTAGGAGGTGCCGGCGCAGGCGGGTACGGACGCGGCTTCCTCCCAGGTCAGATGGGCGGGTTTGGGGATGAGCTGGCTGGCGCGGGCCAGACAGTAGTGGGCGAGTCCGCCGAAGTTGGTCTCGTAGCCCCAGGCGAGCTGGTGTTCGCCGAGCATGCCGTCGTCCTGGGAGAGGGCTTCCTGTTCGTCCACCCGGGCGGCGTTGACCAGGACGTGGTCGCCGACGCGCCAGCGCCGTACCGCCGAGCCGACCCGGACGATGACTCCGGCCGCGTCCGAGCCGAGGACGTGGTAAGGCTGGTCGTGGCGGGCGGCCCAGCCGCCCTGTTTGCCGTAGGCGGCCAGAAACCGGAAGGTCGGCAGGGGTTCGAAGATGGCGGACCAGACAGTGTTGTAGTTGATCGAGCTGGCCATGACGGCGATCAGGACCTCGTCGGGGGCCGGTTCCGGCATCGGTACGGGGCCGACGTGCAGTGTCTTGCGCACGTCCTTGTCGACCACGTCCCGGAAGACGTCCACGTCCTCGACCCTCAGGTGTGCGGCCGTGAACTCGTCCGGCAGGACCGCACGTTCCAGCTCCTGCGGACTCGCGCCCGCCAGCACCGCGTCAGTCACAGAACCCATGACGGCCTTCCCTCGTACGGCTGTTGATATCGACGACGCTAGGGAGATTCCGCCCCCTAACGCCACCCCTCAGAATCCGGATCTCCCCCTGTCCCGGGGTTTTGGGTGTGGCGCACCCCGGGGAGAGTGCGCCACGTGTTCATTCCGCGATGGCGGTCCGTGTCGTCCAGCGGAAGACCGCGACCTCTTCTCCGTCGACCGTGGTGAATTCACCCTTGTGGACGAAGTGTTCGTATCCCGCGCCGAAGCGATGCTTGATCTTCTCCGTCAACGAGATCGCGAACTGCATGCGATCCTCCGCCGGAAGGGAAGGCGGACCGTCGCAGAGGAGTGCTCTGAAGTTCGTCATTCCGAAACCTCCGGTTTTTGCGACTTCCTTCTTTTCCGTAAGGGAAATCTCACATCCCCGCCCTTCGGTGAACCACCCCTACGACCCCCAGGGAACGGGGACAGGGGTCGCCCGGGACGGCGTTCAGGCCGTTTCCGGCAGCCCGAGTTCGAGGTACAGCGGGAGTTCCTGGCGCGAGGCGATATCGAGTTTCTTGTAGACCCGGGTGAGATGCTGCTCGACCGTGCTGATGGTGATGAACAGTTCGGTCGAGATCTCCCGGTTGGTCAGCCCCCGGGCCGCGAGCACGGCCACCCGCCGTTCCGACTCGCTGAGTTTCGCGGCCGGATCGATCCGGTGTACGGGGCCGCGCGCGGCCCGTGGGGCCGACCGGCCGCCGAGGCCCAGCGAGAGGATCCGCTCGCGCAGCGGGCCCGCCCCGCCCTCGTCGGCCAGTTGCCGGGCCTTGCGCAGCGTCAGATCGGCGTGGGCGGGCTGGTCGAGGTGCTGGTACGCCTCGGCGAGGTCGGCGAGGACCCGGGTCAGCTCCCAGACGTTGCCCGACGCCTGGAACCGTTCGGCGGACCGGGTGAGCAGCCCTGGCCGCTCGTGCGGCTCGGCGAGCCGGGCCCGTACCCGAAGCCATGGCCCGGAGGGCGATTCCCCTTCGGCGGTACGGGCCTGGTGCGCGGCCAGCAGCTGGCTCGCCTCGTGCTCGTTGCCGAGCCGCAGCCATGCCTCGGCCGCGTCGATCCGCCAGGGCGGCCTCGCCGCGAAGGGCAGGTCCCAGCCGTCGGAGCGGCGGCCCACGGTCAGGAAGTCGGACAGCGCGAGGTGCGGCCTGCCGACGGCCAGCAGGAAGTGGCCGCGGGCCCTGAGGTACCCCAGCCCGTAGATGGAGCGGAAGAAGGCATCGGGGAGCGGCCTGCCGAGCAGCCGGGCGGCCTCCTCGTACCGGCCGGTCGCGGTGCACACCGTGATGAGGGTGGTGAGCGGTCCCCCGCACAGCCAGTAGCCCGGTACCGTGCCGCCGTGCTCCACGGCCTCCCTGGCCAGGATCTCCGCGTCCGCCAGGGCGCCCCGGGCGAGCGCGATCTCGGCCTTTATCGCGGTCAGGAGCTGGCGCCAGCCCTCGACGCCCCGGTCGGTGGCCTCGCGCAGGAAGTGCGCGCACCACTCGTCCGCCAGGTCCGGCCGGCCGACGGCGCTCAGATGCCACAGCTCGGGCATGATCAGCGCGAGGGTGGTGTCGCCGAGCCGGGAGGCCGTCAGCTGTTCCTCGATCTCGTGGACGCCCCGGATCCGGTCGTGCTGCCGGCCGAGGCAGAAGCTGAACCTGTCCTCGTCGGCGCGGGCCCCGCCGCCGCCGTCCTTCTCGGACGCCGTTCCCCCGGACGGTATCCATACGGACCAGGCGTCCGGTACGCCCGGGGTGACGCAGAAGAGCCAGGGCCAGGTCTCGTCGAAGTGGCTGGGGTGCGGGACGTCCCGGAGGGTGTCCCTGGGCGGCGGGGCAACGGCGCGGAGCATCTCCGTGCCCTCGCCCACGCGGCCGCAGCCGATCAGCAGCCGCGCCCTCAGTACGGCTTGCGCGTCGCAGCGCTCCGCCCCGCAGGCGCAGCCCGTCCCCGTGGTCTCCAGGTACTGTTCCTCGGCCCGCCAGGGCTCGGTGCGCAGCATCACGACGGAGCGTTTCAGCGCCAGTCGGGCCCGTTCCCAGCAGTCGGTCGAGGCGTCCAGCGCGAGGGCGAGACAGGCGTCGGCGAACGACGCGTCGTCGATGGCCAGCGCCTCGTCGGCGGCCCGTTGGAGGATCGCCGCCTGCCAGGACGCGGCCACCCCGCCGATGTCCAGCAGATAACGGGCCGTCACCCGGGCCCCGGCACCGTGCTCGCGCAGCAGCTCCGCCACCCGGAGCAGGATGTCGGAACGTTGTCCGAATCCCGGGTGCTTCAGCACCGCCGATTCGATCACCGGATGCCGCAACCGCCAGGCATCGACCAGGCCGGCCAGATACAGCACGTTCTCCCCGCGCGTGACCTGCGCGGGATCGAGACGCAGTACGGCGGCCAGGTTCTCGCGGCTGGAGAACTCGCGCAGCGCCGCCATCCCGAGGGCCACCGAGGCGGCGAGCGGTCCGCTGTCGCGTACGCAGTCCAGGGCGACCTGGGCGAACAGGCCGCCCGAGCAGGGCCACGCGGTGCGGTGGGCGAAGCGGCCGTTCATGTCCCGCTCCTCGGCGAGGGCGCGGACGAGCAGCGGGTTGCCGCCGCTCGCCGCGTGGAGTTCCTCGGACAGGGCGGTGCCGGGCGGCCCGTCGTGGAGCTCCCCGTGGGGGCCGCCCTCGGGTGCGCCGTGGAGGCTGTCCCACAGCACGGCGGTCTGGCCGCGGTCCAGCGGAAGCAGTCTGATCCAGTGGAGGTTGGGCTGTCGCAGCAGCTCGCAGTGGACGTCCCAGCCGTCGGAGCCGCCGAACGGCAGGAGGGTGAGGACCAGCATGACGCGGCTGTTGCGCAACTGGCGCCTGGTGGCTTCCAACAGCCGGCGCCGGTTCGGCTCCTCGTAACCCCTCGGGTCGTCGAGACAGATGACGACGGGAGCGTGCTCGGCCAGTGTCTCGATATGGTCGCAGGACTTCTGGAACCATACGGAATCCGCCGTTGTGGTGGGGCCCGCCGGGAAATCGGAGGAGAAATCGATATCCCGGGCAGCGAGAACGACCGCCCCCGATCCCTTGGCGTACTGCGCGAAGCCCTCCACGAGATCGGTCTTCCCGCAGCCGGCGCCGCCTTCCAATATCACCGTCATGGCTCTGCCGCGCTCACACTCGGCGAGCAAGGAACCCATAAGCCGCAGTTTGTCATCCCGGACGGAAAGCAACATATCCGTAACCCCAATCACATCCTGCTTGTTCCGCATGTTCCACGGATACCGTGGAAAGACCGAACCCGACGCGGCGGTCCGCTGTCTGCCGGGTGAACAGCTGTGTGCCGGATCCTCATTCGGCGGAGAACGCCCTGGCCATCTCTACCAGCGCCGCCGCGTCCATCGCGCGGATCTCGCCACTCTGATCGGCCGCCTCGTCCACGGGCTCGGGGGCCGGCGCCGGCGCCGGCGGCCGCGTACCCGAGGCGAGTGCCAGCAAGGGGTCCAGGAGCCCGCTCTCGCGCAGTCTGGCGAGCGGGACGGACAGGATCAGGCCGCGGATCTCGGCCTCCTTCACGCTGTCGTCCGCCGATCCGTCCACAACGGTGGGCAGCAGCGCGGCTCCCACATGGTCGGCCAGGGCGTCCAGCCTCGGGTGGTCGAACACCAGGGTCGCCGGAAGGCGCAGCCCGGTGGCGGTGTTCAGCCGGTTGCGCAGTTCGACGGCGGTGAGCGAGTCGAACCCCATCTCGCGGAACGACCGTTCCGTGTCCACCAGCCCCGGAGTCGTATGGCCGAGGACCGCGGCGACCTGGCCACGGACCAGACCGAGCAGCACACTTCTGCGCCGCTCCCCCGGCAGGGCGGCCAGCCGCCTGCGCAGCACGGCTCCCGGCTCGTGTGTCTCCTGGGCGGCCCGGCGTCGCGCGCGGGATCCGGCGGCCGTACCGAGGAAGCCGTGGAGTACGGGCGGCAGCGGCTCGCGCGCGTGGCGGGCCCGCAGGGCCGCGAGGTCCAGCGGCGCCGCCACCACGGCGGGGTCGGCGACGCCGCCGAGCAGCGCCACGTCGAAGAGGGAGAGCGCCTCGTCGGTGGGCAGGGCGCGGAATCCACCGGAGCGCAGCCGCCGGTGGTCGGCGGCCCCGAGCCCGGCCGTCAGCGCGCTGGCCTGTTCCCACAGTCCCCAGCCGACGGACACCGCGGGCAGTCCGAGCGCCCGTCGTCGGTGGGCGAAGGCGTCGAGGAAGGCGTTGGCCGCCGCGTAGTTGGCCTGTCCCGGCGAGCCGAGTGTGGCCGCGGCCGACGAGAAGAGCATGAACTGCCGCACCTGCGGGTGGAGTTCGGTGAGCCGGTGCAGATTCCAGGCGCCGTGCGCCTTGGGCCGGAGTACGGCGGCGAGCCGCTCCGGGGTCAGCGAGCCGATCGCGCCGTCGTCGGTGGTGCCCGCGCAGTGCACCACACCGGCCAGACGCTGTCCGAGGGCGGTGACGGCCGTGTGCAGCCGGTCCGGTGCGTCGGGATCCCCGATGTCACCGGCCACGACCTCCGCGTCCGCGCCCAGGGCGGCGAGCGCGACACGCAGCGCCTCGGCTTCGGGGGAGTTCGGCCCGGAGCGGGACAGGAGGAGCAGGTGCCGGGCTCCGTGGCGTTCGACGAGGTGCCGGGCGACCAGGGCGCCCAGGGTGCCGGTGCCGCCGGTGACGAGCACGGTCTCGCCCGGCGCGAACCCCGCCGGGGGCAGGGTGAGGACGGCCTTGCCGACGAGCGTCGCGCGGGCCAGCGCCCGGAACGCCTCGGGGGCGTGGTGGATGTCCCAGGTGGTGGCCGGGGGCGGAGTGAGCGCGCCCTCGGCGAACAGGGTGCCCAGTTCGCCGAGGATCTCCTGGATCCGCTCCGGTCCGGGGTCGGCCAGGTCGAACGGCAGGTAGTCGACGCCCGGGTGGGCGGCGGCGAGGTGCTGGGGATCCCGCAGATCGGTCTTGCCCATCTCGACGAACCGGCCGCCCTGCGGCAGCAGGCGCAGCGAGGCATCGGTGAACTCGCCCGCGAGGCAGTTGAGTACGATGTCCATGCCCCGGCCGCCGGTCGCGTCGAGGAACGCGTCGTGGAAGTCGAGGGTGCGCGAGTCCGCGATGTGCGCGTCGTCGAGCCCTGCCGCGCGCAGCGCCTCCCACTTGGGCCGGGAGGCCGTCGCGTACACCTCGGCGCCCAGTCGGCGGGCGAGCTGTACGGCGGCGGATCCGACCCCGCCCGCGCCCGCGTGGATCAGGATCCGCCGGCCCTCGCGGAGCCCTCCGAGGTCGACCAGGCCGTGGTACGCGGTGAGGAAGGCGACGGTGGCGGACGCGCCCTGGACATCGGTCCAGCTCTCGGGCACGGGGGCGAGCAGCCGGGGATCGGCGACCGAGTGGGGCGCGAAGGGGGTGTCCAGCGTGCCCATGACGCGGTCGCCGGGGGCCGGCCACTCGACGCCGGGCCCGACCTCGGTCACCACTCCGCACCCTTCGCTGCCGAGCCTGGCCCGGTCCGGGTACATCCCGAGGGCGATGAGGGTGTCGCGGAAGTTCAGCCCGGCCGCCCGTACGGCGATCCGCACCCGCCCCTCGGGGAGCGGTCCCGTGCCCTCCGCGTCGGGCACGAGCGCGAGATTGCCGAACGAGCCGGGCTCGGTGACATCGAGCCGCCAGGGGATGTCCCCGGCCGGCTCGGCCAGGGCGTCGGGGTCCGCGACGGCCTTGACCAGCCGCCTGCCGTGGATCGTGCCGCCGCGCACCGCCACTTCGGGCTCCGTCGCGGCGAGCGCCCTGTCGAGCGTTTCCGGGGACGGCGGCCCGTCGGCGGCCGTGACATCGACCAGGACGAGCCGCCCCGGGTCCTCTGCCTGGGCCGACCGCATCAGCCCGGCCAGCGCGGCGTGGGCCGTGCCGGTGGCCTCGGCCGGGGTGCCGGGGACGGGTGCGGCGTCGCGGGTGACGACCACCAGCGGAAGCTCCGCGAGCCGGGGCGCCGCCGTCCGGTTCCGCAGCAGCTCCAGCCCCCAGAGCGCGGCCCGCTCGGCGGCCTCGGCCGGGGTGTCGTCGGCGGCGGGTACGGGGCAGAGGGCGACGGCGGCGCTCGGGGCGGGGTTGCCCGCGCCGAGCCAGGCGTCCAGCTCCGCCGCGGTGCCGAAGGCGGGCTCGGGCCCCTCCGTCGCCGTACCGAGCCACACATAACGGCCGACGGGCGGGTCGGCGACCGGGAGCACCGGCCAGTCGACGCGCAGCAGCGCCTCGGGGCCGGTGGCGGCGGCCTGGGCCAGCTGGTCGGCGGAGACCGGCCGGAAGGTGAGTTCCTCCACGGCGACGACCGGGGCGCCGAGGGCGTCCACCGCGAGCAGGGACAGCCCGTCGCCACCGGCCCGCGTCAGCCGGACCCGCAGGGAGGTGGCGCCGGTCGCGTAGGCCGTGACACCGGACCAGGAGAACGGCAGCCGTGCGCCGCCGTCCGGTGTGTCCGGCAGCAGACCGGCACCGTGCAGCGCCGCGTCCAGGAGCGCGGGGTGCGCCACGAAGCCGTCACCGGCCGCTCCCCGGCCCTGGTCCGTCTCGACCTCGGCGAACACCTCGTCGCCGCGTCGCCAGGCGGCGCGCAGCCCGCGGAACGCGGGCCCGTATCCGAAGCCCGCCTCCGCCATCCGCTCGTAGGCGCCGTCCAGTTCGACCGGTTGCGCGCCGGGCGGCGGCCAGGCCCCCAGGTCGAACTCCGCCCGCGCGGCGCCGCCGAGCACGGCGGTGCCGTGCCGGGTCCACTCCTCGTCGCCGGACTGTTCGGTACGGGAGAAGAAGCGCACCGCCCGGTATCCCCGCTCGTCCGCGTCGTCCACCACGACCTGGAGGCGTACGGGGCTCGCGTCGGGGAACAACAGTGGTGCTTCCAGGACGAGTTCGTCGACCCGGGGGATCCCCAGCCGCTCCCCCGCCCACAGCGCCAGCTCCACGAACGCGGTGCCGGGCAGCAGCGGGGTGCCGAACACGGCGTGGTCGGCCGCCCAGGGCTGGTCCTTCAGCGACAGCCTGCCGGTGAACACCGTACGGTCGCCGTCGGCCAGTTCCACCGTGGCACCGAGCAGGGGGTGTCCGGCACGGCCGAGCCCGGCGAGGGCCGTGTCGCCGAGCCGGGCGCCGGGCATCCGCGTCCAGTAGTGGCGATGCTGGAAGGCGTACGTCGGCAACTCCACCGGCCGGGCACCACTCCCCGCGAACCACTCCTGCCAGTCGACACCCACACCATGGACATACGCCTCACCCAACGACAACAACAACCGCTCGGAGCCGCCCTCACCACGTCGCAGCGTGCCCGTCACCACGACCTCACGCCCCACCGACTCGGCCGTCTCCTGCACCGCCGACATCAGCACCGGATGCGGACTGATCTCGACGAAGGCATGATGCCCGGCCTCGACCAGACCGGTAACGGTCTCGTCCAACCGAACCGTGGACCGCAGATTCCCGTACCAGTACGCGGCATCCAGACCCACCGTGTCGAACCGACCGGCCGTCACCGTCGAATAGAACGGCACAGGCGCCGCGACAGGCGTCAACCCGCCCAGCACATCGAGGAGTTCCTCCCGAATCTCCTCCACCTGGGAGGAGTGCGAGGCGTAGTCGACCGCGATCCGCCGCGCCCGTACCCCTTCTCCCTCCGCCCACACCAGCAGCTCTTCCAGCTCACCGGTTCCGCCCGCCACCACCACCGAAGCCGGACCGTTCACCGCCGCCAGATCGATCCGACCCTCCCAACGGCCC
>NZ_JBIVMF010000053.1:0-18646 GCF_044752945.1 Streptomyces sp. NPDC088554 | reverse complement strand
CGGGGAGAAGATCTGGCCGTACGCGGGGAAACCCGTGGCCATAAATTGCGCGGTATTTGGCCGCACACGGGGAGCTTACGGAGACCGCCGTCATCACAGGGGTGCCCGCTGCCGACCTCGTCATTGAGGACCGGCTGAACGAACTGGATTACGGCGAGTTCGAGGGCGGCCCCTTCCTCGGGTACGGCGATTGGCTCGATCGCCACGGGGCGTGGCGCCGACCACCAGGCGCCGGGGAATCGCAGCGGGAGGGAATCCGCCGGATGCTCCTCGGGGTGCAGGCTTGCTTAGCTCTCCCTGGACCTCGCCTCCTCGTGAGCCACGGCTTGCTTCTATCTGTGTTGTTCTGGAAGCAGAACCGCGCCGCTGGGGAGGCCATGCCTCTGTTCTTCTCGGAGGCCCCGTGCGTCCAGCCACTCGATGTTGAAGACGATGTGCTCGGCGGCTGGATCGCGGACCTGCTGTCCGATCTTGATGCGGAGGCTGGCCAAGATCCCGACGCTCGGGGTGACGCAGCGATATAGCGGGGCGACGCCATGTCGGCAGTTGCTACCGTCAGAGCGGTAGCTCACTTTCCAGAGATGAAGGACCTCAGCCATGCATGATGCCCGCGCCCTGATCGACCTGGGTGCCGAAGCCGTACGTCGGCTCGCCCGTCGCGGTTACGCTCTGGACCTGTCCGTCCTGGAGGACCTCCAGTCCCGACGGAACCAGAGCATCCGCGAGGCCGATGAGCTGCGGGCTGAGTCCAAGCGCGTGGCCAAGGAGGTCCAGGAGACCGCGAAGCAGGGCGGGGACATCTCCAAGCTGAAGGATCGGGCGCGTGAGATCAAGGATCAGGTGCGCGAGATCGAAGCTGAGCAAGATCGAGTACAGGAAGAGCTTCGTGACCTCCTCCTGAGCATCCCGAACTTCCCCGATGACAGGTCTCCAGATGGCAACTCGGAGGACTTCGCGGTCGAGGTCCGCCGGGTGGGGACTCCACCGGCCTTCTCATTCGAGCCGAAGGATCACGTCGACCTCGGTGAAGCTACCGGCATCCTTGACTTCGCTCGGGCGACGAAGCTGTCGGGGCCTCGTTTCGCGGTCTCGCGTGGAGCGGGTGCAGCTCTTGAGCGGGCTCTCGCGACGCTCTTCCTCGACATTCACACGCGGCGGCATGGCTACGTCGAGCACTCGGTTCCGTTCCTGGTCACCCGCAAGACGATGACCGGCACGGGTCAGCTGCCGAAGTTCGAGGAGGACCTGTTCAAGACCGGCGTCGCCGATCGCGAGCTGTTCCTGATCCCGACCGCCGAGGTCCCACTGACCAACCTCTACGCCGAAGAGATCATCCCGCCTGCGGAGCTACCGCTCGCGCTCACCGCCCAGACACCTTGCTTCCGCTCGGAAGCCGGATCGTACGGCCGCGACACTCGCGGCCTCATTCGCCAGCACCAGTTTTCCAAGGTCGAGATGGTGCGGATCTGCGACCCGGACGACGCCGACGCCGAGCTGGAGAAGATGATCGGACACGCCGAGGCGTGTTTGAGGGAGCTTGGCCTCGCCTATCGCGTCATGACCCTCGCCGCTGGTGACACCGGCTTTTCAGCCGAGCTCACCTATGACCTCGAAGTATGGCTGCCGAGCCAGAATACCTACCGCGAGATCTCGTCCATTTCCAACTTCGGCACCTTCCAGGCCCGCCGCGCGAACATTCGCACGCGTGGCACGGATGGAAAGCCCAAGCTGGTCGCCACCCTCAATGGCTCGGGCCTTCCGATCGGCCGAACCTTGGCCGCACTGCTCGAACAAGGCCAGCAGCAAGACGGATCGATCGTCCTGCCTGAATCACTCGTCCCGTATCTCGGCTTCCGCCGTATCTCGGCGGACGGAACACCGGAGGCATAGTGCTCGTCGGCGTCTGCGACTTTCCTGGCAGCTACGCTTTCCCCCCTGCCGGATACGGCGGGATCGAACGATGGCTTTGGGCGGTCGCAGTAGGCGCCCGCGCCGCAGGCGCCGACGTGCACCTCCTCGGGCCGGGCTGGCTCACGGACCTTGAAGCCGAATGGGTCCGCAAGCCAGTCCGCCTCGAAGACGTCACCGCTGGATCTCAAGCCGAGCGGGGTCTCCGCGACGCGGGATACGACCTCCTGGTGGTCGGCCACGAATATCCCTCGCTCGCCGCTTGGACGCGTACTTGGCACGAGCTGGACTGCGACGTGGCCACCTTCCAGCACTCACCCGTCTTTCAGCACACGAAGACAGCATTCGACGGCAAGCGGTCGCGGCTGTACTGCTACTCGCCCGAGATGATTGAGCGATACGCACCTCATCAGCCGATCCCGGAGCTTGCCGTTCACCTCGGGCTCAACGAGGAAGAACCGCCAGCCGTAGCCGGGCGGGACCTTGTGTGGCTCGGCCGAATCGACGAGGAGAAGGCCCCGCACCTGGCTGCAAGGGCTGCGCAGATACTCGGCCGGCGGATACGTATCGTGGGTCCTATCTTCGACGAAGACTACGTGCGCCAGCACGAGAAGCTCCTCACCGCGGATCACGTCGAGTGGGTGGGCGAACTTGGCGGCCAGGCCAAGACCGCTGCTCTCCGTGACGCATCAGTGTTCGTCTACACATATGCGCGGAACTACGTAGAGGCCGGAGCCGCAGTGTTTGGCGAGTCTCTGCGGGCTGGAACGCCGATGGCAGCGCTGACCTGGCGCAAGGGAACATGCGCTGAGGCGGCTCTGTGCGACCAGACCGGGGCGATCGCTGTCGTCGATCCCGAGGTGGACGACGAGACGGCGGCCGGCAAGCTCGCCGAAGCCATTGAACAGGCACAATCACTCGACCACCGCCAAGTGCAGGTGAGCGGTCAGCTTCGGTTCGACCCCGCACGTCACTTCGAGGGGATGGCGACTCGCCCGTGCTAAGCGGGGTGCTGTGCCAGCAGATACCCAGTCTGCTGCGGAAGGCCCTGGGAGCCCACTGGGAATTCTCAATCGACGGCGACGTCCTGGAGATTCAGCACCCTCATCGAGGCTCTCCATACCGCCCACCCCGTCGCACCCCGTCGTGGGCAGAACTTCTCGGAGCACTCGAACAGGGCTTCGCCGCTCAGGGTGTTCCGCGGGATTCATGCTTGCCCCTTCGGTGGGGTCGCGAGACCGAACTGACCATTTCGGCAGTCCAAGCCCTCGACCCGCTCCTCAAGGAAGGTCGCTCAGAAACCTATCGCCGTGGCTTCATTCCTCAGCCTGTAGTGCGATTCACCGGTCAACGTACCGAATCCGGAGAACTTCGCGACGGGTTTCTGACCTCCTTCGTCAATATCTCCCGCGTACAGCCCATCGACAAGATTGATGAGTACGGAGCGATCGTCGATTCCTGGATTTCTGTACTCTCTCAACTCGGATTTCACGCACGGCACATAAGCATCTACGGTCGCGTGGCAGTGTGGCAACGCCGCCAAGTGAAGGGAATCACGCTACGGTTTCGACACTTGGGCCTGACTCTGGGGGACGTTGTTCTCCTCTGGAACGAAGACCATCCGCAGCGCATGGCAGTTGACCTCGGCACCAGCCTCGAGCGATTGGCCTGGGCCAGGACGCTGGGAAGCTGGAACGATCTCGTCTTCGGGCCTCTGGCTGGGGCTGCCCCTCCGTCTGCCTTGGATGCCATCCGTACGGCGACGCTCCTCCTCGGAAACGGCATCACCCCGGCCGCGCGTGGCGCCGGGGGGATAACCCGCCGAGTTATCGGGACACTCACGCCGGAGTTGGTTCGGCTGGGCGTAAGCGTCGCAGTCCGGTCATCACACCAGTACTGGACGACCGTTGCGGCACTTCCCACGCCATGGCCCGCCGTCGCCTCCAGCATCGAGAACGAGTGCAGCCGCTATGTCATCTGATCCTGGAGGATGCCGTTTACTTTGCCTTGATTACGGGTTCGGTGACCCTCCGTGGCCTGGCATTAGCAGTAATCCAGCACTACGATTTACCCGTCGCCACAGACGCATTCACGATCTCTCGGAGCCCTACTACAGCGGTTCAGCCGGGGACGATTCCGGTGCATCATGCATCTGCGGAGCTTCCATGTTCGCACGGTTGGCGTAAGGAGACGCGGGCAGTCGCACCCTTGACGGCTCGGGCCGCTCCTGATCCTCGGGCGACTCGGTGTTCGTACCTGTTCGCACCGACAGCTCGGCGCGGAGCCCAGCTCGCCGGTAGGCCGCGCCATTGGCGGTACTGCGTGCAGTGACAGCCTCGGCTCGCATCTGTATTGCTTCTTGATCGTCCCTCTCCTGCACTCGTCGCAGGCGAGCGGCCTTCTCCGCGTCGGACGTGTGCACCTCGGTAAGCACGGCTTCGTACTCACCGGCGGGGCCTGCGGCCTCGCCCAGGTCCCGGAGCTGCTCGTTCAACTGCTCCAGCTCACGCCCGGCCTCTTCGCACCCTCGAAGCAGTTCGTCACGATCGGCTTCGACCGCGCTCCTGGCACTCCCTCGCAACGCAGGCCGTCCGAAACGGCCTGCGGCGCTTAGCTGCTGTTCGAGCGCGTCAAGTCGTTTCTCGACGCCTCGCAGGCCAGCGGTCCGTTCGGCGACCATCCCGCTCAGCGCTCGAACTCCGCGGATCGCCGCAGCACGGTCGGCGACATCCTGGTGTCGACGGTTGAGAGCGAGCACGCTCCGGCCTGTTCCCGCTGCGGCTTGTTGCCCGGCGCGGGCTGCCGCTGTCTCCGCCACCTCGGCTGCCGCCTTGGCGGCACGGAGAGCCGCGGCAGCCTTGCGGATCGCGTCGCGCAGGGCCGCGTTGTTGAGATGCGCGTACGGGCGGTCAGCCATCGGCGCGGGTTCCGGAGGCGTGGCCGGCACCGCGGGCCGCTCCGTAGTATCCGGAGTACGCGGGGTCTCAGGCCCCCGCAAATCCTGGGTGCCGTCGGTCTCGTGGGGGCCACCGGTGGCAGCGGCACGCGGGGTCGGCAGGTCCACTATGGCCTGGCGGACGTGGGTGGGTACCGCGTTCTTGGGGAGTTCGGTGAGGATCATGCGCTCCTCGGTACCGCTCCCGATCTCGCGGATGAGGCCCGCGACAGCGCGGTCAAGCTGTTCCTGCTCGGTGAGTGCGTCACCGCTTCGAGCGCGGTCGGCATCGGTTTCGTAGACAGAGAGCGGCAGGAAGAGATGGGACTCCTTCTTGTCGCGGCTCATCATGGTGTAGAGCGCGTTCGCTTGTGCGCCCGGTCCGTAGACCAGGGCCTCTTGGATGCTTAGGCCCTGGGACTTGTGGCCGGTGATCGCGTATCCGAGGCTGAGTCCGCCCTGCGCGATGTAGTCGGCGTCGACCCATTCGGCAACGTCACGGTGGCCATCGGTAGTCTTCTCGCGCCACTCGACCAACACCCGCCGTTCCTCGTCCACGGCGCGCACGATTCCGCGGTAGCCGTTCAGGATGTCTTCGTTCGCGCCTCGGCTCTTCTTGCCCCGATAGTCGTTGATCCGAAGGAGGACCTGGTCACCGACGGACAGGGTCAGCTCGCTGCCGCCGGGCAGCGCGTAGGCGTGCTCGGGACCGGTGAGGTCGCCGCTCTCCTTCCGCAGGGCGCGGGCCCCGACGTTCAGTTCCTCCACGATCTCGTTGGTGGCGGCCAGCATGAGGAGCTGCTGCACGGCGGTGTGGTCGTCGGTGTGCGCGGCGCGCTTGTCGGCCCAGATGGTCAGCATCGCGGCGAGGGTGGTGTTCTTGTCCGCGAGGGCGTGCACGCGGCCAGCCCCGGTGAAGGTGCGGAGTGCTTCCACGCGGTTGTCGTCGCGCCACAGCTCCAAGGCCCGGCGCTCGACCATGTCCGTCTGCCGGAAGTTCTCGTTGAGGCTGAGTCCGCCCACGATGTGATGCACGGCGGCAAAGGAACCGCCGATGCCGGGCGAGTGCAGCTGCTTCGGGTCACCGATGCCCACGACCTTCGTGCCGGTCATCGCGGCGTGGGTGAGGAGTTCGGCGATGTCGCGGTCATCGCACATGGCGGCTTCGTCCACGACCAGAACGTCAACGCCGGTGAGACCGGTGCCGCCGTTGCGGATGCCGGTGAGCCAGGACGCGAGGGTGCGGGACTCGATACCCGCCTCGGCCTTCAGATTCGCGGCCGCAACGGCGGCCGTGCTCGCGCCGGCGATGACGAGACCGTGGGCCTCCCATGCCTGCCGGGCGGTGTCCATGATCGTGGTCTTGCCCGCTCCGGCGATGCCCACGACTGCGTCGATTCCGTGCCCGGCCGTGAGTAGCCGTTCGAGGACGGCGCGCTGTTCGTCGGAGAACGCGAAGGTGCCACCGTGCTGGGCCTCGACGGTGGACAAGGTCATGTCGACCGTGTCGTTACTGACGACGGCGGCCTGCGCGCCGAGCCGGTGCGTTGCCTCGGAGACGATCAGAGCTTCCGCCGCCACGACATCCGCCGTGGTGTACCGGTCGGCGTGCGTGAAGTGCTGGGCACCCTTCGGGTTGAGCTGGACCGCGTATCCGGCGTGCCGGAGGACGGATGTGGTGAGGTGTTCGGCCTCCTCGGCGCTTGCGACTCCGTACGGGAGGGCGTCCAGCACGGCGGCGATGGCGGCGGCGTGGGTGAACTCCTTGGAGTGGCTGGTCAGGCCGGTCTTCGGGTCAAAGACCTGGGCGCACAGCTCGTCCAGAGAGGGGTTCTGGTTCGCTCGGTTCTGATCCATCGCGCTGGCCGCGATGGCGGAGGGGTCGTCCCCGGCGGCACGGCCTTCGGCCTGCCAGTAGGCGCGCAGAACATCGTCCTCGGCCCGGGCAGCCTCACCATTCTTCGCGGCCTTGGACGCGGTGGAGGCGGCGGTGCGCTCACGGGTCGTCGCGTTGTCGTAGTCGATGCCCAGCTTCGTCAGCAGGTCCCGGACCTGGCTGTCCCTTTTACTGAACAGCCGGATCGTGGCCTCAGGAATCGCCGCGATCTCCCACGCGCCGGTCCTCGCGTCACGGCGGAAGCCGATGCCCAACTCGTTGGTCAGCTCGCGGCGGATGCGGGCGTTCATGAGGGCCTGGGTCGGGCGGGCGTGCCGGTGAAGGTCTCGGCCCCCGCTGGCCATCGTGGACCACTTGCCGTCAGTGCCCTTGACCATGTTGGCCAGAGTGAAGTGCAGGTGGAAGTGGGGGTCACCGTAGGGGGCGCCGTCCACCGGTCGGGCGGCACGGTGCACCATCATCCAGCCGGAGAAGCCGCTCGTTGCCACTGTTTTGGCCTCGTCGCCGTCGCCGTGGTGACCGCGCATGGCGTACGCGGTCCAGCGCTCCAGAGCGGTGATGGACTCGCGGCCGGCGGAGGTATAGATGCCCTCCGCCTTGGCGGCGAACTCCTCGGGTGCGTAAGCGAGGAGCGCCGAATACGACTTGGCGAGATCCAAGGTGGTGTCGGCGCCGAAGTTGCCAACCTGCACGCGGCCTTCGAGGAGAGCCGCCTTGATCTCCTCGGCGTCCCACACGTCCTCGGGCGCGAGTCCCGCCGCCTTGGCCATCGCGACGGCTTCACGCACGTCCATCGGTAGATCCCGAAGACGACGTGCACCTTCGCCGTCGGTCTGGACGTACCGGCGCTTCATGGACGCGGCGTCGAACAGGTCGGCGGGCTGCTGTCCGGTCTCGGTGGCGCGGACCTCGACCGCGCGCAGGAGCGCACGAGCGTCCAGGTGGCCGCCCGCCTCTGCGGCCACGGCCTTCTCCACCACGTCCTCGCCGTAGAGATCGACGGCGTCGATGTCGACGGCGTCGGCGAGTTTCAGCACCGTCGAGACGGGGACGCGGTGCGACTCCCCGAACCGCTGGATCTGGTTCTCCATACGGCGGAAAGCGTCCTGCTTGCGCTTGGAGCCCAGCAGGGAGACGGGGTTCACGCTGCGTTCGGCGGCAGCGCGGCGGATGGCACGGGCCAGCGGGGCGGCGGGGAGCTTGGCGGCCGGCGCGATGGCCAGCTTGGCTTCCACGAGGGTCTGCCCGGTCCGGGGGTCCTCCCCGTGCATGAGGCGCCGTGCCGCCTGGAACTGCTCGGGGCTGAGGATGCTGCCGGGCGTGATGTCGAACTCGGTGAGCCCGCCGCCGATCCAGACCAGGGGTCGTTCGCTGGCGTCCAGGTGGTAGTCCACCTGTCCGTCGGTCGGCCGTGGAGGAAGAGCTTGTTCGCCGTAGAGGTCGCGGGCGTCGAGCCCGGCTGCGGCGGCGACTTCGACGGCGTCGAAGCCGGTGAACCGCGCGGTGCCCTTGCTGCGGATGAGTCCGCGGGCGCGGAAGAAGGCGCGCTTGGCCTCGCGGTTGGCGAGCAGGGAAGCGACAGGGGCACCTGCCGCTTCGGCCTTGGTCTCGATGGCTACGACGAGGGGGGCGGCGTCGACCGATACGGACTTCCCGCAGCCGTGGCCGCCGGTAAGGCGGTACTCAACCTGCTCGTCGGAGGGGCCGATCATGGTCACCCATCCCATCGGCCCGCTCACCCCCCGCTCTCATCCGGTCAGTTTCAGTCATCTTGGCTGATTGTATCGTCACGAAGTGACGATACCTTGGTCCTCAAAGTTCATCAAAGTTCAAGATCATGATCAACGAGGGGGAACCTCGGGCACTCGGGGCGGCCTGGTCGTTCCTGCGGATCAGGCTCGTGGAGCCTGATGTCCTGTTGGACTGTTACCTCAGAAAGAGGGGCTCGGGGTGTGCTCCTCAAGTCGCGCTGGGCAGGACTTGACCATCAGCCACCGCCCAGGTGAAGAAGGTGTTGTCAGAGCCGCGACATAGGTTGATGGGCCGTCGTGCCGATTGGCGGCACAACTAGAACCTGAAGGGCCCCACCCCGTGCTCAACGTCAAAGAGCGCCTGCGCGCGCTGGAGATACCCACGCGGGTTAGGGGGCTGACACAGAACCAGCGGTTCGGTATCGCTACCGGCCTCGGTTTCGCGGTGCCACTGCTGATGTTCGCGGCCATCGCCACGGGCTCCAGGGTCTGGCTGATGGTTCAGCTCCCGGTCAGCGTGGCGCTCGCGCTGCCAGTGCTCTGGTTGCTCAAGCCCTGGTATGAGGGGCTGCCCAAGGAGAGCCAACGACGATTCACCGCGGCTCCCTTGGTGTACTACCTCATCCTCGTGACGCTGTTCGCGTGGCTTGCCCTGGTCTCGACACCGAACGACCGAGGGAAGGCAGCTGGGCTACTGCTTCTGGTCTGGTGCCTTCAGTTCGTATATGGGACTGGCGTTGAGCCGAGCAACTTCGCGATCGAACGTCTCCGAGGCCGGCTCGGTAGGGCCGCGCCGGTGCGGACCCTCGCCCTCTGGTGCGGGCTGATTGGCGTGCTGTGGCTCATGCAGTACACCCAGGATGATGCGCGATTCCGGCCAGTCCTGCTGGGAGCGGCCCTCACTCTGGGAGCGGCCGGAGCCGCCGTAACTCTGAAGGTCTTCGCCCGTGTGCGGAGGATCTGCACGACGCTGCATCTGCGGACGACGGAGATGATCCGATCCCTGGAAGAACTCGGCCGCGCTACGGATACAGATCGGCAGGACAAGCAGGCGGCTGCTCGGCGTGCCTGGGACGTCCTGGAGGCAACTCTCCTCACTCGGGTCGACACCGGCTTTCACCTGGCCGGTTCCTTCGTGCTGCCGCCCGCATCCATCACGGAACTGGGGCGCACGCTGATGACGGTCATTGACGCACCGCATGGCGACGAGACCAGACAACGGCTCGCCGTTACCGATCTACAGGCGATCCTCGCCGCCTGCCGGGGGCGCATCGACGTTTTGGCGTGACCCTCTGTCGCACGAAGAACAAGATGAGGGCCGCCCCTTCGCGGCGGCCCTCATGCGTGGAGACGGCTACTTCACTGGCCAGTCACCGAACGGGATGGGCGGCAGTTCACTCGCGTCGCGTTCCGCTTCGTCCAAGCCGCAAGGGGTGCAGATGAAGACCCCACGGTCATCGGTCATCCGGGAACGTGCGGGCCGTTCACTGAGCGGGCCGCCGCAGCGCGGACAACAGTTGTCGGGCACGGGTCACTCCTCGGGGTGCTCGCGGGCGGAGTTGAGGATCAGGTTCCAGGTCGGGCGGGAGTAGGTCTTCTCCGTCTGCCCCTGAAGCTCGGGGATCAGGGCGGCGTTCTTCGCCCCGGGGTTCGCCGCGATGGCCTGCCGGGCAAGGGTCAGCCGCTCGTCTCCCTGGTAGGGGTAGGCCAGTCCGCGACGGCCGGTGGGCCGTCCGCCGGCATGCCCGCGGCCCTTGCGGTCAGCGAGGTACTGCCACAGCCGCCAGCGCTTCCACTTCGGGCGGCGCCGGGTCAAAAGCTCGTCCCAGTCGTCCGGTGCCGGCCACCCCTCGGGCGGGTTCTTGACGTAGTGGGAGACGGTGGCGGAATCGGCAAAACCACAGATCTTCGCCGCCTCGGCCGGGCCCACCATCTCTTCGGGGTCGCCGTCGAGCTTCGGCGGGTTGGTGGTGTTCGCGGCGACGCGCTGCCGCTGAAGCTCGTGGTGCCACGTCGCCCATTCGTCTCCGTCCCAGTGCATGACGCCGTCGATGGTGTCCGCGACGGGCGGGTGACCGTTGTTTTCCCGGTCGGTCCAGAGGTTCTGAAGCGTGGGCTCGCTGATGCCATGGACCTTGCGCAGGTCCGCGCGTGAGTAGAGCGTGCGGCCGGTCTTGGAGGACACGGGTCGTCTCCTGTTCTTGGTCGGGGTCGTGCCCGCTCGGCGGGTCACTCGGGTTCGTCCGGGTCCGGGGCCGGCGTCCACGTACGGGAGCCTGCCGGTTCGAGCCGGGTGAGGGTGGCTATGTCGGCCAGGGGCACGGCGGCGGCCCAGTCTGCGCGGTCGGGGTGGTCGACGGGAAGGTTGAGCACGAGGTGTCGGCCGGTCGGGGGGAAGTCCTCGACGATGACGAAGGCGTCGGTCTGATCAGCGCCGATGCTGTTACCCCCCTTGAGCTGAGCGATGTCGCCAGGCTGGGGACTGTCGGGGTGTCGGTCACATAGCATGGTGTGGTCTTTCTGGTGAGAGAGACACCGACGGCCAGCGCCTTGTTGCCCTTGTGCGCTGGCCGTCATCTGTTGTCTGGGGTGCGTGGCGCCGCGAGGGACGCACGGCCGGTCGGAGGTTGCCCGCTCCGCTGATGGCGGAGTAATTAAACCACCTTTGGGTTGAGCAGGTGGGGCCCTGATCCGGAGAACGGCGGTCATCAGAAGAGGGCCCCCTGATCTGCGGGGCGTTGGCCCCGGCTGCTCGGTGGGCGGGTGACGTGGAGTTCGTACCGGGGGCGCCCTGCGTGCGGCGGGACGTGGGCTTCGCGGCAGTGTCCGCTCCAGGCCAGTACGGGGGCTCCCTGGTCGATCCAGCCCGGCGGGTACCGGGAGGTGAGCTGAGCCCAGCGGCTCCGGCTCCGCAGGATGGCCCACCGGTCCTCGACCGTGGTGATCGGCGGCAGTTTCCGCCAGCCGGGGAAACAGTGGTTGTGCGCGTCCTCCACCGCCTCGTTGTCACCGTCCCCGAACCCGTCGCCGGAGTGCGTGGGGCCTTCCCATTCGCACGCGAGACACCCGCCGCGGAACTCCTGCTCGTTCCCCCGGCGGCCGGTCGGCCGGCTACGGGAGAGCAGGGTCGGAATGTGGTGTGGGGGCAGGTCCAGTTCGTGGCCGAGGTCGCTGTACGCGCCGCCGGGGTGTCCGGGCTGGATGTGCCACGCTTGCGCGGCGCTCTCGGTGCGGTGGCGCGTCCGCGCGTTGCGCACTCGCCAGTAGTACGTCTGCCGTGCTCGTGCTCCAGTCGGCTCGGCGACGGTGGCGGTCACGGCTTCCTGCTTCCGGCGGCGAGGACTTCGCGGAGCGGGTCAGCGAGCGCGGCCTGTTCGGCGGGGGCGTCGAGGAACCGGGTCCCGTACGCGCGGCGCACCGCGCGGCGGGCGTCCTGGTGGCGGTTGAGTTCCGGGTAGTACGGCGATCGGTCGAGCACGTCATAGCCGTGCTGGGTGAGTACGTCGGCGATGAGCGACCGGACCTGTACGGGGTCGAGGGCGGAGAGGTCGTTTGCCCCCGGGGCCGCGAGGAGTACGCGGATCAGCTCGGTCGCGCTGAGCCGGGGGTGGAGGGGGACGCTGAGCCGGTGGACGCCGTCCCGGCTGGGGGTGGCGGCTCCTCGGCGGCTCGGCGTCCTGGTGGTGCTTCGGTCTTCTGTCGTCTCGTCCATCGTGTGGGCCTTTGATGACTCGGGATGCTGGCGGGCGGCGGGGGTTAGAACAGGGCGTGTTCGGCGCGGGCGGCGGCGGTGCGGAACGCGTGGGCGGCGTCGGCGGCGGTACGGCCGGGCTCGCTGCTCCACCGGTCGATGGCCTCGCGGTGCCGGGCCTTGGCTGCGGTGGGGGCGTCGGCGTCGACGGGGTGACCGGTGACGGTTTCCGCGAGGATGCCGAACGCCTGGTCACGGGCACGGTCGATGCGGTCCCAGTCGTACGTCCGGCCGGCGGCTCCCCGCCCGTGGCCGGCGGCGACTTCGAGGGCGCCGCGCGGCCAGCACGGCAACGTGGCCGTACGGCCGGGACCGTCGAACAGGCGCGGTCCCTGGTGGATGCCGACGTGTTCGATGTGGCGGGCGGCCCATTCCAGGATCGCGGCCGGGGTGTCGGCGATGACGATGCTTTCGGGGGGGTGGTGGGTCGGCACGGTGCTGTCCTTCGGGAAAGCGGGGGCGGCGGCGCGCTGCCGCCGCCCCTCGGTCGGCTAGTGGTAGGCGGGGATCAACCGGCGGATCTCTTCCTCTCCGATGCACCCGCCCTTGTGACGGCGCGCACTCGGCGGCTCTCCGTTGCGCCCGCGCAAGTGGCTCCAGAACTTCGGGCCTTGCCAGTCGCACAATTCGCAGCTGAGGAACCAGTGGTTATCGCTGCCGGGGAACCCGGTGAGCACGGCCCGCCAGTGGTGGGCACGGAGTCCCGCGAACGCGATCTGCGCGCCCTCGATGTTGCGATCGTTGACCGGCATCCGCGGGTGCAGGAGAGGCACCGGCCCGCACAACGGCGTGGGGGCCTCGGCGAGCACCTGGTCCAGGGGGACGGCGCCGATCCGACCGGCGGCGTACTCCTCCGCGAGATGGGCGGCGGCCATATCGGTGCCGGGGGTCCCCTTGGGCGGGCGGCGGAGGTTGCGTTCGCCCTCGGTGGTGAGGACGAGCCAATCCCGGTGCCACCTGTAGGCGCGGCCGATGACCTGGTCTTCGCCAACGATCACGGGGTATCGGCATTGGATGTCGGGGGAGCCGACGCGGTACGTCGGGACGGTGGTGCTGCCCTCGGTCGCGGGGACGATGAGCCTGCCCGCTTCGGTGTCGGGGACGGTGATGGTCGCGGGTCGTTCGAGGAGTTGCGTGGTCATGGTGGTGCCCTGTTCTGGTGAGAGAGGGGCCCGTCCCCCCGGCGTGCTCGGCCGCCGGGGGGCGGGTGGGGGCGTGGTTACGCGGCCTCGGCCGGGGCCTGCGGGGCGTCGGTCCATTCATGGCGCGGAGTGATGCCCAGCTCGTCTAGGACCGGGGCGTGGCTGCCGTTGTCCTGGACCCATTCCCAGTCGGCGCCTTCGGTGCCGGGCCGGTCGGTCCAGGTGAGCATGTAGGAGCGGCCGGAGGTGCGGGGGTCGCCGCATACGGCCTGTGCCTCGCGGCGGGTCATCGCCCACAAGGCGCGCTTGCGGGGGCGGCGGGAGTTCTTCGAGGTGATGAGCACCAGTGCCATGCCCTCCTGCGCGTTTGCCCTTTCGGCAGGGGCCGTCGCCGGGGTCGACCTCCCTTCAGGGGCGTGTTGACAGAGAGCCCAGCGGCGCGCTTTCGCGTGCCATGGGCTGGGGTGACTGGTAGGGCACGTCTCAGCCGCCGGTACCGGCTCCTTGATCGGCGGGGCCTGCTGGGCCTGCTCCTGGTGCGCGGCGGCCTCGGCCCGAGTCGACTGCTGCATCTCGTCGGCGCTCTTGCGCCCGGACACGTCGTCGTAGGGAGCGGTCCAGGTCCAGCCGTCGTGACGGTTTTCCGCCGCGCGAACGACGCGCTGACCGACGCCGTCGTGAATGTGCGGGATCGTCACCGACTTCGGGTTGACCCGCAGGACCTCGTACCAGGTGCCTCGGTAGAGAACGAAGTCCCCCCGTGTGAAGTCGGCTTGCGACCACATCTTGAAGCCATCGGCCTCGGCGTCCTTGATGACCTGCTCCCAGTGCTGGATCTCTTCCGTCAGCTCCTGGTGCTCGGTCTCCAGCTCGGGGTCTGCCGGACTCCGGGAAAACCCCTTGGCGGACTCGCCGCGCTGCCACTTCTCGACCGCGCGGAGGTCGGCCCGCAGCTTGTCGAGACGGCGGAGCGTGCGGCCGGGGTCCTTCTTGAAGCGCTCGTAGTTCGCGGCGGCCTGTGCCCGGCCGGTCCAGTGGGCGGCGCGGTCGCGCTCGCCGATGCTCTTGCGCATCGCGTTGTCCATCCGCGCGTGATCACGGCGGGCGCGGCCCTCGGAGTGGTGTCCGACGAGGATGGGCTGACCGAAGGCGAACCGCTCGGATATCTCGTGGCTCGACTTCCACGCGGCCTCGGAATTCTGGGCGGCGCTGGCGGCGTATCCGCCGAACCTCTCCGCCCGGCCTTCGGCCTTCTCCTCCCGCTCCTTCTCGGCGTCGGAGAACGATCGGCGGTCGGCGTTGTCGATGGTCAGCGTGACCTCGAAGCCCGCGTCTCGGAGTCGCTGCGCGAGGAGTTCGAGCGAGGGGGTGTAGGTGGCGTGGTCACGGCTGTGCGGGAGGTACCAGCAGTCAAGGTTCCTGCTCCAGCGGAAGGGCTGGCTCTGGGTCCGACCGTACTCGCGAAGTCGCAGGATCTCGGCCGATCCGTCGCCACGGCTCGTGCCCTCGATCAGGGTTCCTTCTCGGCGGGTGTGGGTGATCTCGATAGTCACTGAACTGGCTTTTCCTGGTGAGAGTTTGGTCCGTCCGCAGGGCGGACCGTGCGTTGGCAGCGGCGCTGCACCACCGGCGCGGGCCGTGAGGGACGATCGGCTCGCGGGTCGTCGCGCCTGCGCGACGACAGGGGCTGTCGCGCCCCCGCGGGGCGCGTCCGCTGCGGTCCGGTGCCCGTCGTCGGTCGGCGGAGCCGCCTGCGGCGGAGTCGGCCGGCGGCGGTGAACGCACCGGACCTGTCCTGCCGCCCCGAAGGGGTGTCCGCTGGGGTGCTGGGGGCCTGCCGGTCCGGAGGGTTGCCCTCCCCCGGACCGGCGGGGCCTTGGTCAGCTGCGGTGGAGCTTGTGCCGGGCGGCCGGGTCTGCGTCGGCCAATCCAGCCCGCTCGCGCCATGCCTGGCGGACGGCGGCACGGAGCGCGTCCCCGTCGTCGTAGGCGAACCGTCCCCGGCGCAGGCTGCGGACGATGTCGCGGAACGTGTCCTGGTGCATCGTGGTCAGCGTGTCGTCAAGCGGGGTCAGCTCGTGCGGGAACATCGCCTGGACGCTGTCGCCCGGCTGCGGGGCACCGAGGGTGAAGAACCAGACCACGGACATGGTGGCCTCGTCCGCGAACTCCGGCCCGCCGAACGGGCCGACGACGACGGCGGGGCGGGTGTCGAGCTGGTGGCCCCGGAACCAGGGGCCGCCGATCACGAGCGTCGCGGTGGGGAAATCCTGGACGGTGGGCTTCTTGTCGGTGGTGAGCATGTCGTGTCCTGTCTGGTGAGAGATTCCGCCGGGGCCGGTCGGCCCCGGCGACGGTGTTGGTCGGGGGGTTGCCCTCCCCCTTCCGACATCATTAATTAAACCATGTTTTTGGGTCTGGGTCAACCGTCCACGGCAAGTTCGCGGCGGCGCTCGGCGGCCGTGGTAACGGCGCGGGCGATGGCGCGGCCGGTCTCGATGGCCCGGACGGCGGACTCATGCACCGGGGGCTTCTTGTCCTGGGTGATGATGCCCGCGAGCGGCGGCACGACGGCGGGGCCCGGGGCGACGTTCAGGATGAGCGCGGCGACGTGGGCGGCTGAGGCGACTTCGGCGGCGTGCTGGCCGGGAAGGGGGGCGTCCGCCTCGGTGATGCGTCGCCACGCGTGGCCGTACAGCAGGATACGAACGGCGTTGCCGGGGGCGTCCTGGGTGAAGTCGAACCCTCCGGCCTGCTCGGGGTCCTCGTGGTACTGGTCGCGATACTGATTCACCAGGACATCGCGGATGACCTCGGCGGCGAGCGGGGCGGCGGCGGGCGGCTCGTAGGCGTCGCCGTCAGTCTGGCTGATGTCGAAAACCGGCCCGGCCTTGAAGCCGGACACCTTGCGCCCCTGGCTCTCAGTAGCCTCCCCGGCGGCCTCTCGCTGCCCTCCGTCGGTGGCTGCGGCCGTGGCCTCCTGGGCATCCTCGGTCCGGCGCTTGATCGGCGTCCAGATACGGAGGGAGGTGGACCCCTTGGCCGGGAAGCGTCCGGCCTTTCGCCAGTCTCCGGAGCTGAGTACGTGGGTGGCGTTCGGGCACTGGGCAGCGATGGCGATGCAGTTGGTGGGGCTGCGGTCGTCGCGGTCCGGGTGAGTCAGGTTCGCGGCCGTGCGCATGACGGCGGCCCAGAATTCTTCGCTGCCGACCATCGCGCCGTACGCGCGATCCATGACGGCTTCGAGTTCACCGCGCATCTTGGCGGAGTAGGCCCGGCGCTCTTCGTCGGTCATCTTCGGCTTACGGGGCATGTCGCGGTCCTCCTGGTGAGAGATCGACCGGGGCCGGCTGGCCCCACGGTGTCGGTCGGGGGGTTGCCCACCCCCTTCCGACACCACTAATTAAACCATGTTCCTGGGTGATCGGCAACCCTCTAAATCCAGTACAGCCCTGCTTCGTTGCTCACGGCGCGGTATGCGGCTATGACCTCGTCCTCTATTCGCGTCCAGCGTTCGAGGATATCGGGGGCGGTTTTCTTGTCGCTGGCCGCGCGCGTGGCCCTGCGCCACTCAATGGCAATTTTGAGTGTGCGGAGTTGGGAACGGGTCAGTTCCCATCGGCCGGAGTCAGGGAGT
Organism: Streptomyces sp. NPDC088554; assembly: GCF_044752945.1. NCBI lineage: Bacteria > Bacillati > Actinomycetota > Actinomycetes > Kitasatosporales > Streptomycetaceae > Streptomyces > Streptomyces sp. NPDC088554. Next base: position 1,625 of record NZ_JBIVMF010000053.1, on the reverse strand, counting down.
TGATCACCGTAGGCCATCGCTACGGCGTTGTTGATGTGCTCGGTACCGGACCACACATTCTGTGTGGCCTGGAGCGCAAGGGCACGCTTGAGGGTGCACCGGAGGTGCGGAGCCTGCACGATCCATTGCGGCTCGATCGTGAATACGTCGGCGCTCATCCTGGGGCCTTTCTGGGGGAGGCGGCGCACTGAGCAGCGCGCCGCCGAAACGTACGGGGAATTAGAGGGCGTATCCGTCGACGTATTCCCCGCGCTCACCCTCGGGGGTCTGGACGTGGGGAAGGAATCGGCTCACCGCGAATACGACGGCGTCGGCGATGACCCGAGGCACATCGTTGAGTACGAGACTCACAGTGTCGCCGTCGAGTCCAATACGGACTTCTCCCGACTCAAGATTCATGTAGACAAAGGCAGTTGTACCGTCGACCCGGGTCCGCGCTCCGGGGAGTCGCACCGAGAGATCGCGTGCGGCTTCCTCGACGCCTCGGCGCATCTCGGCCTGTGCGCGGTTGTGGTCCTGCACCCGCTCGTGGACGTCACGGTGCGCGGGGATGAGGTCGGCGGCGATCCGGGCCGCGATGCCTGCCGGGTCCTCGTCTATGGCGACTCGGACGGTGTCGCGCTCGCCCCTGCGGAACGGGTAGTCGGTGGCGGGGAATGCACCTCGGATGTGCAGGTGGCCGGGGTCATCGAACCGCTCGGAGAGGTGAAGCTGTCGGCCGTCCAGGTGGGTGAAGGTGGCGGCGTGGTCCAACTCCTGGACGCCGTGGCGCGCGGGCTGCGGTCGCCAGTTGCCGCCGAGTTCGAGGGCGATCGGGTGGGCCAGCTCTGCGACGGTGAGAGGCGTGTTCATCGTTCGTTCTCCTGGTGAGAGAGGTTGTCGGCGGCCGGTCGGCCTACCGGTGCCGGTCGGGGGTTACCCTCCCCTTCCGACATCACTAATTAAACCATGTTCTAGGGGTTGGGTCAACCCTGATAAGGGCCCTGACCTGGCCTTTTCCCGTACCCCCGGCCCGCACCCGCCCGGCCGGGCCCGGCCACAACGGGCCTGGGCGGGGTTCCCTCCTCGGTCGGACAGCTCCGCCGTACCAGGGTTCCGGGCGCGGTGTCCTGGCTCGCGTAGCGACCGCGTAGCGGCTCGGCCTGGACGCCGTGTCCGGGTTCCTGGTACGCCCCTTGGGGTGTCCGGCCGAGGAGGGAACCCCGCCTTCACCCGCACCACAACGCTCCCGCACCCAACAGACCAGCCCCCACCCCCTCCGAGAGAGGACCCGCCGGAGGCTGCCTTTCGCTCTGGCCGGCACCCAACGAACTCGTGGTTCGAGATGTCCGCGGACCTATGCCTACGGTGCGCGCGACGAGCAGTATTTTCGAACAGAACTGGGGGCACAGGTGAGCACGAATTCGGCAGGACCGGTGAACGCGTCGGAGCTGCGGCGGCGAGTTCGCGCTGCTGAAGCAGTGAAGGCGAAGACGCGGGAGATGGCCGCCGAGCACGCGCTGACCGCGCGTGAGGCTGCGGTGAAGGCGGCTAAGCCTCGATCCACCGGTCGGTTCTGAAGCCGGTTTTTGAGGCTCGCTGGGCCGGGCGTGGGATTGCCGACTGGATGCAGGCATGGGGTATTT